>CAIYOB010000460.1 GCA_903927685.1 uncultured Planctomycetaceae bacterium
GCGTTCGGCCAACTTTCTTCGTACCCTAAAGTTCACTCGAAAACCCTCCGTGTCTGAGGTGATGGAGATTCCTTACACTCCATGTACCACCCAAGAAACCCGAGGGTTTTCGTGTTTTCTGAAAAATTCTACCGCAAATTCCACGGAGCCTTCGCTTGTTTAAGGCCTAGTGGAGTAGCAAGCGCCCTCGGAGTATCCACATTACTCAGCCACAAGCCCACAACGCTGTCGCCCAGCCCTTGACCGGCTGCCAGAATCAGTCGTTGCGCAGGGGATACCCAGACGGGTCGCTAGCACTCGGCGGAGCCCCATTCCGGCAGCGCGACGGGGGCTAGAAGCTCACCGGAAGCCAACTCAGGCCGTAGCTGGACGGGCGGCCTTCCGACCTGTAGCACGGCCAGGAAATGCAACGAGCGGTCGAACAGCAGGCTCGCCGGCCACGGATACAGGCTGAGACGCTCTTCCCAGCGCTCCACCCGTAGGCCGTGCTCCCAAAATGCCCGCAGCCAATGTTTCCGTGTCCAGTACGTAAAGGGCAGCGGTACGCCATGCTGGAGGTTTCCCAGGCGGTCCATCATGCGGAGTGTGAGGTCAGCACACCTGCCGCACAGGAGGTGGTCCTTGATCACGACACCGAGCCTGGCCACGCGAGTCGCCTCGCGCAGGATCACGGTCGGATCCGCGGTATGATGCAGGACATCGATTAACATCGCGACGTCGAAGCTCCCGTCCGCGAACGGAAGGTGGCGGCCGTCGAATTCATCGCAGGCAATATGGCAGGGCAAGCGCCGTCTCAATTCAACGCCCTGTAACTGCAGATCCAGCCGTTCGTCGCTGATCGCACGGGACAGCCGACCGTCACCGCAACCGATGTCCAAGACGCGGGCCCCGTAGGGAAGCCACACGGCGAGGCGTTTCGAGAGCCGTCGGACGCGGCGGGAATGAACGAAAGACGTGTGCAACTTGTCCCAACACCGAGCGAGGCAGCCAGGACGGTCGGTCTCCGGCGCCAGCCGAGCACTCGCCGCCATGCGGTTGCCTGTTGATTTGCGAAGCTCGAAACGGCTTTCCTCGCCCCCTCTCTGGTGTTCAAGGCGGAACGGGCTTCCGGCCGCTTTCCAACTCTTGACTGCCGACGGCTCAACGCGAGGTTTGCCACTCTGCCGCTGCCATGTCGAGTGCACGGAGGGATTTACTTCCACCGCACGCCGTTCCAGCAAGTCCGTAAGCTGGTGCCGATCCCAGCGGCTCTTCAGAAGGAACCGAATGCTTCGCCAACCATCGCGAAAGGTGCGCAGGTGTGAACGTCCCGATTGGCGGCCATCTGGGTGCAAGGTAATCGGGACCTCGCAGATCCGCTGCTTCAGCAGCCTGGCTTTGATCACCATTTCGATTGCGAATTCCATGCCCGGGCTATCCATCCCCCAGCCCTCGTAGCTGCATTTGGAGAACCCCCTTAAGCCGCAATAGATGTCGTGGACAGGGGCCGCGAACAGGCTCTGGGCGATCCGGGAGAGCAGGGGGTTGCCGATCCAGCGATGGAGCGCCGGCATGGCGCCGGGCAATACCCGCCCGCCGCCGCGCGAAAGCCGGCAGCCCATGACCAGATCCTCGCCTTGACGCAACGCAGCAAGAAACCGCGGAATCTCTGCGAAATCGTAGCTGTCGTCGGCATCGCCCATGATGACGTATCGTCCTTGAGCAGCGGCAATCCCGCCCCTTAGAACGCAGCCGTATCCCCTCTCCCGTACGACGATGACACGCGAGCCGAGCTGCCGGGCGAGTTCCTGGGAGCCGTCCGTGCTGCCATTGTCTGCCACGATGATCTCCCCAGCGATGCGCCCCATCTCCAACGCCCGAAGAGCTTTCCGCAGGCAGGTGCCCAGCGTCTCGACCTCGTTCAGGCAAGGGATGACGACCGACAACTCGATGCCCGGGGCAGGTAGGGAGGGCGTCCCGGGGGACGCGGGGCTTGATGGAACGTCAACCCATGTGACGGGTGCTTCCCAGATGACGGGTGTTGTGTCAGTAGGCATGGCTTGGGCGTCTCCAACAGATTACTCTTGCGGCGTCCATCTCTAGGTTAGTCCCTGCTAGATGCTCTCTTCGCCTGCCGTTGAAGAGAAGCGTCGGTTCTCTGGGGACTCGTGGCGCAATACGCGGAATGCTCTAGTTCATGCATGCAGCCCGCACCATCGGCTGCTCCTCGGCGAGTTGTGCGATTTCCCTCACGCGGTGCCACATGGGCCGATTCCGGCCGCGCGACGCTTGGGTAAGGCCTTATTCGTGGCGGCGTCTCATCAGCCTCCAGCAACCAGATGCGGCGATCGCCAAAGTACTCCCGCAGGCGACGATCGGCATCTCCTCCGAAGCTGCGGCCCCAGACCACTCTTGCGGCATCAATGTCAGCGTCGTTGTAGACCCACTCGCACCGGACATCGTGGTCTGGGTGGTAGCGGACTAAGACCAAATGCTGCCCAGATGTGCGGCCCAAATCGTCGAGAATGCGTGCCCTCGTAAGAGCAAACTCCGAAGCGGGACCGGCAAGATAGACACTGACGAACAGAATGAAGGCAGGAACGTGAGACAAGACCAGCCCCCTCGCCACCGTCGACCGCCGAGCGGGTCGTCGCCAAGTCAAGACGCGCAGCCGCCGGATGCCCAACACGACCGCTAGAACCAGCGGCGCCACCGTTGGAGCGAGATAATTGGTGTTGCTCCAAGTCGTTCCCGCCACGGCCAGCAGCGACATCAGGACCATCGCGATTGGAAGCCGCCACCGCCGCCTGACGAGTAGATCACTTGCGAAGATCAGCGCGAGCGTCCACGATATGCCCAAGAGATAGTGCCAAGCAATCAGCAGGAAGTGCAGCTTGCTTTTCAAGTATCCCGAAGGGGTCCGTTGCCGCGCAAATGCCGCGCGTTCAAAAGTCGAGCAGAAATGTCGCATGATGTTGTTTCGGTGTGCGACCGCTGGCCGGGGCTGCTGCCACAGAAACAACGGCGTCTGGCTGTACATCCTCTCGTAGGCCATGTACGGCAGGGTGCCTGCCTGCCCCGTAATACGCGCGTTGTAGTAGGCCATCCCAAACGAGGTAATCCCCAAGGTCAAGCCCAGCGCCGAAGCCATGCGGAATGTGGCTGCCCACGGCGGACGACGCGGTCCGAAGTACCGAGACAAGATGGCTCCGGCCACTGGCAGACTAACTGCCAGTCCTTCGTAAGGGCGGCTGTTGGCGAGGATCATCAGGCCGATTCCCAGCCAACAGGCGTCACGGAAATGTCCGTGTCGTACTAGCCGCGGATAGGCGCCCATGAGCAACGCGCCACCGATAAACGCGACGTTCCCTCCCCAGTATGTCTGCCCCCACAGGACGTGCAGATTCCCGTGTAGGGCCACGAGCAAACCACCTAGCAGCGACCATCTCGATGGCATCCACCCGCGCAGCGCCCAGGTCACCGCGGCCGCGGCGAGCCCCATGCCCAACCAAAGGGCTACCGTGGGCGATCCCGCCACAACCTTGCCGAGCGCCAGGAGTGCCCCTTGAGCTGGTGGGTATTTCGATGCGTAGCTCGGTTGCTGCAGGACGTGAAACGTCTCGAAATACGGCCACATCGGGTGGGGCGGATTGGTGAGCCTGCCGCTGGCGAAGGTGTCGGCGGCCAGAAGATAGCTGAATTCGTCGTGCACTTGCGGCACCGGCAGGCGGAGGAAGGAGATGCCGCTGGCCAACAAGGAGGCCAGAATGCCAACCGAGACGGGCAGCGTCCAGGGTGCAGACCTACTGCGTGTGACCCTCCGGACTAGTGTCATTAGCCTCCTCGGCAGGATCGCGGCGACAGCGAGCCCGAACGCGAAGCACATGACAAATAGCGCCGCGTGCTGCAGCAATAGTAACGCCATCATCTGCCTGTCGGACCTTCCGGGAAATCCATCGCGAGTGCCTTCACCGTCGCGGGACAGCCGCATTCAAGGAGCCGTTTCCGGCCCAAGAACAGCAGCTTGCCCCACGCCACTTGCGCCCGCACGGTGGAGAAATGCCGGGAGACCAAGCTCAGAATCCGCTCCGGTTGGTCCAGCCAACGCTGGTACGTCCCCGCCTCGCGCCGGATCATTGTCTCGAGAGCACTCAATTTTCCCCATGCTCGGCAAGCCAATGGCTGTGCGGCGAGCGCGTGCACCAGCGTCAAGAACGGCGTCCTCCAGGGCTCGACAAATGCCAGCAAACCATCCGCGACAAGCACTCGCCGGGCCTCGGACAGGACTCGATCCAAGTCTTCCGGCAAGCGGCTCAGATGATGCAATCCACCGTGCACGGTGACGATGTCCCGGGACGCGGCAGGAAACGGCAAAGCGCGGCAGTCGGCCAGATAGCAGGTGGCACTACCCCGGTACTCGCGAAGCAAGGATTCGGACAAGTCGACGCCTTCCAGACGTTGGAAGCCCAGTCGCTCGCAGGCTACCAAACCGTTTCCTCGGCCGCAAAACAGCTCGACAATACGAGCCGATCGCGGCCAGTCGCGGGCTCCCAGCCAGCGCAGACGCTGGCGGAACTTGCGAACCTCCGCTTCCGGACTTTCGAACCGTCGATAGGCGGCCTCCCAGACGGGATCGCAGCAGAGTTCCGGCCGGGCGACGCGGACGAACTTGCCTGGCTCAGGCACTTCGCCGGCTGCTTCCCAGTCGTTCAACGCTGCCGTACATTCCAAGACTGCCACCGGATCCTCCTCCGCTGCTTCGGACCGCAACCCCTGCGTCCTCACGGAAAAGGTACATCCGGCGAAGTCGTTGTCACTCGCAAAGCGTTTCTCAGCGCGGACGCAGACTCGGCATCACTCGTTACATCCGGCACGGGCGGAGCAATGCCACCCCACTCGCCCGACGGCGCACTTCACCGGGCGCGATTCAAACCGGCAGCGATTCGCCGAGGAAGGTCCAGCGACTCGATTTGCTCCAGCGATTGCGGCAGCGCTAAGGACCAATTGGGCCACTGGACCACCGTGCCCGGCATGTTGGGACGCTCTTCCACCGCCAGGGCGTCGTCCAGACTGGCCGCGAGCACCGCCGACGGTGCTTGACCCAACGCTCGGTAGGCGCCGGCCACGACTTCCGTCGGCGGGGCGACGCCGCTGACGGCCGTCGCCGCAACCAATCGGTCGCGGATCTGTTGAAAGCCCTCCACATTGGGCTGCAGGCCGATCCGCTCTTGAGCCGCGAAGTCCGCACCAGTCCAGAGTCCGGCAATCGTCGGCAAATCGTGCGTCGAGACGGCGGCGAGCGCGAGTTCCGGAAACTCGCTGGGCGGTTGATCCTCGAACCACAGCAGTTTGTAGGACAACATGCGGTTCTCCGCCAGTTGACGGCGGACGTGCTTTTCGACCGTTCCCAAATCTTCGCCCGCAATCCACGCTCGGGCTCGATGACTCTCGACGGCGATGATCGCCAACATCTCGTCGCACGGATAGCGCACGTAGGCTCCCCGCTTTGGCCCCAGCCCCTCGGGAATCCAGTACAACCGGAACAAGCCCATCACGTGATCGATTCGCAGGCCGCCGGCGTGCCGGAGCGACGAGCGGATCGTCTCGATGAACGGCGCGTATCGGGCGGCACGCAGCCGATGCGGAATGAACGGCGGCAGGCCCCAATCCTGCCCCTCCATGTTGAACTGGTCCGGCGGCGCGCCCACCGTAGCGCCTGTGGCCAGCACATCCTGCCACTGCCACGCGTCTGCGCCGCCCGGGGAAACGCCGATGGGCAGGTCGATCACCAACGGCAGGACGGCCGCCGCGCCGGCCAGTTGCCGTTCCAGGTGCCATTGAAGCCACTGGTGAAAGCGCAGTCTCTGAAAAGCCTCCTGGACATACCGTCGCACCGCCGGCGCATCCGGCCGCCGGTACTCGGCTGGCCACGTGCGCCAGTCGCCTCCGAAACGCTCGGCCAACACGCAGAACGAGGCGAAACCATGCAACGACTCGCCCATCGCCTGACAGTACCGCTCAAAACTTGAATCCGCTTCGCTCCGACTCCAAATCTTCTCCAGGGCGGCCATTTTGAGCCGGAAGACTTGGTCCCGGTCGATCCGGCGCGTCGCGTTCAGGGCCTGCGCCGTGACGGCGAGTTGAGACACGTCGCCCGCCGCCTCGGCCGCGCCGGGAATCTCCTCCACGCGCAGATACAACGGGTTCCGAAACCGCCGGCTGCTGGGGTAGTAGGGACTGGCCTGCTGAGGCAACTCGGGCGCGACGGCGCACAGCGGATTCAAGAGCAGGACGTCGGCGCCCACTTGCCGCGACCACGCCGCCAGTTGTCGCAAGTCGCCCAGATCGCCAAATCCCCAACTGGCCGCAGACCGCGTTGCATACAGTTGAACGGCCCACCCCCAAGCCTTCGCGTCGGCCGGCAGCCAACAACTGGCAGGGCGCTGAATGATCCAGGTCTGCTCGCCGCTATCCAGAGCCTGCAACTGGTGATACCCAAGTGGCAGGTCGGGCGGAGTCTGGCCGTCGACTCGAAACCGCGTCCCGTCCTCGAGAGTCAACTCGCCTGGCTGGACCAGCCCCAGCGTCTGCCCCAGGCTCAAGACTCGCACCCGGGGATCGGTCAAGGGGGGCCGAGCGTCGGGATCGAATCCCATCGCCCGCAGCAGGGCGGCACGCGTCTGGGGGCTGGTGTGCCGCCATTGCTCGGAGGTGTCCTTATACGACGGCAGGATCCCGCCATACTCCTCTGCCCCAAGCTCGTCAGGATCTTCCAGGGATTCGTTGGCACGAACGTCGACTCGATTCGCTGACTTCACCGCCTGCCTCCGTGGTTTGTGGGGATTACCGCCCCGCCGTCGATCGGACGCATCCGCGTCACCGAAGTCATTGTAAAGCGGTTCCGTCCGCTCTCCAACATGCCAGGTGGGGCTTGGCCGCAGGGAAACTAGCGAACTTCAGCGTACGCGCCAGCAACTTGGAAACGTTTCTTAAAGTAAACCGCCCCTTCGATTCGAAACTTACAATCGGAAGGTTTGTTCCGAAACGTACATTGCGACCAGCCGGTACGCTTCCCAAGCCGAACGAGCCGAGCAGGGGGGTCCTGCCTATGGCTTCGGGTTTGCCTTCGCGGAGTTTGAGGGACGATTGGGTCTCGCAGATTCTTCGCAGGACGACTCTCTGCAACGGCACCACCACGCCAAGCGATAGAGCCAATTGGTTCTAGTATGCCTTTGGTGGCGGGCGGAACGAGCTTCTCCATTTTGTGGATTTTAACCAATTTTAAGAACTCAAGCTGTCGATGATTCTTTTGGCGGAGATCAGAAGGAGCTGAGTCAAAGCCGCGCAGAAGCGTAACGAGCGTCAAACCCCGACCCAGATGCCTGCAGCAGATTCGGTCGCCCCACCGGCCGAACCAACGCCACGGAAGAGGCGTTTCCTGCAGACAGGGGGACAAGACCCCGCGTGCAGCCTTTCGGTTGGGACGCGGAAGAGGACGAGTCAAGAGAGAGTTATGGAGAACCTGCGATGAAGGTGTTCACAACTGGACAGGTCGCGAAGATCTGCAAAGTGGCCCCGCGCACGGTCAGCAAGTGGTTCGACTCCGGCCGGCTGAAGGGCTACCGGATCCCCGGATCCCAAGACCGACGCATCCCCAGGGAATACCTGATCAGATTTCTGAAAGAGCACGGGATGCCCCTGGGCGACCTCGAAGACGAGGCCATGGCCAAGGTGCTGATCGTGGCTCAAGATCAGGTGCTGATCGAGAACATGAAACGCGAACTACCCCCTGAACGGGCCTTTAAGGTCGCTGTCGCCGCCAGCGGCTTCGAGGCGGGAATTCAGGCGGAGAGCTTCCACCCGGACTGCATTTGCGTGGATTTCTCGATCGGCAAAGTCGAGGCTTTGCAGATTTGTCAGAACCTGCGGAAAAATGTCGATTTCTCGGAGACGATCCTGATCGCGTTGCTGCCGGATGACGGCCAGCCGATGAGCTTTGATCGTTCCAGCATCAATGAAACATTCAAGAAGCCGTTCGATGCGCGACTCCTCGCGGAACGCCTGCGAACGCTGATCGGGGCCAAGAAGGAACTGGTCTGACCCACTGGTTCTCTCTCGTCCCCGCACTTGACCTGACCTCGCCGCACTCGCTAATCCGTCGTGAACTGACCCGCACGATGGTTTGAATACAGATGATGGGGTGGTCGAACGAATCGACCCGCGGAGATACCGGGGTTCCCGGCCCCGGTATCCCTTCCCCGTCTTCGCGAAAACGCCCACTTGGTGGGCGTTTTTTGTTGCGCCCACAGCGTTCCCACGGTTGATGCAGGATGTCTTCGTCTCTTTCGCATTTTGATGCCGACGGCGCGAGCCGCATGGTGGACGTCAGCGACAAGCCGATCACGAATCGGTTGGCGCAGGCCAGCGGGCTCGTTCGCATGCTGCCGGGTACGGCCAAACTGATTCAGGATCGAAATGTCGCCAAAGGCGACGTTTTGGAGGTCGCCCGGCTTGCCGGCATCATGGCGGCCAAGCGAACTGCCGATCTGATTCCCTTGTGCCATCCGTTGGCTCTAGAGTCCATCGAGATCTCGTTCGCCTTCGCGGATAGCGGCCTCTTGGAAATCGTCGCCACCGTGCGGATTACGGGCAAGACCGGTGTCGAAATGGAGGCCCTGGTCGCCGCCTCGACCGCCGCCCTGACCGTGTACGACATGTGCAAGTCGGTGGACCGGGAAATGACGATCGAGCGGATTCGCCTGGAGCAGAAATCCGGCGGGCGGAGCGGCACGTATCACCGACAGGACAAGCAATCCACGCCATAGGCAACGCTTGCATCCGCCAGGCAGTCGCTCCATTTGCAGGCCGCGAGGCGGACAGCGCAACGGGTCATCGCATCGTCTCCAGCGATCACGCCGAACCGCGTTTTCGCAAGATGAACACGGTATCGGAGATCTCGTCGTTCAATTGCAGCGGCTGGTCGATTTCGTACCAGAAATCGTACACGTCCAGCAGTTCGAACGCCGGAACGCGCGTGAACAACCGGCGGATCTGGCGGGCCGTGTACAGCCGCAAGGGGAACTCGTCGCGGAGCCGCAACTCGTTGCCTCCGCGCCGAACCAGCAGACTGATGCGAATCGTCTCGAGCCGCCGCCGCCGGTCACTCCCCGTCACGCGCAGCGTCACCGTGACCTGCGTCCCGCCCTGCCGCTCGGTCCACCGTTCGGTGCAGTCCTCGTCGGCATCGGGAGGCAGCAGGTGGAACCCCAGGACGTAAATTCCGCCGGGGCGAAGATGGTCCGCCACGCACTGCAGGTGCCGGCGGGCGTCCTCCTCGGTCAGCAGGTGGCGGAAGCTGTCAAACGTGTTGTAGGCCGCATCCACGGGATCAGCCAGCGAGAAATCGGCCATGTCCGCTCGGAACACCTCGGCTTGCAGCCGGCGGCGAGCCAAGCGGCGCCGCAAATACGCCAGCGCGGGCTCGCTCAGGTCGAATCCCGTCACCTGGTAGTTGCGCGCCGCCAACTCGGCCACCAGACGCCCGGTCCCGCAGGCCGGTTCGAGCAATCGCCGAACGGGGAATTCGTAGTACTTGCGGCACGCCGCTTCGATAAAGTCTGCCTCCGGCAGCGTCTCCGAACGGAAGGCCAGATCATAGTAGCGTGGCGCGTCGTACCAACTGGTTTGCGCAACGGCTTGGCGGGTCGACATGCGGGTTTTACTCACTTCTGATTCCTGTCGGACCTGCGGCTCAGCGAGGCGTGTCGCCGTCGTGCATCCCGCCCATGGTCTTCATCGCATCGTCGTCGATGGTCGTCGCCAAGGGCCGCACGGAGCCGTCGCAGTAGCCAAAATAGACAATCCCTGGATGGTGACTGCTGAACCGAAAGTACGCCGCATCGCTGAGCCCCCAGGCTGTGGGCAGGGAACCACTGCCCATCCAACTGTGCGCGTAGTCGCGCCGATTCCCGGACTGGCCCCCGAGCGCTTCGCCGAACAGAAAGGTGTGGCTGGTGCCATCCATCACGTCTGCCAGCGAACGCACCGACCGATTATACATCGGTCCGCGGTACACGTCCCAGTAGGCGTTTTCCGTCAGTCCCATCCCACCGGCACTGGCGACGTAGTTCGTCCGGCCAAGACTCGCCCCGCCGTTCCCGAGCGACAGGTACAATCCCGTCAGCCAGACTTGCCCCGGCGGTGTTTTGGTGTTGTTCTTGTCCCACCAGGTGTGCAACCCGACAAAGGTCCCCGTGACGTTGGCATACGGGTCGTCGGACGGGCAGAGGAACAGGCCCAATTTGGCCTGCGAAACCGCCCAAGTCGACGCGTCGGTCCACCATCCGCCAGCGACCTTGGCCACATCCATTTCGACTTCGATCCGTTCGTGGACCGCATGCTGTTCCAGGTACGGCAGCAAATACGGCAGGACTCCCACAAACTGGTCGCCAACAGGAGGCGTCTCCACGGGCGGCCAGGGCCCGAGGTATCCTGGCGGAAAGTGCTTGACCGCCCCGTGGAAGTTGTGCGCCGCCAAGCTGATCTGCCGAAGATTGTTGACGCACTGCGCCCGCCGGGCCGCCTCGCGGGCACTCTGCACGGCTGGCAACAGCAGGGCCACCAGAACCCCGATAATGCCGATCACCACCAGCAACTCGACCAGCGTGAAGCCGGGACGCTCGGCGGCAGTAAGCGAATGGCGCGAAAGGGAATTCATGGAATAGGCTCGACAAACAAACCGGACGGGCTGACGCCCGCCGTTCGCCGGAGGTCTCCCAAGTTATCGTTGTGAGTATCGCCCCTGATGTCAACCGCTTGGCGGAAAAACTCCGCCGCCCTCGGTTCAACCATCCGCTCCTTGCCACCGCAGGCCGCCAGTTCGGGCGAGTGCAATGCGTCGGGCGCCCGACACGTCGGGCGTTTGCGACGGATTGACGAAGCCCCTTCCGGGCGTTCAACTGGGATATGACATACGGATTCCTCTTACGGCCCTTCGGCCCCGAGACCGGTTTGTTGGAAAAAGAAAAACGCATGGACAATTACCCCAGCCTCGAATCCGAATTAGCCAAGTCGGCTCCCCAACTCTGGGCCCTGCGTCCGCTATTTGCCGATGGCGAACTCCGCAAGATCGAGGCGGCCCGGCAGCGAATCGACGCAGCTTGCCGCACGGTTGTCTACGCGGTCTACGAGAACCACTATGCCCGGAGTGGCGGCATCTTTGCCGTGGCCGATAATCTGCCTCGCGCTCTGGGTCAGGTGTGCGCCCAGGCGGTTGTCCTGAGTCCTTTTCACCGCCGGCTGAAAAAAGCCCCCCACCCGCCAGGCGTGATCGTCGGCGAGGTGGATGTTCCGTTCGACGGCCGGTTCGAGAAGACCACGATCTACCGCTACGAGAGCCAAGGTGTGGCTTGGTATCTGTTCGGAGCCGACGCGTTTTTCGACGCTCCGGGCGGTCCGGCCGGCGGCGATCCGTACGATCACTCCAGCGCCGAACATCCCGGGGTTGATTCGAATCCTCTGCTGCTGCGTGACGGGCTGTTTGCCGCCGCTGCGATTCCCCACGTGCTGCGAAAGCTGGGCCTGACTCGGAACCTCATCGTCCATGTCCAGGACTGGCAACTTGCCGCGACCGCACTGACGGTCAAGGAAGCCGTCCTGAACGATGGGCTCGAATCGGCTGCCGTCGTGTTGACCTCGCACAATCCCTACGATTGCGGCGTGACACTGGCCGATCTGGCGAAGATCACCCTCCGCGCCAGCGGCGAGCAGTGGCCCCGCCCCGAGCCCGCTACGACGGGCAGTCCGAATGCCGATGCCACCGAGATTGACACTTGGCCGAAGCCGCCGGTCCTCGGGACGCCCCTGGTGGGCGATCCGGTCCGGACGGGCGCCGCAGCGCAAGAGGCTGCGGAAGCGGACCGCCGCCGCGCGACCGTCTACGAATGCATGATCCCGTTGTTCGACGCGCCGATGTCGACCGTCAGTCGACAATTCGCCCGGGACTTGACGAGCCACCCGCTGCAGACGGTGCACTTTGCCAGCCATCTGCAGCGGGTCTTTCGCCTGCGGGGCCTGGTCGGGATCGACAACGGCCTGTTCATGAAGCCCCACTGTGCGTTTTCGACTGAGGCCGTCGAGCGGGCAACGCGAGGCGACTTTGCGTTGATCCTGGCCGAGAAGTCGGCCAAGCGAGCCAAGATGCTCAAAGCCTTGACCGAATACCGTCCGCCCGCTCGAATCGGCGGCCTGCTGGCGGATGGCGACGAAGACTTGACGCATCTGCCGGCCGCACTGCCCGTGTTCATGATGTTCGGGCGGATGGACCCGGGGCAGAAAGGATTTGACGTGCTGGCCCAAGCGGTACGCAGCTTGCCGCCGGGGACCGCCAAGTTCATCGTTTGTCCGATCGTGCCCGCCCGGGCCGAAGCATTTCTCGACTTGTGGCGCGCGGTGGCCCGCGAGCGGGCCGGAGAGGTTGTGATCTTCCCGTTCCGCATGCAGCAGGGCTACCTGGAGAGCATGTCGGGAGCGACTTACTGCGTCATGCCCTCGTTGCACGAGCCGTTCGGGGCCGCCACCGAGCCGTACCTGCAGGGGGCGCCGGTCGTGGCCCATGCGACCGGCGGATTGGTGCATCAAGTCATCGCCGTGCGGGAAGACCCCGAACAGGCGACGGGAATCCTGTATCGGCCGCACACGGTCGGCACGGCCGAGCAGCAAGGCCGCCAGTGGCGAGCGATCCTGGAAGCCGCGGAGCCCGCCAGTCGGATGCACTTTCCCCTGTACGTAACGCTGGTTCGAGGACTCGCCGCCGCTCTGGAAGAGGCCGCCCGCATCTTCCAAGCGGAACCACAACAGTATGGGCGGATGCTGGCCAACCTATACCCACAAGCCTTGAAATTCGACTGGGACCGGGCCGCCGCCGAGTACGGCCAGGTCTTTGATGCCGCTGTGCGACGGGGCTGAATCGGCGCGGGGAAGCCCTGTGCTCGCACGCTTCAGGCGTCTGCCCCACCGGCGGCGATCACGCGGCCCGCTGCGGCGCACAGTCGCTCGGCTTCGTCTCGCGTTGGGGCCTCGGCGATCGCCCGCACGATCGGCTCGGTATTGCTCGCCCGGACCAGCAGCCACTTGCCGGGCCAATCCAGTCGCAAGCCGTCCAGGCGGTCGGCCCGAGCATCGGCGAAGCGGGCCTCCAACGCGTCCAGGACCGTTGCGGTGCGCTGGGGAGCGAGCGTGAATTTCGTCTTGCACATCGCATAGCGGGGCAACGCCTCCGCCCATTGGCTGAGCCGCTGGTCGCGCTCGGCCAACGCGTCCAGGATCAGCGCCATGCCGACAAAGCTGTCCCGGACGTAGCCGACGCGGGGATCGATCGGTCCCCCATTGCCTTCGCCGCCGAACACCGCGGCGTGCTCCAGCATGGCGCCCGTGACGTTCGCCTCGCCGACGGCCGAGCGGAAGAAGGGCACGCCGGACGTCGCCGCGAGATCTTCGGACATGCGGCTGGTCGAACAGTTGGTGACGACCGGGCCCCGCCGCTGCCGCAAAACATGGTCCAAGCACAGCGCCAGCGTGTACTCCTCGCCGACATAACCGCCCGTCTCGTCGATCAGGGCCAGGCGGTCCGCATCAGGATCCTGGCAAAAACCCACATCCGCCCCGCAGGCCGTGACCTGAGTCCGCAGACCAGCCAGGTTCTCCTCGGTGGGCTCGGCGGGGTGGGCGAACCGGCCGTCCGGCGGTTCGCCCACGACCGTGACGTCGCAGCCCAATTGCTGTAACAACGAGCGTCCGAGCCGGCTCCCGGCGCCGTGATTCGAGTCCAGCAGGACGCGAAAGCGACGCTTGCGGATGCGCGCTACGTCCACGGTTGCCAGGACCAACCGCTGATGTTCGGCGAGCGTATCTTCGATCCTCGTCATTCGGCCCACCGCGTGATGGGGCACCCATGCGGCCTCGCCGGCCTGGTAGCGGTTCAACACGGCCTGCCCCGCCTCGGCGCTGATCACGCGTCCTGCCGCCGAGAACAACTTCAGACCGTTGTACTCGGGCGGATTGTGGCTGGCCGAAATCTGAATCCCACCCGCCGCCTGATACTGGCGGACCAGCACGCCCGTGGTCGGCGTCGCCGCGATGTCGCCGTCCAGGACCTCGCGTCCCAGACCGACGAGCCCCGCGTGGACCGCGGCGGCCAGCATCTGCCCCGTGCCACGCCCGTCCCGCGTCACGACGATCGGTCCGGCCGGCAAACCGCCCACAAAGGCCGCCGCGTAGCGGATGGCGACGTACGGATCCAGGCCCGCGCCGACGATGCCCCGTAAGCCCGATACGCTAATGATCAATTGCTGTGCCTGACTCATTGAGGCTCCTTGCGGTCATATTGGCATGCGAGCCGGCATGGCAAAGGGTGGCTCGCCGGACTCACACCGGAATGGCTAATTCGTCTGCGGCTCCGAACATTTCCGCGGGGCTCAGCCACCAGTCGTCCCATTCGTCAGGATCGGCTGCCGCGCGAAACGCGGCCGTCGCGGGCATCATGGACGACTTGCTGAACCGCCCAGGTCCCAAGGCCAGATCCACGCCGCTCCGCCACGCGTCGTCGGGTCCGTCGTCGATTGGAACGAGGGCTTCCACCACCGTCGGCGCCGGTACTGTCGCGGGTTCGTTTCGCCCCGCGGAGCTGCTAATCGAGAGGTCAAGTGCGGCTTCACGCCCGTCCCCAGCATGCGCGGCCCCAACACTTGCCGACGACACGTCTTCGCCTTCACCTCCCGCGTTCACCGGTCGCGCGTTGAGATAGTTGATCACCTGCAGCGCATCCAGGGCCGTCACCTGGTTCTCGCCGCTGGTGTCGTAGAAAGGCGGCACCAACTCGGCGGTCACAGGCGGCGGCAAATCGCCGGCGCCGGTGCCGTTCAAGCGATTGATGATGATCAACACGTCCAGCGGCGTGATCGTATTGCTGTTGTCGACATCCAGCCGATTGACGGCGTTTTGCCACGGCAACTGGCTGGCCATCGCCGCATCGACGAGCAGCTCGCGCAACGTCGCGAAATTGTTCGAGTTGGCCAAGTCGTGGGAATTCAGGTTGTAGACGCCCACCTTGGCGTTGGTGCCGTCCAGGATGACGACGTCGCGCAGGGCTACCTGCCAACTGGTGAACACGTCGGACTTGCCGTCGACATTGGCATCGACGTCCTGAAGCCACGGAATGGTGCGTCCCGCCGTGGCCGAAACGTTTCCCGGTTCCTGCCCCTTTTCATTGACGCCTAACAATTCAATGCGCAGCGCCGGATATGAGCTGCGAAGCTCCTGCTGCATGGTGTCCATGTAGCCAAACTGGCTACTGCAGTAGCCTCACAACGCGGTCCCAAAGTACCAGCCGGTGACATGCCGCAGATAGTCCCGCGGCGAGACACCTTGATTGGCCGTCGCCGACCCGGTGTTCACATCGGTCAGGGTGAAGTCCGGCATCGCGACGGCTTCGCCCTCACCAAGCTCCACCGCAGACAGCGTTTCCCCCCCATGGAGCAACTGGCGAGCTTCCAGCTGTTCCAGTCGCAGGTGACGCCTTGAACGACTCTTCATAGCCCACTACCTCAAGCGATATCCAGTCCGTCTGATAGCTGATTGCCTACGCAATTGCCAGCTGAAACATGGTTGATGGAAGTTCGTTCGACTTTGGTTTGCACAGTCCAGGTTATGGCGGAAGAGCCTTCGCGGATACCACCTTTACGGGTAGATTCGAGAGGCCAAGCAACTCCGCCCATGCATTCGACGTATCGCAGGGAGCCGGGTTCCCTCGCAGTCACTCGCTTGTCAAGCTGGCAAGGCCGACATTCGCTTGTCGACGTAACCATTCGCTTCGTCATTGCCGACGAAATGCTCCTGCTGCGGATCCCACTTCAGAGTCTGTCCCAAGCGAATGGCGATGTGGCCAAGGTGGCACAGGGAGGTCGTACGATGGCCGACCTCTTCGTCTTCCAGGGTCCGGCCGCGCGTCTTGACAGCGTCGATGAAATCCTGTTTATCGCTCTTCAGCGGAAAGTGGATCTCGCTATCCTTGATTTCCGAGGTCAAGATCGACTTCGGTTCGGCCTCCAGGCCCTTGCCATATTCGCCGTAGATCCAGCCCTCGGTCCCTTCGATCCGCACGTACGGCTTGGATGTCTCGTATTCCTGCGTCGTGCCGTCCGCAAAACGATACTGAATACGAAACGACTTCAAGACGTTCCACAGCTTTCCTGCGGGCGGCCAGACGCCCTCGCCCGAGATCTCGACCGGCCCCGTCCGCTCCGTCCCATGACACCACTGGGCGATGTCGCACAGGTGGGCGCCCCAGTTGGTGATCATGCCGTCGCAGTAGTCCAGGACGCGCATCCACCCGGGCCGCCCGAACTCGTTACGGGGATGGACTCGGTTGACGGTATAGGAGGCTTGCGGCACCGAACCCTGCCAACGCACGTAATCCAGCTCCTCGGGAACCGGCATGTCGGGTGAGGGCGGACAGTCGACGTTGTCCCCGGCCGGGACGCCGACGCGCAGGGACTTGATCTTGCCGATCCGGCCGTTATGGACCAATTCGGCCATCCGGTGGAAGTACTTTTCCGAGCGGAATTCACTATCCACACGGAACACCCGGCCCGCGTCGCGAATCGCTCGCACCAACCGCTGGCCCTCGGCGATCGACCGGGTAATGGGTTTTTCCAGCGATACGTCCTTGCCGGCTTGAGCCGCCTCGATCGCCAGCGGCACATGCCAATGGTCGGGGGTGCTGATCATCACCGCGTCAATGTCATTGCGCCCCAGCACCTCGCGATAGTCGCGATACGCCTTGCAGCCGCCGTGCGTGCCGGCGGCGATTTGAGCCGCATAGTGCTTTTCGATCGCAGCCTGGACTTGCCCCAGCCGCCAGGCATCGACATCACACGCGGCCACGACTTGGACATCGGGCATTTTGGCGAACTGGGGCCAATTCTTGAAGAACAGCTGCCGGCCGGTCCCGATCAAGCCCACCGAGACCCGCTCACTGGGAGCCGCCATCAGACCGCGGCCCAGGGCCGAAGCCGGCACGATCCGTGGGGCAAACCCCAAGGCTGCCCCGCTGGCAGCGGTCCGCAAGAACGATCTTCGTGTCCAAGTGCGGTGCGTCATCTCGTCGTCTCCCTTGTCCTGTCAAGAAATGCCACTTCCCCCCCATCGCAGAACCGAAGTAATCCCTGAATCCACGACCTCTCGAGTGTTAATGCACTTCATTTGAGTGGAAAGGTAGAAGCCCCGGTACGATCCAGTCCAACCCTCGACTCCGCGGCATCAACCGCTTCCCTTCCTCGCTCGGATCGGATAAACTAGCCCGTCATGTGACGCAAGGCAGAAAGGAACCCGGGTCCAGCCGTGGCCCCCTCCAAAATCCTGGCCGTTTGTTTGCGTGCGACGGCTAAAGGGTAATGGGTGTCAAAACGGCTGTCAAACAGGGTTTCCTGAGACTTGCCAACAACAACGACCATCCGGCAGAACGCCACCAGAAGCGCCCGTAGCTCAATTGGACAGAGCATCGGTCTTCGGAACCGAGGGTTGGGGGTTCGAGTCCCTCCGGGCGCGCTGAACGTAAATCCCGCTAAAGGACGCGGTCACCTGCGCCATCCCGACCATATGCGACATCGTAACCAGGGCCGAGTACAGTAGCCTCGGATATTCGTGTCGGGATAAGACGACGTAGCCGGTCTGTCAAATCTCCCTCGATCAGCCCCGTCAGAAACACCCGTTCGACAGCTTCTATCGCAAGCTACGAGTGCCAGACGGCATGCTCGCCCGGCTGGCTTCTCTGTTGTGCGGCAAGGCGGTTGCAGCCCACTGCACGATGGGCACCGCAGCCACGTGAAGCGACCGCTGGTCTCCTTCCCCAGGGACCGACCCTCCGAGATCCACCGCCGGCACGTGACGACGCCTGGAACGAATCCCGAGGCTACCTCTAGAACCCAATCCGTCCACCGAGCGACCTCGAGCACAAAGACTGCCCATGCTAAACGTAGTGCCATTCGCCAGATGCGTCTTCGGGCTAGGGTGGGCCTTTTTTCTGATCCCCTCTTGCGTGTGTACAGTCGTATAGAGTACTGTAGAAAATCACACTGGGGTCCGCGCGACGTGCGGTGTCATTTTCTTGCTCACAGGGGGAGAATCATGGGTCGGAGAAGAAAACTGTTGGGGAACGAACTGACGATCCGGCAGCAGGCGATCTACGAGTTCATCCGGGACTTGATCCAGCGCCGTGGTTTCGGGCCGACGATCCGCGAGATCGCCGACGCGTTTGATATCCGCTCGCCCAACGGCGTCGTTTGCCATTTGAAGGCGCTGGAGAAGAAGGGGTTGATCATCCGCAACGAGTTCAAGGCGCGGGCGATCGAGTTGCCTCAGTTGCAGGCGGAGCGGAAGCGGGCGCGGGCCGAGGCGGAGCCTGGACTGCCGTTTGCCGGTGTGGTCGCGGCCGGATTCACGAATCAGGCCTTCGAGCTGAACGAACGGATCAACTTTGACGACATCTTCGGCAGCCCTGGCACGTTCGTGTTGCGGGTGAGCGGTAATTCGATGATCGAGGCGCACATCGCGGACGGCGATTACGTGATCTGCCGCAGTTCGGGCACGGCAGAACGGGGCCAGATGGTGGTGGCGCTGAACGAGGAAGACGAAGCCACACTCAAGTACTGGTATCCGGAACGTCGCCGCGTCCGCCTGCAACCCGCCAACAGCGAAATGCCGCCGATTTACGTCAAGAACGCCCGCGTTCGCGGCGTGGTCGTCGGCGTGGTGCGAAGCGGGGTTTAGGGCGTTGTCCAAGCTGAGAATTGGGGTTGGGTGGCTGGGGTCGAGCCACGAGGTACGAGTGGCGATCCCCCAGTTCTTGCGACTGGGGGCTCGCTGCACTCGACCCCAGGCACACCAACATTTCGCCTGGACAACGCACTAAACCAACGGTTACTTGACCAAGCCGCGCTGGCGCAGGTAGCTGGAGACCAGTTGGTCCACGGGGGTCCGGGTGCTGGTCATCAAGTAATTGATGCCCCGGCGGGTGCAGAATTCCCGGGCTCCGTCGATAAAAGCGGCCAAGGTCCGGCGGTAGCGATCCAACAGCGGCCGGCTGACCGTGATCTCGGCGATGTCCTGGTCTTCACAGTCCACCAGCCGCAAGTCTCCCTTGATGTCCGGCTCCAACTCTTCCGGCGCCAGGAGGTGGATGACGTACACGTCCAGGTCCTGGGCCAGCAGGAATCGCAGGGCGGGCTCGTAGCCGGTCTTGTCCAGCAGATCGCTGATCAGGACCAGGATGCCTTTGCCGCTGTTCTGCAGGCAGAAATCCTTGACGCCGGCGGCCAGCGGGACGTTCAGGCCGGGCTCGAGCGTTTCGACGTATTGCAGCATGCGCCACAGGCTCTGCCGTCCTCGCAGCACGGGGCCGGGCCGCGTGCGGGTGCCTCCCAGGGCTTCGATTTTGACCCGGTCGGCGCGGCACAAGCCGATGAAGCCCAGCGAGGCGGCCAGTTGTTTGGCAAACTGCAGCTTGGTGGGCTCGCCGAACGACATCGAGGCACTGGCGTCGATCAGGGCATAGAAGTGCAGGTCCTCTTCTTCCAGGAACAGCTTGAGGAACAGTTTCTCCAGGCGGGCGTACAGGTTCCAGTCGATGAATCGCAAGTCGTCGCCGGGCACGTAGTTGCGAAAATCAGCAAACTCGACGCTCTGCCCTTTCCGCCGGCTGCGGCGCTCGCCTTTCATCCGGCCCCGGAACACCTTGCGGGTCACCAACTCGAGCCGCTCGAGCTGGGCCAGCAGTTCGGGACTGAGCAACGTGGATGCGGCGGGGCGGGAAGCCATGATTCGAGTTCGCCTTTGCGATCGGGAGTGCGGCGGCCGGCTGCCGTCAAGCCTGCGGCGCCACGGTGGCCGTGACGACGCGTTCGTCGGCCTTTTCCGGCAGTTTTTCCAGGATGTCCAGCAGCACGTGATCGGTATCGAGCGCCTCGGCCTGGGCCTCGAAGTTCAGGATCACGCGGTGCCGCAGGGCCGGCAGGTACACCCGCCGCACGTCCTCGAAGCTGACGTTATAGCGGCCTTCGAGCAACGCACGGACTTTGGCGCCCAAGGCCAGGGCTTGGGCAGCCCGCGGACTGGCGCCCCAGCGCAGGTACTGGTTGGTGATCGGCACGGCAAACGGCCCGCCCGGATGCGTCGCCAGGACCAAGCGGACGATGTAATCCTGGACGTGCGTGGCCAGGATGACTTCGCGGACCAGTTGTTGCCACTGCAGGATCTCGCTGCCGTCCATCGCTTTTTCGGCGGCGACCGTGATGCCGCGCGTGGTGCGTTCAACGATCGTGGCCAGCTCCTCGCGGCTGGAGTACCCGACCTGCAGCTTGAAGAAGAACCGGTCCAGCTGGGCTTCGGGCAGCGGGTACGTGCCTTCCTGTTCGATTGGATTCTGCGTGGCCATGACGAAGAACGGGCGTTTCAGTTCGTACCGGGTGCCGGCGACGGTGACCGTGCCTTCCTGCATGGTCTCGAGCAACGCCGATTGGGTCTTGGGGGTGGCGCGATTGATTTCATCCGCCAGGCAGATCTGCGTGAAGATCGGTCCCTTTTGGAACTCGAAGGTGCGTTTGCCTTCAGGCGTTTCCAGGACCATGTTCGTGCCCAGGATATCGGCGGGCATCAGGTCCGGCGTGAACTGGATGCGGGAGAAGTGCAAGTCCAGGGCTTGGGCCAGGGTCCGCACCAGCAGGGTCTTGCCCAGGCCGGGCACGCCCTCCAGCAGGCAATGGCCGCCGACGAACAGGCAGGTCAGCACGCCGTGCACGATTTCGTCGTGTCCGACGATCACGCGTCCGATCTGCTCGCGCACGGCCGTATACCGCCGCCGAAACTCTTCCGCCCGCTGCTGCATCGACTCGGCAATACTCATACGTCTTTATCCTTCCAGGCTTTCTTTTTCGCCTCCAACAGGCGTTCGGTGTACGATTTTCCGCCGGTCGGCTCGGGCGGGCCCGACGCATCGGCACGCGGCGGCGCCGGCGGGGGCGGTGCGCCGCCGGCTTGCTGCAACACTTCCTCCAGCGAGGCGGGCTTGCCGCCGGCCGCTTCGTCCGGTTGCGGCTCGAAGCGGGCCGCGGCCCGCCGCTCGTCCAGCTGTCCGCTGACTTCTGCCTTGCGGCTGCGCAGTCGTTCCAGGCGTTCGTCCGGCCCGGCTTCCTGCGGCCGCCGCCGCATGCGGGCCCACAGCCACGCCAGCGCTGGGCCGAGCCAATAGAAATGGATCGTGACGCGGCGGACCAGCACATCGGCAAAGAACACACAGGCGGTGACCAGCAGCACCAGCGGCCAGATGTCCTGGCGGCTGGTCGCCTTGGCCAGATTCTGCCGGAACGTATCGAACTGGACCAGTCCCTGCAGCTTGTCGCGTTCGAGATCGCCGGCAAGCAGCTTGCCGGCCTGGCCGCCCTGTGGCGTTTGGGCCGCCAGCTTGCGGAGCAGTTCGAGGTTCGTCTGGCGATCGCGGAATTCGGACGAGTAGGGCACGGTGACGCCGGCCAGGATCGGCGCTTGGCCGGGGCCGGGGACGATATTGACGAAATAGCTGCCCGCCTTGTCCGCGGGGAACTCGCCGACATACCGGCCGGGTGCGGTCTGTTCGATTTTGACATCCACGTCCGCCAGGTCCGGATCGATCGCCCCGGCCGACATGTTCAGGAAGTTCAAGAACTGGTCGTCCTTGTCCAAGGCCGTGACGACGACCCGCACCTTGCCGTCGCGGACGTCGGTCGCGACCGAGAATTTCCCCTCCTCGTTCATCGGCCGCATGGCCCAGCGGATCATCTGCGCGAAGAACTTGTCGTAGTTCTCCCACTTGGTCCAGGCGTTGGCCCAGCGTTGGCCGGCGTCGGTGGTCCAGGCGACCGTCCGGCCCAGCCCGTAGGTCCAGCTGGCCAAGACGGTCGCATTCTGGCGGTCGGGCGGATCGGGCGACACCAGGGCGACTTCGACCAGCGGATTCTGCTTGACGGTGGTCATCACAAAGCCGCGGAGTGGCGGCAGCGGTTCGCGGATGCCCTGCAGGATCTCATGCGGATACGCTTGGCGCGGCGGCACGTCCTGCAGGTCCTTAATCAGCGGCCGGGCCACGCGGCGGGCTTCGATCTGGAAGATCCGCGGGAGTGCTTTGGCGCTTTTCGCCACGTAATACTGGCCCCCCGTCGCCGTGGCGATGTCCTGCAGGGTCTTGTGTCCCGCGGGACCGTGCGATCCGACGGCGACCGTCGAGATCTTGATCTTCTGCTGCGTAAAGGCATTGACGGTGGAGAAGCTGGGCGGCACCGGGTCGCCGTCGCTGATGATGATCATGTGCTTGACCGACGCGTTCACCTGGTTGAAATCGCCCAGGGCCAGCTTCATGGCCGGGTCGAATTGGGGCATATCGCCGGGCGTCATGCGATCGACGGCGGCCAGCAGCTTGTTGCGGCGGTCGCCGACGCGGACCAGGCCCCGATTGCCTTCCCGCCACAGCCATTCTTCCCGGCCCGGTCCCCAATGGATCAGCCCGCAGTAGTCCATCGGCCCCAGCGGCTTGAGCGCTTCGCGGGCGATGACCTTCTGCCAGTAGTTGCCTTCTGCGATTTCCGAGGCGTGCATGATCATGACCAGGGCGCCGACGGCCCGGATGCGGGCGTTCTCGATGTGAAAGTCGACCGGCAAGGCCTGTTCCAATTCGCTGTTCGCCCAGCCGCCGGCGCCGAAACTGTTCTCGCCGCCGAGCATGACCAGTCCGCAGCCGAACCGCTCGGTGTTCTGGACCAGCATCCGGATCTGCTCGTCGCTGAAACTGGAGACGGAATTCGCGTCCAAGCCGCTGCTCCGCGGGACGTTGGCCAGGACGACGCAATCGTAAGCCTGCAACTCGGCCAGGCTGGTGAACAGCGCGTCGCTGCTCTGCATCGTGACCTCGATGTTATTCTCACGGAGCCGGCTGGCCAGGAAGTCGAAGCCGCCTTTGTGATCCGCGTCTTCGATCAGCAGCACGCGGCCTTTGCCGCGCACGTGGGTAAAGGCGGTCGCCTGGTTATTCTGCGGAACGCGGTCGTCCTGCGGGTCGTCCGGGGTGAACACGGCCTTGTAGGTGTAGACGCTGACCTCGTCGATGCGGTGCTGGAACGAGAAGACGTTCTTGCCCGGCTTCAGTTCCACGTCTTGACTATCGGGGTTCAGCAGTTCCTCTTCGCGGCCCGCCTGGCGAATCAATTTGAGCTGGCCGCGTACGGTGTTCCCGGCGCCAGCGTCGGAAGTCAGGTTGTCGATGACCACGCGTGCTTCGACGGGCTGGCCGCGGCGGATGTCGCTGGGCAAGACCACTTCTTCCACCTGGATCTCGCCGCGAC
Source organism: uncultured Planctomycetaceae bacterium (assembly GCA_903927685.1). The sequence continues at coordinate 23,403 of CAIYOB010000460.1, forward strand.
TGGCCAGTTGCACAGGCACCACGTCGATGCCGACGCCTTGGTCCGCCAGCGAACTGGCGATCGCGCGGGCGTCGCCGATATTCTCGTTGCCGTCGCTGATCACCACGATCCGCTTGGCGCTGTCCTCCGGGAACGTTGCGCCCGCCATTTTCAGCGCAGCCGCCAGGTTCGTGGCGTCGGTCCGCAGGCCGAGTGTGCTGTCCAGGTTCAGGAAGGGAACATCGTCATCGAACGGCGGGACTTCGATCACGGCGTCGTGGCCAAAGACGATCACGCCGGCACAGTCGCCTCGTTCGGCGTTGCGGTGCCGGGCGACGGCTTGACGAACGTAGTCCAGCATCGCCTGGCGCTGGGCCAGCGGAATGCTCTCGGACTGGTCCAGCAGGTACGTCACGGTGATCTTGTCGCTGGTCCGCAGTGTTTGAACTTCGGCCAGGGCCAGCACGATCAGGATGAAGACCAGCGTGCGGAAGCCAAGTGCGAACAGCCGCCGGTAGCGTCCCAGGCCGGACAGGCTGCGGAAGCTGAACACCCACAGCAGGGGCAGCAGCGCGAGCAGCGCCAGGTACCAGGGGTGATTGAAGCCGAATTCGATCCCGAACATGGACGGTTTCCCAGAGCCGAGCCGGCGGCAGCACGAGACTTGGATATCTTAGCCGGGAAGCGGGGGGCGATGCAACCTTGGGGCTGCGGCGAGCGGGGAGATGAGGGGCCGGCCTTGGCCGGGATGCAACGCGGTTGCATCGTCCACGAAATAGCGTCCTCGTTTAACGCCCAGCCGGCAGGCGACGGCTTGGGTGGCCGCATCCCGCTGGTCCGCCGTCGCCTGCCGGCTCGGCGTTAAACGAACTGAGCCGAAATGGGGAAGTAATTTCGTGAGCATTGCTTGGGCATGCGGGCGGCGGTAATCGGACCGTCGGCGGTGCTGGATCTTGCAGTGGGGGGCGGATTTCGGGACAATGCTGGCCGCCGTGGCTGGGATCGCTCCTTGCTCGTCTGGGGAGTTGTGACGTCTTGTTGATCGAAACGCAATCGCTCACCAAACGCTATCGGGATGTGGCGGCGCTGGATGCTTGCACGCTGGGGGTCGAACGCGGCGAGATCTTCGGGCTGCTGGGGCCCAATGGGGCGGGCAAGACGACCTTGCTGCGGTTGCTGTTGGGTTATCTCCGGCCCACCTCGGGGCGGGCCTGGATCGACGGGCTGGATTGTTACCGCCAGTCGGTCCGCGTGCGGCGCAGCGTCTCGTACTTGCCCGGCGAAGCCCGCCTGTTCCGCGCCATGCGCGGGCGGCAGGTCTTGAAGTTCTTTGCGGACATCCGGCCGGAAGGGAATCTGGGGCGGGCGACGGCGTTGGCCGAACGGCTCGAACTGGACTTATCCCGCCGCGTCGCGTTCATGTCCACCGGGATGCGCCAGAAACTGGCCTTGGCCGCGACGTTGGCCGCCGACACGCCGCTGGTGGTTTTGGACGAGCCGACGGCGAACCTGGACCCCACGGTGCGCGGGATCGTGCTCGAACTGGTGGTCGACGCCCGCGGGCAGGGGCGGACGGTGGTCTTTTCGTCGCACGTGTTGTCCGAGGTCGAAGCCGTCTGCGATCGCGTCGCATTCCTCCGTTCCGGGCGTTTGGTACAAATCCAGGTCATGGCCGAGTTGCGGCGTCGGCATCGGATTCGGGCACGATTGAAGGGCCCGCTGCCGCCGGTCCCGGCGGGATGGGACCGAGAGCTTGTGATCCAGGCGGGCGAGGAGGGGCGCGTGACGATCGAGACGCCTGGCGAGTTGTCGCCGCTGCTGCAGTGGCTATCGTGCGCCCCGCTGGAGCAGATGACGATCGAGCCGGTAGGGCTGCGTGCGTTGTACGACCGTTTGCACGACGAAGGGACGTTGCAGAAGTGAATGGGCAACCGAGCATCGGCAAACCTGTGGTGGCCGTGGAACTGCCCCTCGAATCCGGACAGCCCGTGGCGGTCGTCGGAATCGGGGCATCGGCAGGGGGCCTGGAGGCGATTCAGGCGTTTTTTCAGGCCACGCCCGTAGACAGCGGCATGGCCTTTGTAGTGATCCAGCACTTGTCGCCGGATCATAAGAGCCTGATGGTCGAACTGCTGTCCCGCAAGACCGACATGCCGGTCCTGCGGGCCGACGACGGGCTGACGGTGGCGCCGAATCACATCTACCTGATACCGCCCAAGAAGAACCTGACCATCTTTCACGGCCAGTTGCTGTTGGAAGACCAGAAGCCGCGGGACGGGATCAACTTGCCGGTGGACATTTTCTTGCGGTCGCTGGCCGAGGACCAAGGCGAACGCTCGGTCGGCGTGATCCTGTCGGGCACGGGCAGCGACGGCGCGCGGGGGGTACGGGCGATCAAGGAATGGGGCGGGCTGGTGGTGGTCCAGGACCAGGAGAGCGCCAAGTTCGACGGCATGCCGCGCGCGGCCGCGTCGACCGGCGTCGCCGATTTTGTCCTACCGCCCGACCAGATGCCGTCGCAGCTGGTGGCCTGCCTTCGGCACCCCTACGCAACTCGCCAGGACCGGCAGAAGGGGGCCCTGGACGACGAGACCGGGCTGACGCGGCTGTTCTCCCTGTTGCGGGCCAAGACGAAGGTCGATTTCACGTACTACAAGCCCAGCACCATCACCCGCCGCATTGAACGCCGCATTGCGGTGACCCAGGTGCCGGACCTCGAAGCTTACGTCCGGTATGCCGAGCAGACGTCGGCGGAACTGGCCGCCCTGTATCGCGAGTTGCTGATCGGCGTGACCAGTTTCTTTCGCGACCCGGAGGTGATGGCGAATCTGCAGGAGCGCGTGTTGCCCGAGCTGCTGCAGCGGGGGGCCAATCGCGAACTGCGGTTCTGGGTGGCCGGCTGTTCCACGGGCGAAGAGGCGTACACGCTGGCCATCCTGACCCGGGAAGTCATGGAGACGTTGGGGCTGGTCCGGGACGTCAAGATCTTTGCGACCGACATCGACCGCGAGGCGGTGCTCAAGGCCGGAACGGGCGTCTATCCGGAGAGCATCGCGGCCGACTTGAATCCCGGCCTGCTGGCCAAGTACTTCTACTGTCATGGCGGGACGTACCAGGTTGCCCGGACACTCCGCGAGATGGTCGTGTTTGCCCAGCACAACCTGGTCAAGGATCCTCCGTTCACGCGGATCGACCTGGTCAGTTGCCGGAACCTGCTGATTTACCTGCAGACCAATTTGCAGCAGCACGCGCTGAGCATGTTCAGCTTTGCCTTGAATCCCGGCGGCGTGCTGTTGCTGGGGACCAGCGAGACGGTCGGCGAGGCCGAGGATCGGTTCGAGCCGTTGGACCGCAAGGCCCGGATCTACCGCTCGCTGGGCCGGCCGCCGGCGCGCACGCCGCTGAACGAACTCGAGCCGACGCGGCAGCCGGACGAAACGCGGCTGCCGGCTGTCGCGGCGGGAATCGGGCGTCTGTCCCGCGGCGACGCCAGGCACCAGGAGCGTCTGCTGGCGCGGTTACTGGATTCGCTGGCGTGCGCCTATGTGCCCTTGGCGGTGGTGGTCAACGAACAGCTGGAACTCCGCTACACGGCGGGCGAGCCGCGCGGCTTGTTGACCATGCCCCCGGGGCGGGCCGTGCTGGATATTTCCAAGATGGTCAACCGGGAACTGGCCATTCCGCTGGCCACGGGGATCCAGAAGGTCTTTCGCACCGGCGACGAGCTGGTCTACACCAACGTGCGACTCCGGGACGAGGACGGCACGCAGACCTTGCGGTTGCGGATGCAGTTGCTGCCGGGCCGCAAGAATGACGAGCCGCTGGTGGGCGTCTTTTTCGAGCGGCTGGAAGGCAGCCACGCCTTGCCCGACGAGGCGGGGGCGGTGTACGACATGGACGAGGAGACCGGCCAGCGGCTGCAGGACTTGGAGCAGGAGTTGCAGTTCACGCGCGAGAACCTGCAGGCGACGATCGAGGAGTTGGAGACGTCGAACGAGGAGCTGCAGGCCACCAACGAGGAATTGTTGGCCAGCAACGAAGAGTTGCAGAGCACCAACGAGGAGTTACAGAGCACTAACGAGGAGCTGTACACGGTCAACGCCGAGTACCAGAACAAGATCATCGAGCTGACCGAAGTGCAGAACGACGTGGACAATCTGCTGTCCAGTTCCCGCATCGGGACGCTGATCCTGGACGAGGACCTGTGCATCCGCCGTTGGTCGCCCCAGGCGGCCGCCGTCTACCACTTGGTCGACAGCGACATCGGGCGGCCGCTGAAGCACTTGTCTCACCAATTGGTCGGCTTCGATCCCCTGGCGGTTGCGGCGCAGGTACAGCGGACGGGCCAGTCGTTCGAGCAGGACGCGCGGACGGAAGACGGGCATTGGTACCTGGTGCGGGTCCTGCCCTACCGCGTTGGGCCGCGGGCTTTTGCGGGCGTCGTCATGACGCTGATTGACGTCACCGCGTCGCGCGATATCCGAGCCAGGCTGGATGACTCGCTGCAAGCCGAGGCCGACATTGCCCGGCACATGCCGGCCGGGCTGTTCGTCTACGAAGTCTCGGAGGCCGGCGAATTGCGGCTGCGGAGCGGCAACCAGGCGGCCCGACAGATTACGGGCCTGGACCTGTCCGAGCATGTCGGCAAGTCCTTTGGGGAGCTTTGGCCCGGCGAGCAGGGGCGGACGCTGCACCAGGCGTTCTTGCAGGCTTATCGCGATGGGCGCCCGGCGTACTTTCCCGAGGTCGCCTATGCGGACGCGCGGCTGCAGGGCGTGTTTCATGTGCACGCGTTTCGGCTGCCGGGCAACCGCTTGGCGGTGGGTTTTGAAGACGTGACCCAGCGGAAACAGGCCGAACAGGCGCTCCGCGCCAGCGAAGATCGCTATCGCTGCCTGTACCAGTTGCTGGCCGACGCGGAGAAAACCGTTCGGATGGGGAGCTGGACTTGGGACGTGGCGACGGATACGGTAGCTTGGTCGGAAAATCTGTTTCGGATTTTCGGCCTCGATCCGGCTGGCGGGGCTCCCCCGTTTGCCGAGCAGGCCCCCTTGTACACCGAGGAATCCATGACTCGTCTGCGGCTCGCGGTCCACGAAGCGTTGCACAGCGGCAGTCCCTATGAACTGGAACTGCAGGCGGTGCGAGCGGATGGTTCGGGCCTGCGGTGCGTGGCCCGCGGCCAGGCGGAACGGGACGGGCAGGGTGGCGTGCGCCGACTGTACGGATCGCTCCAGGAGTTGCCTTCATGAGCCAAGAGCATCCCGACGCGGCGGCCCTGCGGCGGCGGGCGGAGGCGTTGTTGGCCCGAGTGCCCGGCGAATTCCTGCCTGAGAATATCAAGTCGCTACAGGAAATGACCCAGGAGTTGGAGGTCTATCAGACGGAATTGGAGCTGCAGAACGAAACGCTACGGGAGGCCCAAGCGGCCTTGCACGAAGCCCGCGACCGGTTCGCAGCGTTGTACGAGTACGCCCCGGTCGGGTATGTGGTCCTGGATGGCAGCGGGATCATCCGGCAGGCCAATGCGACTTGGCGGGCGATGCTGGGGCGGGAGGATGACGAATTGCGGGGACGGCCCTTCGCCGACACGCTGGCGGACGGCGATGCCGACGTCTTTCGCGCCCGGTTCCGGGCGTTTTTCCGCAATCCGGCGGAAAAACAGATTGTGGTCCGCATGCAGCGGCGAGACGGGAGCGAGTTTCACGCCCGTTTGGAAGCTCGCCCCCGCGACGTCCCGACGCTCCCAGCGGGGGCTGGCGGCGCCGACCGCGACGAGTTGCTGGTCAACGTGAGCGACGTCTCGGAACTATTTCGGGCCCAACAACAAGTCGAGGATCAGAACCGCGAATTGCAGCGGGTCAACGACCGGGCCGAGCGTCTGAACGCGCTGCTGTGGGCGATTCGGAACGTGAACCAGTTGATTACCAAGGAGGAAGACCGCGACCGGCTGATCCAGGGCGCTTGCGAGAACCTGACCGGGACATTGAGCTATCACAGCGCCTGGATTGCCGTGTTGGACGAGGCGGGCCAGACCGCGGTGGCGATGGCTCAAGCGGGGTTCGGTGAAGCGTTCGGGGCGCTGGCCGCCGCCCTGCGGGCCGGGCGGTTTCCGGCGTGCATGCAGCAGGCCTTGGCCGGCGACGCCGTCGTGACCATCCTGGATATGGCGAGCGAGTGCATCGCATGCGATTTGGCGCGGCCCTCCCGGGAAGTTGCCGGAATGGTTCGCCGCCTGGGCTTTGGCGGCACCGTGTATGGAGTCCTGGTCGTGTCGGTACCCGCGGCTTATGCCGTGAACGACGAGGAGACGGGCCTGTTCGACGAAGTCGCGGGCGACATTGCCTTTGCCTTGCACAAGATCGAGTTGGATCGGCGGTTGCGCGAGGCGCGCCGGCGGCACCGGGAGATTTTCGAGGGCAGCCGCGACGGATTTGTCATGACCGACGGCGAGGGCCGGATCCTCGACGCCAATCAAGCCTACTGCGAGATGCTTGGCTACACCTTGTCCGAGCTGCGCGGCCTGAAGGACTTCTACGCCATCACACCCGCCCGCTGGCACGTTTGGGAGACGCAGGAGATCTGGCACGGTCGCCTGTTGCCGCAAGGGCGATCCGGGCTGTACGAAAAGGAGTACATCCGCAAGGACGGCACGGTGTTTCCCATCGAGCTGCAGTGCTACCTGGTCCGGGACGCGCGGGGAGTTATTGAGTACGTTTGGGGTGCCGTGCGGGATATCAGCGAACGCAAGCGGCACGAAGAACGGATCTCGCTCTTGGGGCGGATGTTGGACGAAGCGCCCGCTGCGGTCATGATCCACGATGCCGAGGGGCAGATTCGGTATGCCAACCACCAGGCTGTGCGGATGCATGGTTACGACGACGAGGCCGAGTTCCTGGCGGTCAATCTGAACGCTCTTGATGTGCCGGAGAGCGCGGCTCTGATCGAGGAACGCGTTCGCGACATTGCCGTCCGAGGCGAGGCCCAATTCGAGGTCACCCACTACCGCAAGGACCGTTCCCTGCTCCCTATGGACGTGTTGGTCAAGGTCATCGACTGGCACGGTCGCCCGGCCATGCTCAGCATCGCCCGGGATGTTTCCGAGCGAAAACGGAGCGAGGAGGTGCAGGAGCGGCTGCGCGAACACTTGGCGCAGGCTCAGAAGTTAGAGTCCGTGGGGCGGCTGGCCGGCGGCGTGGCCCACGACTTCAACAACATGCTGGGCGTCATCCTCGGCCACGCCGACTTGGCGCTGGAAGGTGTGGCGCCGGGCAGTTCCCTGGGCGCCAGCCTCGAGGAGATCCGCAAAGCGGCTGAGCGGTCGGCGAAACTGACCCGCCAACTGCTCGCCTTTGCCCGCAAGCAGACGATTTCCCCCCGGCTGCTGGATTTGAACGAAACGATCGAGTCCATGCTGAAGATGCTTCGGCGACTGATCGGCGAGGACATCGACTTGTGTTGGCTGCCGGCCGAGCGGATCAAGCCGGTCCGCATGGATCCGGCGCAGATCGACCAACTGCTGGCCAACCTGGTGGTCAATGCTCGCGACGCCATTGCGGGCGTCGGCCAGGTGACGATCGAGACAGGGCTGGTCCGTTTTGATGAAGCGTACTGTGCCGTCCACGACGGCTATGTGCCCGGCGAGTATGTCCTGCTGGCCGTGAGCGACACGGGTTGCGGGATGGACCAGGCGACAATGTCCCAGATCTTTGAGCCGTTTTTCACCACCAAGGAGGTCGGCGTCGGGACGGGCTTGGGTTTGGCGACGGTATATGGGATCATCAAGCAGAACGGCGGCCTGATCAACGTGTACAGCGAGGTCGGCGAGGGTTCGACGTTCCGCATTTACTTGCCCGCCCAGGCCGCGGTTGCCGCGTCGGCGGTGTCGCCGGCGCCTGTGGCCCCTCCGACGGCTCGCGGCGAGGAGACGGTGTTGCTGGTCGAGGACGAGCCGCCGATCCTGGCGTTGTGCTCCAAGATGCTCGAGCGGTTGGGCTACCGGGTGCTGGTCGCCTCGTCGCCCAGCGAGGCCCTGAGTCTGGCTGCGGCCTTTCCCGGCGATGTGCAACTGTTGATCACGGACGTCGTCATGCCGGAGATGAACGGGCGGGACTTGGCGAACCGGCTGCTGGTCCGCTTCCCGGACATGAAGCTCCTGTTCATCTCCGGATACACGGCCAACGCCATCGCGCATCGCGGGGTGTTGGACGAGGGGCTGCGGTTCCTGGCGAAGCCTTTTTCTTTGGCCGATCTGGCCCACAAAGTCCGCGAGGCGTTGGACTGCCCAGGCTGACGGCCGTGGCGGTGTGCCATGACGGGCAACGGGTCAAGCTGGACCGGGGCCCGGGGTGGAGGTTCCCGGCGGGGCGGACCGTCCGAACTCGTCGACGGCCGCTGGATACGGAGGCGGCTGGCCGAAACGTGCGGCCAGCGCATTGAGTTCGTGTTTGAGTTCAATCATCCGCAGTTCCCGGCCCACGGTTACGCGGTTGAACCGCTCCAGTTCCTCGTTTCGTGTGGTCAGTTCCGCCGTCTTGGCCTGCAGGGCTTCCGCCGCCCGTTTGCGGTTGGTGATGTCCAGGGCGAACTCGACCAGCGATACCGTCCGGCCGGCGTCGTCCTTGATCGGATAACCGCGGACGAACCAATGCCGCCCGTCGGGCGTCTGGATTTCGGCATGCTGCGACTGGCCGGTCTCCCGTGCCTTGACGACAGGGCACTCGGGGCAGGGTTCGTCCCGCTGGTGCCAGATCTCGTAGCACGTCCGCCCGGCCAATTGCTCGGGTTCGCTGCCCACCGAGGCGCCCGCCGCCCGGTTCGCCCACTGCACCCGCAGGTCCAAGTCGAACAGGACGAACATCTCGGCCGTGGTGTCCAGGATCAGTTGTTTGTCTTGTTCGGAACGTCGCAGGGCCGCTGTGCGGCGCGCCACTTCCGTGCGCAGCGACCACGACCAGAGGAACATCATCCCGGCCAGGAACAACAGGCCAATCGCAACGGCAGCCAGGGATTTCAGCGTTTCCGGCTGGACCACCGGCGGCGGATCATAGACCTGCATCCACTTGCCGTAGATGCGGCGGTACTCGCCGTTGTCGTCGAGCATTTTCAGGCCCTCGGCCAATTCCGCAGCCAGGGCCCGGTTGCCGTCGGCCACGGCATAGCAGTACTCGGGCGACAGCAGGGGTGTTTGCCCCACCGTCAGGTTCTTCCAGCCCCGCTGTTCGATCCAGTACAGGGCCGTCGTCCGGGCGACGAGCGCACAGTCGCGGCGTCCCTCGGCGACTTCGCGCAAGGCGTCCTCCTGGGCGGGCTCGACGGTGAGTTGCTTGTCGAGCCCGTGTTTCACCGCCCAGGAGTGCATAATATCACCGTCCTGAGCGACAATTCGGCGGCCGCGCAAGGCAGCGACCGAGTCCGGCGGCCGTGTTCCCTGCCGCGTTACCGCGACGCAGTGATTCACGGCATGCGGTTGTGTGAAGTCGAACGTCCGGTCGCGCGAGGGCGAATAGAAGATCCCCTGCAAGGCATCGATCTCGCCACGTTCCAGAGCCCGCACCATCTCCGCCCAGGGGCCCAATCGAATCTCGACGCTCAGGTTCAACTCCCGTGCCAACGCCCAGCTCAATTCGGTGTTGTACCCGCTGGGACGTCCCGCCGCGTCCAGGAACTCGTAAGGTGGAAAATTGCTGTCGCCGCCGATAATCAATTTGCGGTCGGACGGCAACTCGAACGCTGAAAACCACTTGACGCGCAGCTGCCGGTAGGTGCCGTCGGCGTTGACCAGGGCCAGCCCTTCGTTCAACAGCGCCAGCGTGTCCCGGTCGCGTTCCCGGACGGCGAAGCATAAGTCCTGAGCGAATTCGAGAATGGGCGGGCCGGCGATCCGCAGGTTGGTCAGCTTTAGTTGAGCGACCAACCGCAGCCCGACCAGATCCTGAACGACGACCGCGTCATGGTGTCCTTCCGAAAGCTCACGGAACGCCTGCTCATACGTGGGCCGTGTGCGGAGGACGATCCCGCGGTCTGCGCGGCGCAGGAACTCCTCGGCGATATCGGCTTGCATCACGGCTACCGTCCGGCCGCGGAGATCGGCCAGTTCGCGAATGCCCCGGGTCTGCTGTCGGACGAAGATCGCTCCGTGCAACGTCAGGTAGGGAACGGTGAAGTCGAACACGGCCTCCCGCTCGGGCGTGCGGCCCACGAGTGGCAGAGCCTCGCCCTCGCCCTGCTCGAGCCAGTTCTTGACCTCGGCCCAGGGCCCCGTGCGGAACGTCACATCCCGCCCCACCGCCGTCAGCGACGCCCGCAGCAAGTCGACGGAAAAGCCCTCCGGTCGGCCCGCTGAGTCCACGGCGCAAAACGGTAGGTACGCGACCTCGCAGCCGGAGCGAAGCGGCGGCGCTGATTCGCCCGCAGACACGGCGCCGCCGCCCAATCGGCAAGCCAGCAGAACCAACGTCAGGATACGCTTCAGGGAGGCGGACACGTTGAAACACCCGGGCCAGTGGCGAAAGCTCAGGAAAACTCGCTCCATGATACCATCGCTCGCCTCCCCGGGAAACGAGCGAAGTGGACTGGGCGAAGTGGTCCGAGAGAACCCGGACAAATCCCGCGGTAACCGGTTGGGGAGTCGAGCCACCCTGGTCAGAACCGTTGCCGCCGGATTAGAATAGGGGAAACAACGAGCCGAATTGGAGGAACCAAGCCGATGCCCCTGTACGAATACACGTGCCGCAAGTGCGAGCGGGATTTCGAGTTGCTGATCCGTAGCGACGAGACGCCGCAATGCCCGGAATGCGGCAGCCGAAAGTTGGACAAGCTGCTGAGTGTGCCCGCCGCCCACGTCGGTTCGGGTGCGAGTCCGTTGCCCATCTGCGGCGCGCCGTCGATGGCAGCCTGCGGTCGTCCCGAATGCAGCCAGGGGCGGTGTGCGTTCGAGTGAGGTCCTGTCGAGCAGGCGGGCTGGTGGGGCGGTCGCCACCGTTCAGGCGTTCCGCCGCAGCAGAGCGTCGATCTCGGCCCACGGACGGCGCACAGCGATCGCGTCGGTCAGTTCATCCAACGCTTGACCGGAAGAAACTCGTCCTGAATCGCTACCAAAGCCTGCCGTATATCGGCTTCCTGGCCCGGCTCCATCACGCTCATCAGGTTCCGCTACTGAAACGCCGCCGGCACGGGCGGCAGGTCCTTGGTCAGGACAGGCGGCGTCCGTCGGCCGGCTTGGGCGGGGTCGAAGGGTTGAAAGCCCAGCTTCAAGGCGGGCGAATCGGGCTTCAGCCGGAAGTCGTCCTGCTGCGGATCGATGAAGCCGGGGTCGGCAATCAGTGAGTGCTGGTCCTGGCTGCGCTGCTGCTGCCACTGCTCGAAGGCCAGCCCTCCCGGGAATGTGATCGGCTTGCCGTCCGCATGGAAGTACAGGTTGTAGTCCAGCCGGAAGTTGTTGTCCTTCCAGTTCGACCCCAGCAGCGGGCTGGCGTTGTCCCAGTAGACGATGTTCCGCTCAAACCAGAACGACAGATGCTCTTCGGTGCGTGTCCGCTGCAGCTGATGCTCGCCGCCGAACGCCAGGATGTTGTTCTCGATCCGGTTCTCCTTGCCATAGTGCTGGTGGAATCCACCGCGCGAACAGCGGTAGACCAGGTTGTTCTTCATCACGATGCCGGTCGAGCCTTCGTCGGTGTACAGCCCCCAGCCGCCGTAATCGAACGAGACGACGTCGTGGAAGTGGTTGTCGTGGATCACGGTTCCCGGCGAGATGCCCAGCGTGTAGATGCAGCCCATGTCGCTGAGCACGCGTTGGCCGATGTGGTGGGCGTGATTGAAGCCGATGTCGTTGTGGTGGGCGCGGCTCTGCCCATACCCCCAGACCCAGCCGACGGAGAACGCGGAGTAGTAGAAATCATAGACATCGTTGTACTCGACGACATTGTACGGCGAATGGCCGATCCAGACGCCGATGGCCGCCGGATGCAGGCGGCCGCCGTGCGCGATGCGGCAGTTGCGGATTGTCTGGTGCGAGACCAACGCTTCGTCATCCGCGGGCGGCGCGAGGGTATCGCCCCATTCCGAGGGCAGGGCGCTGCCCAGCTTGACACCGCCGGCGCCCAGATCGAATAACTCGCAGCCCTCGACCCGGTTGTGCTGGCACCCGGGACCGAACGCCAGGCCATATTCGCCCGTGTGGCGAATCGCACAGTTCTCGATGACCACGTGCCGGGTCGCCATCGCAGCCACGGCGGCTCCCAGGTTGACTTCCGCCTGCGGAAACGCCTGCCCCTCGGGCGGCGTGGTCCAGTTCGAGTGGGCAAACGTCAGGCCGCTCAGACGCACGTGCTGGACCCAACGCCGCTGGCCGAGGTCGCCGGCCAGCAAGACCAGGTATCGCAACCGCGGGGCGACGACCACGGTCTGCTGAGGATCTTCGCCCGGTTTCGGCAGATAGGTCAGGCGTCCGCTCGGCCGATCCAGGTACCACTCGCCGGGCTCCGTCAGGGCCTCACGGACGTTGACCGCCAAGTAGCGATGGCCCTCAGGAAAGCTCGCCCACCAACTGGTCCCCGTCGTATGTCCGCTGACGGTGACGGTCTTGGCCTGCGGATCGATCGCGGCTACGCGGAACCGGGACGCGGTCCAGGAGTGGAACGGCATGACTTCGACGTCGTTCAAGTTGGCCCAGTTGGGATCGAGTTCCCCGGCGGAGAAGCCGAACCGATTGAAGCCTTTGCCTTCGGCCTCAGGCGTTGCATCGCCGGCCTTGGCGATCTTGTAGTAGCCCTGCTTCGGCAATTGGGGCCGAAAGCGCCGTTGATCGCCGACGAACAGCTGACAGAAATGCCATTGGCCCGCTTGCACCTCGGGCAGATCGACGTACCACCGTCCGGGCTCGTCGGTCTTCCAGCCCGTGATCGGCCGGCCGCCGGAGAAAATCGGCCGCTCGCCGCCGAACGCCTGGTACACAATCGGCGCTTGCGGCGTGCCAGAATCTTCCGCCGCCAAGGAAATGGACTTGTCCAACCAATACACGCCGCCGCGGATGGCGACGACTATCGGCCTGTCCCGCTCCGGTTGCGCTTGCTTCAACTGGCGGACGGCCTGTTGAGCGCCGGCAAAACTCGCCAGCGGGCCATCGCTGCCGTCCGCCTTGGGCTCCGGCAGTTTGCCGGACCACTGGTCGTTGCCGTTGGTCGCCACAAACAAATCGGGCTCCGCGGCTGCGGATAGCGTGCTGAGCAGCAACGTGCAGGCCGCCTGGAGCAGCAGCACTCGGGGTCCGGAAGCAAGGCAAGTTGCCATCGTTGCGATCTCCTGTAGGTAGTGGCAGCTCAAGAATCCCGCAAGGTGTGGGCCGTGAACAGCAGGGCGCGGGTGACGTGGTAGGCGGCCTTCCAGGGCGAGGCTTTGTTGACTCGCAGCGGCTGGCCGTCGGGCGTGACGGTGTCGTAACAATCGCCGTACTGGTCGTCGATCATGTACCGGCGGAAAAACGCCCAGGTCCGGGCGAATCGCCGAAAGTAGTCGGTGCTCTGCGGCGCGAGCCGGTCGGCGGTCAGCAGGCCATTCAGCGCCTCGACCTGGACCCACCACACCTTGTCCGTCCGCGTGGCCGGGCCCGCGGGCGGCCCTTCGTCGTAAAATCCACCGTGCTCGTCGTCCCAACCCCAGCGCAGGGCCTGATTCACCGTCAGCAGGGCCCGCCGCCGAGTCGCCGCGGCGTCCTGTCCCGGCAGCAACTCGGCCGCCTCCTCCAGCAGGTAGGCGATCTCCAACTGGTGCCCGAACGAACTGCGTTCGTCGTGGGGGCGAAAATCCCGCGCGGCGAACATATTCAGATGCCCGGCGGGCAGGACGATCTTGTCCCGTACGATCTCGAACACCTCTTGCAGCCGGGCGGTCAGGCACGCGTCATCCCACACGTGGCGCAGCGCGGTCAGTGCTTCGAGCAGATGGATGTGCGCGTTCATCGACTTGAAGCCCACTTGGCCGATGACCGGCAAGCCGCGACCGAGCGGTTCGGACGGCACGTCCAGCGCCACCGGCTGGCCCTCCGCGGTCAGGTGCTCGAAGTAGCCGCCGTGCTGGCTGTCGTGGGCGTGTTCGTCCAGCCAGCCGAACGCCGCCTGGCCCAATTTCAAGGCGTCGCGATCGCCCGTCGCCTGGGCGACCGCCGCGGCCGCGTACAAGCCGAACGCGTAGCTGTAGAGCTGCTTCCAGGGCATCGCGTCGACCAGCGGCTGGCCCGCGGCATCGGTCCGGTCGAAAAACCCGCCGTGCCTGGCGTCCCACATCTTGTCGGCCAGGAACCGCAAGCCGTGGCGGGCAAACGGCAGGTACTTGTCACGCTGCCCGGGATGCGCCACCGCGACGGCCGCCGCCACCCACGTCTGGCGGCCTTGGTAAACAAGGAACTTCGAGTCCGTCGCCCCGCGTGTCCAATCGCGAGCAAAATTCTCGAAAAAGCCGCCGCGGTCCGTGTCCAGGCAGCGGGGGTACCAGGCGGCCAGCACCCGGTCCCACATCACTTGTTCGATCTCGTCCGCCAGCCGCCGGCGGTCGACCGTGATGGACTCGTCGCCGCCTGTCGCCGGACTGGGGTACATTCCACCGCCCGCGATGGCCGCCGCGGCGGTGCCCAGGGCCTGCAACGCGCGGCGACGCGTGATCCGCGTGGGTGTCGTGTACGAGCAGTGCCCCATTTCGCCGTCCGTCCGTTTCATTTCAACTCGCCCTTGTCGTACAGTTCCCAGAACGTGGCGGGCGGCATCTTGTCGTCCGCCGTATCGTCAAACCGCGTGCCCAGTTCCTGCAGCGACGTCATCTGCCGCACGACATCCAGCCCCGCCTTGATCTTGCCGGGGGTGAAGATCAGCCGCGTCAAACGCAGGGACGCCAGCGGCGTCAAATCCGTGACTTCCGTCCCGCCGATGTGCAGCCGTTGCAGCGCGGTGCCCGCCAAGGGACTCAAGTCGGCCACGCGCGTGTCCTGCAGCGTCAAGCTGACCAAGGGTACGCGGCGCAGCGGCGAGATGTCCGCGACAGGGCAACCCGTCAACCACAGCATCTTGAGAGGGCATTCCGCCAGCGGTGACAGATCCTTGACACTGGCCCCCAGCAGGTTCAACTCCTCCAGCGGGGCTCCACGCAGCGGGCCGAGATTCTCGACTCGCGTGCGACTGAGATACAGCTTCTGCAGGGGCATTCCGCGGAGCGCGGAGATATCTGTCAGCCGGGCGTTATCCTCCAGGTACAACTGGTCCAGCGGCAGTCCGCGCAAGGCGCTCAGATCGGTGAGATCGCACTTGGACAGGTCCAGCAGTCCGATCCGCTGGCGGGCCAGGGGGCTGATGTCTTTGAGGTTGGGGTCATTGATGACCAGCGCCAGCAAGTCCGCGGAAACGGGCTGCATTTGCACTTCGCCGCTGAAGCCAGGGTTCTTCTCTTTCAAGGCGGCGGCCAACTGGTCCGGCGTCGAGATGGCTTGGCTTGCGCTACCGCCGCCGGCGTCCGTGGCGCGGGGTGCGTTGTCGCCGGCAAACGCGGCCGCCGAGACATCCCCGACGGGCGCCGCGGTGCTGTCCGCCGGCGGACTAGGCTCCGCTGGCGGTGATGCATCCGGACCGGCGGACGCCGTCTGGCGGCCCGAGCCTGTCGGCGCTCCGGACGGCTGTTCGCACCCGGCGCTGGCGAGGATGACGAGCAGGAGGAGAGGCAGCGCCGGCCAGCACGGATTGGGGAGTGGCGAAGGGTTGAAATGCAGCGGGAGCGACTTGGTCAAGGCAGCATCCTCAGGGGTAAACGTCGATCGGAAACGTTGAGGTCCAGGGTTTGGAAAGACGCTCGGAGACGATGATTCGAAGAGCGTACCACTGCGGCCGGGCACGGTCAATCAGCGGCCGACAAGCGGCCGACTAGAGGTTGTCGGGCGACAAGGTGTCGTCGCCGCCCGCATCCTCCCGGAGCAATGCGGGCCGAGTTTGCATCTCGATTTTGGTCCGAGGCGGAACCGGCGGCGACGGAGAATTCGTCGCGTAGCGACCACAGGAACGTCGCCGCGACGCGGCAATGACCAAGAATTCGGGGAATTGTCCGTTCTACGATAAACTCGCGGAGCGAAAGGCGACAAAACCGTGGTTCTTCCTGGGCGGGAGCGAAGGGATTTCGGCTTGGTGCGCAGACTTTGGAAAGGCCCGTTGAAAACAAACTCAGAATCTGCAATACTCACGCTTCGTTGCCAGCCGACAAGCATCCCGTAGGCCGGGACTGTTGTCGGACAAGCGACACTCGGGGTGTAGCGCAGCCTGGATTAGCGCGCTTGCTTGGGGTGCAAGAGGTCGGGAGTTCGAATCTCCCCACCCCGACTTGCAGTAAGTTAAGCTGAGCCTTGAAGTTAGGACACCTTCCGACGGTCGGAAGTGCAGCATTTCCCAGAACTCCCTTACACGTTTATACACGTTTGGGAAAAGGGGTGTTGCATGCCGCGTCTGTCGTATCGTGTCCCGAAGTATGGCCGCCACAAGCCCAGCGGGCAGGCCATCGTCAGAATCAATGGCCGCATGATCTACCTGGGGCCCTGGGGCTACAAGGAATCCAAGGATCGGTACAAGACCGAGATCTCCAAGTGGGCGGACGATCAAGACCGCTCGCCTACCGCTCCGGCTCCGGCCGCTGATCCGCTGCCGGAATCTTCGACCACGCTGGTTGAACTGCTGGCCGCCTACCTCGACCACGCCGAGACGTTCTACGTCAAGGGCGGCAAGCAGACGAGCATGGTGTACATCGTGCGTCGCATGCTCAGTTTGTGGCGCGAATTGTTCTGTGTCGTCTTGGTTCGCGACATCAAGCCCAGCCATCTGAAAGCGCTGCAGGCCCGCATGATCAAGGACGGGCAGGCCCGGTCCTACGTCAACAAGCTGACCGCCTACTCCAAGGCAATGTTCCGTTGGGCGGTCGAGAATGACCTTTGCCCGGCGTCGGTCTGGCAAGCCCTGTTGGCCGTGCGCGGTCTGTCCAAGGGCAGGACCAAGGCCCGCGAGCCGAAGCCCGTGTTGCCGGTCGATGACGACGTGGTTGACGCCACGCTGCCGAACTTGCCGCCCGTGGTCCAAAACATGGTGCAGTTCCAGCGGCACACCGGCGCACGGCCTGGGGAAGTTTGTACGCTCCGCCCGTGCGACGTGGATCGCTCCGGCGATGTTTGGCTGTACCGGCCGGAATCGCACAAGACGGAACATCATGATCGCGGTCGCGTAATCGCCATCGGTCCGAAGTCGCAGGAGATCTTGCTGCCCTACCTGCTCCGCGATGCGACCGCCTATTGCTTCTCCCCGCGGGAATCAGAAACACGACGGCGGGAGGCCCTGCGCGATGCCAGGGTATCACCCATGACGCCCAACCAGGAGGACAGGAGGCCCAAGGCA
>CAIYOB010000461.1 GCA_903927685.1 uncultured Planctomycetaceae bacterium
GACTGCCAGGATGAGCCAATCGGCCGGAACGAGAACCGCGCCCAGATCGACCGGATTGAGGATCGGGTCCTGCCGCGCGATTGCGTCCGCCTCGAACGGCACCGGTTCGACGGCCTGCCGAGCCAATTCGACGGCTCCGCCCTCCGCCGCTTGGGCCACCAGCGCCAGTTCCGTCGGCCACGTCTCGAACGAGGCCCGGCCGGTCGCAGGCGTCTGGCCGGTCAAGGTCAGCGTTTTGCGGGCAAGCTCCTGTCCGCGGAGATACGCGACGAGCGCAATCTCGGACGAAGGCGGGGTCGAGTCCAACTCTACCGCCGCGTTCAACGGTTGGCCGATGCGGTCCAAGCCAAACGGCGGCCGCCACGGATGGCCCCGTTCGACGCGGATTCTTGCCGCCGGTTTGCCGGCCTCCGCGGCGCCGGTTGTGGCGAGAGGAAACAGGAGGGACGCGCCGAGCAGCACCGCGAGGATGACGGGCGGATCGGGCCAAGGCGACGGGGAAGCTGGTAGACGTTGCATGATCTGTGGCCTCCGGCAGGACGATGTTACGGGGCAAGAGACATGACCATTCGCCACACCCAGGACCGGTCGGAAGTGGCGCTGTCCCGTTCGTGTTCCGTTCAGAACTGCATGACCGCCCTGACGGCCTCGACGATTCGGGGGACATCGGGACGATAGGCGTTCTCCAGCACGGGCGTGAACGGCACCGGGACATCAGCCGAAGCGACGCGGCGGATCGGACAGCGAAGATACTCGCCGCACTCCTCCATGACGCTGGCGGCAATCTCGGCACTCACGGAACCGCGTTTCGGCCCTTCCTCGACGATGACGACGCGGCCTGTCTTGCGCACCGATGCGCCGATCGTCTCCAAGTCCAACGGCGAAAGGCTGCGGACGTCGATCACGTCGGCCGAGATGCCCTCGGCGGCCAACTGGTCGGCGGCCTCGAGCGAATAATGCAGCATCAGCAGCCAGGCGAGAATCGTCACGTCGGAGCCCTCGCGGCGGACGGCGGCCTTGTGGAGAGGCACGGTGTAGTCGCCGTCCGGAATGTCGCTGGTCGCGTCGACCGCGCCCGGCTCGGATCGGGCGCCCTTGGAGCCGTACAGCAGCTTGTGCTCGAAGATCATTACGGGATTGTCGTCGCGCACGGCGGCCTTGAGGAGCCCCTTGGCGTCGTAAGCGTTGGAGACGGCAACCACCTTCAGGCCGGGCACGCCGGTGAAGTAACGTTCCAGGTTCTGGGCGTGTTGGCTGCCCCGGCCGGTCGCGCCGACGGGCGCACGCATCACGAGCGGCATGCAGACTTGCCCCCCGGACATGTACCGCATCTTGGCGATGTTGTTGATGATCTGGTCGGCGGCCAAGAGCAAAAAGTCGCCGTACTGCACGTCGGCGATGGGGCGCATGCCGGCCATCGCGGCGCCGCAGGCCACACCGAAGAACCCCAGTTCCGCGATGGGCGTATTGAGCATGCGGTCGGGGAACTTCTTCTCCAAGCCCAACGTGACGGTAAACGCGCCGCCCCATCCGCCCGGCACGGCGATATCTTCCCCGATGCAGAAGACGCGCTCGTCGCGAGTCATCTCCTCGGCAATGGCCTCCCGGAGGGCCTCGGCAATACCCAAGTGTCTTGTCGTCATGGTTCTCCCTATCCCCAGCAATAAGCCCCACCTAGTCTTTCACCTGATCTTTCACTTAATCTTTCACCTAATCTGCTCGCATTCGTGCATCGAAAAGGGATACGGAGATTAGGTGAAAGATCAGGTGAAAGATCAGGATCGAAGTTCAGGCAAACACATCGCTCGTCAACTCCGTTACGCTCGGCAGCGGTTGACATCTTGCCACCGTCACGGCTTCGTCGAACTGTTGCCGGATCCGAGCCTTGATAGCTTCCAACCCTGGTTCGTCGATCACGCCTCGCTCCTGGAGCGCCCTGGCAAAGCGGTCGATCGGGTCCTTGGTGGCCCATGCCTCGCGTTCCTCCTTGGGCTGATAATCGCATGGGTCGCGCCGGGAGTGACCGGTCAAGCGATAGGTGAGCAATTCCAGGAAGACCGGGCCGTTGCCGGCGCGACACTGCGCGACGGCGGACTCGGCTGCCTCGCACACCGCCAGGACGTCGTTCCCGTCGACCTGCGCGGCACGGATGCCGTAGCTGCTGCCGACCCGGCGCGCAATGTGGGTCTCGCGCATCACGTTCGAGACATGCGTGCTGGCTCCGTAGTGGTTGTTCTCACAGGCGAAGATCACCGGCAGGCTCCAGATGGCGGCCATGTTGATGCCCTCGTGAAAAGCGCCCTCGGCCACGGCGCCGTCACCGAAGAAGCTGACGGCCACGCGATCGCTCTTCTGCATCTTGAACGCCAGGGCCAGGCCGGCGGCGACGGGAATCCCGCCGCCGACAATGGCGATTCCCGGCACCATCCCCTTGGCCATGTTGCCGACGTGCATGCTGCCGCCTTTGCCTCGGCAGCAACCGGTCGCTGCGCCGAACAGTTCGTCGAGCAGTTCCTGTACCGACAGCCCCTTCGCCAGGGCGTGGCCGTGGCCGCGGAAGGTGGACGTGATCAGGTCGTCCGCCCGCAACGCGGCACAGACGCCCACGGCAGTCGCTTCCTGCCCTTGGCACTGGTGGATGGTGCCGGGCATCGTCCCTTCCAGGAACAGGAACTTGACGCCATCCTCGAACTCGCGGATGAGAACCATGCGTTCGTACAGGGCCAGCAACGGGTCGCCGCCGTACGCCGCCAGCCGCTCGGCGGAAATCGGGGGAAGAATCTGCGGTGTGCTCATCACATCGTCTCCAGTTCAGTCACGATCGCCTCCAGAAACGCCGCGGCGTACATGCCACTCGCGATGCGGTGGTCGACGCTCAGCGTGAGTGTACTGCGGTGCTGGACGCCGAGTTCTCCGTTGGCCAGTGCGACAGGCGTAAGCATGACCTTGCCCACGCCCAGGATCGCCGCCTCGGGCGGGTTGATGATGGGCACGAAACACTCGACGTTGCCCATGCCCAGGTTCGTCACCGTGATCAACGCCGGCTGTGTGCGGCGGATCTCCTGGTCGCCGCGGCGCAGACGTTCGACGCCGCGGCGGATTTCGTCCGAGATCTCCGCCACCGTCTTGCCAGCGGGCGAGGGCAGGGGAATCACAAACAGCTCCTCGTCACTATCGATGGCCACCCCAATCGCGTCAGTGCCAGCGGGCACCAGCCGCTCACCGTCCAGCCGGCAGCGGAAGCGGTCGAAGCGGCCGATCGCCTTGGCGAGGGCGAGCACGAAGAATGCATCCCAGACCAGGCTGCGCGGTTCGGCGGCTTGGCGGCGAGCCATGATCGCCGCCGCGTTGAACGAAGTCTGCAGATAGAAATGCGGAATCGTCTGCTTGCTGGTCTGGAGCCGCTGGGCCGCCGTGCGCTGCGCGGCGCTCAACGGAATACCCACCGCTGCAGCCTTCGTCGAGTCCGCAGCCGCCCGATTGCGGGCAAACATGCCGACGGGACCAGAAGCCGGTCCGGCAGCGGGCCGAGCCGCGACAGGCGACGCGGTGGCGCCGGCCTGCGCCGGCGTCGCGGGCTCCGGGGAAACGCCTGGCCGGGGCTCCCCGGCAACTTCCAGCACGGCGATCACGTCGCCCACCGCGACCGATTCGCCGACTTGGGATCGCACCTCGCACAGCACACCGCTGGCGACCGATTCAACCTCCATCGTGGCCTTGTCGGTTTCCACTTCCAGCAGCGGGGCGCCGCGAGCGACGTGCTGGCCTGGCTGGACGATCCAGCGGACGATGCGGATCTCGGACTCGGTCGTGGACAGATCAGGCATTTTCATTGGGAGTTGCATGTCAGTTCTCCTGGACACATGGTCCAGCTTCTCTGCGGCCGCAATCCGCGTCTCGGAGAGACGCGACTACGTGGGCGGCCCTTCCGCAGCAACCCAACCGTCCGATCCGTTTGAGAACCGCGTCGCGCACCGCAAGGCGGCCGGCGACCAGAACATCCTGCGGGCCGCCGCGTCC
>CAIYOB010000462.1 GCA_903927685.1 uncultured Planctomycetaceae bacterium
CCCTGGTCCGGACCCGGCGGCGGATTCGCCGAGGAATCCGCCTGGCCCGCACGCGACGACGGTTGCGTCGGATCGGCCCAGCGCGGACATTGGCGAACCGGCAGCCAGTCCAGCGGACTGGGCGTCGACTCCAAGTGCGGCTGCCGCACATGCAAATAGACCATCGTCGTCAAGAAGCTGCGGTGTCCCAGCAGGCGGCTGATCGTCAACAGATCGACTCCCGCCTCCAGCAAGCCAGTCGCGTAGCTGTGACGCATCGTGTGCGGGGTGACCCGTTTGGGAATCCGGGCCAGAGTCGCCGCCAGCTTGCAGGCCCGCTGGACCGTGTCGTTGGCCAAGGGCACGTCCGGCGTCTTGCCGGAAAAGAGGTAGCTGCCCGTCGGCCGCGTCTGTTTCCAGTATTCGCGTAGTTCGCCGAGCAAGCGTGGGGACAGCGGCACCAGCCGCTGCTTGCTGCCCTTGCCCTGGCGGATGTTGATCTGCATGCGGACGCTGTCGATATCGCTCACCTGCAGGTGCGTGGCCTCGCTCAGTCGCAGGCCCGCCGCATACTGAGTCAGCAGCACGGTCCGATGTTTGAGCACGGGTACACATGCGAGCAGCCGGGTGACTTCCTCAGGGCCCAGGACGGCGGGCAGCTTCTTGGGCCGCTTGCCAAAAGGGATCTGCTGCACGGCCCAGGGCCGGGGCAGCGTGACGTGGTAGAGGAAGCGTAGCCCACAGACAGCTTGATTGAAGGAACTCCAGGACGCTTTCCGCTCCTCGATCAGGTACAGCTGAAACTGGCGGATCTCCTCTGGCCCGAGTTGGTCCAGCGGTCGGCCGGAGTATTTTCCGAACCGCTCGACGTGGTAGGTGTAGGTGTCGATGGTTCGCTGGGCCAGGTTGCGGACCCGCATATCTTCGGCCATCCGCTGGGCGATCGGGGACAGAGAACGTTTCTGATGGGAACTCGGCATCTCACAAACTCCTGCAAGTCGGAACGTAAGGCAACTGCGTGGCGGACATCGCCACGTCCTGTTCCCAGCATGCTTGCCAATTCAAAAAGCGCAAGACCGGATAATCGGAATGATCGTTACCCCCGGTCCGACGAGAGCCACACGACCGTGATGCCTCTTCCCGGCCAAGAGCAACACACCCCGGACGCAAGTCTGGAGCATGGACGGCGGAGACCCGCCAGCCGCCGCCCCCCTGGCCCGCGAGCCGCCCCGGCGCAGCCGCGGCGAGCGGGCCAGGGGGGCGGCGGCGGACGTGCGAGAGGGGCCTCTTTCCACGAATCCGGGAAATCTCGCCAACGTCCAGAACGCACCCAGGGTCAGAAGAGACCGAGACGCTGACCCGTAAGAAAGCGTTTACGCTGGGACCGCGAAGCGGCTTAGTTCAACGATCGGCGTCACCGGCGCCGCCCGGTGACGATCGTCGTTATGCACAGACCAGCTTCTGCCCCCTACAGCGTCTTCAATGCCTCGATCACGTCGTCGTCGTGGCCGTCGACCTGGACGCGCGGCCAGACCTTGGCCACTTTGCCGGCGGCGTCGATCAGGTAGGTCGAGCGTTGGATGCCCATGGACTTCTTGCCGTACATGTTCTTCTCGCGCCACGCGCCGTACTTGTCCGCGACGGCGTGATCCGGGTCGGCCAGCAACGGGAAGTTCAGGTCGAATTTGTCGCGGAACTTGACGTGGCTCTCGACGCTGTCCGGGCTGACGCCCAGGACCTTGGCTCCCAACTGCTCCATCTCGGCCTTGCGGTCGCGAAACGCGCAAGCCTCTTTCGTACAGCCGGGCGTATCGTCCTTGGGGTAGAAGTACAGGACCACCGGGCTGCCTTTCAGATCGGACAGCTTGACCTTCTTGCCGTCGTCGGCGGTCAGGGTAAACGCCGGGGCCTGCTTACCAACTTCGATCCAATCTGCCATAATCTATCCTCCAGGTTGCATTGCCGTTTGCTATCAGACTGCTCCCGCATTATATCCGGGCGGCAAGTTCCGCCGACGCCCCCATGACGACCTTCCTTTGCCTGCTCGCGACTGCTTTGACGACCGGCACCACGAAGCCCGACCCACTGACGCCGGGGGACCATGCGCGCACGCTGCAAGTCGACGGTCAGGCGCGCAGCTACCTGGTCCACGTCCCGCCCAAGTACGATCCGGCGACACCGCTGCCTGTCGTGCTGGTGTTTCACGGCGCGGGGATGAATGCGGGGATGATGCAGCGGTTTTCCGGACTGGACGGCAAGGCCGACGAGGCGGGCTTCCTGGCCGTCTATCCCAACGGCACGGGCGCCGGGCCGTTCCTGACTTTCAATTCCGGCGGCGTCGAATGGGAATTGATCAAGAAGCAGCCGAACGACGTCGCGTTCGTAGGGCAGTTGCTGGATGACCTGGCGACCGTGGCGGCCGTCGATCCGAAACGCGTCTACGCCGCAGGGCTGTCCAACGGAGGCATGATGTGCTACCGGCTGGCGGCCGAGTTGTCGAACCGCATCGCGGCGATCGCTCCGGTGGCGGGAACGATGGCGGTGAACGAAGCCCAGCCGACTCGACCTGTGCCCATCCTGCACTTTCACGGCACCGAGGATCGGCTCGTCCCGTACGGCGGTCCGGACCGGCGGGTTCCCAAGTTCCTGACGTTCAAGAGCGTCGACGAGACGGTGGCCACCTGGGTCAAGCTGAACGGCTGCCAGTCAGAACCCGTTGTCGAGGAGTTGCCGGACACGGCCGAGGACGGCACCAAGGTGACGCGGAAGACGTACCGCGGAGCGAACGGCGCGGAAGTCGTGCTCGTCACGATCGCTTGCGGCGGCCATACCTGGCCCGGCCGCGGGGCGCCGTTTTTCCTGATCGGCCGCTCGACTCGCGACATCTGCGCCAACGACCTGATCTGGGAGTTCTTCAGCCGGCATCCGCTGCCGTGAAAATCTCCAGCCGCACCTCGCCGACCAGTCCGCCCGGCCGATCTTCACGCCCGGGACGGGCTGGCGGTGGATCGCCGCCGGGCAGTTCGACTTCGACCACCAATTCGTTCCGCGGCCGAAGCCCAGCGGTGATCTCGCGCCGCCAGAGGCAGCCGCCCGCCGGGATCTCGCCCAGGGATTGGCCGTTCAGCAGGGCCCGGCCATACGCATCCACGCGTTCGATCACCAAGTCGACTCGATCTGCGGCGGCCAGTCCGGTCGGGCATCCGAAGGGGCGACGATACGCCACGCGGCCGCGAAAGTCGGCCCCCAGGGTCGCGCCCCAGTCGCCGGGTATGGCGATCCGGCCGGCGGCAGGCAGGTCGCAGGTTTCGCGGCGCTGCGAGCCGCCGGGGAGGATGGCAAGGCGAAACAGGGGCCGGTATTCCCACGGGCCGCGGAGGCGGATGACGTGAGCTGGGGCGAGCGTGCTGTTGGACATGGGGCGGTGGGGGAAAGGCGTCGGGTTGCTGGCCGTTTGCGGCCACGGTACCTTATGGGACTGGATCAGGAAAGGAGTGGCAGGGGAGCTTTTGTCAATGCGTGGTTATGCAATGGGAAAGACGGCCGGTGGCTTTGCCTGAATCGCCTGCTCTCGTGCAGCACCTGATCCGCGCCTGGCCGCCGGAACTCTGGCAGGATGTAACCGTTCTGGTGGCCGTCTCCGGTGGGCCGGACAGCGTCGCCTTGCTCCGCGGCTTGGCGGCCGTGCGCCGGTCGGGCAGCGGTCAGTTGATCGCGGCCCATTTCAACCATGCCCTGCGCGGCGAGGATTCGGCGGCGGACGAGGCCTTTGTGGTCGCCCTGTGCGGGCAGATCGGGATCGCCTGTCACGTCAGCCGGGCGGAGCAGCCGGCCGGTGCACGGAGCAAGACCGCGGTGGAGGATGGCGCGCGTGGGGGCCGCAGTGAGGCGGACCTGCGGACTGTCCGCTATCAGTTTCTGTGCGATACCGCGTGCCGGGTTGGCGCGCGCTACGTCGCGACGGGGCATACGGCGGACGATCAGGCGGAGAC
>CAIYOB010000463.1 GCA_903927685.1 uncultured Planctomycetaceae bacterium
CCCGAGCCCGAGGAACGCGAGCACTGGCTGCGCGAAGCCGCGCACGAGGGGTACGTCCCCGCGATGTACGCGTTCGGCCTGATCTGTGAGCGCCCCGGGTGCCGCCGCAGTTGGCTGCGGGCGGCGGCGGAACAGGGGCACGTCGAGGCGATGTACGCGCTGACCGCGGAACTAGAGGACTTTGACGAGCGCAAACGCTGGCTGCAGACGGCGGCCGAAGAAGGGCACGTGGCCGCGATGTACTACTGGGGCCTGGTTTGCGACGATCCCCGCGAGAGCGAGCGGTGGCTGAGCGAAGCGGCTCGCAACGGCTGCCAGGCCGCGATGGCCGAATTGTGCGACGATTGAGGACGCCGGGCGCTGGCACCATTCACGTGCCTTCCCGGCCGGTGCCTTCGAGCAGCGTGATCAAGCGATCGCCGGCCACATTCTCGAAGACGTCGACCGCGCCGCCGATCCACCGGACCTCGATGCGGTCCACGCGGTCGCGGTCCTGCAGGCCGAAGTGCAGCCGCAGGCCGAAATGGCTCTGGTAGCCGCGGCCGCTGTGAACCTCGTCCAGTTGGACGGCGTCACCGGCCGTGACGCGGATGTGGGCGCCCACGCCGTCGCGGTTGGTGCGGGTGCCGCGCAACTGGATTTCGAGCCAGTGGTGGGCGGTCTCCGAAGCGTTGCGAATGATCGTCGGCTCGCGTCGCGAGTTCAACACGACGACATCCACGTCGCCGTCGTTGTCCAAGTCGTCCAACCCTACGCCTCGGCTGGACCGTTGCGGCAGCAAGCCATCGCCACAGCCAGCGGAGACGTCGACAAACCTCTTGCCAGCGGCGTTCATCAGCAGCGTGTTCCGGACTTCGTAGGCCGTTGAGGCGGAGTACAGCTCGATGTTGTCCTGCAAGTGCCCGTTGGCCAGGAACAAATCCCGGTCGCCGTCGTTGTCAAAGTCGGCGAACCCGACGCCCCAATTCACGTGCGGATAGGTCCGCACCCCAGCGTCGGTGGCGCGCGTGACGTCCTCGAAGAATCCGAGGCCGGAATTGCGGTACAGGACGGGGAGTTCCGCCGAGTAGGAGGTCTGAAAGAGGTCGAGCCAGCCATCGTTGTCAAAGTCGCCGCAATCGACCCCCATGCTTCCCAGCGGCATCCCGTCAGCGTTGTAGGCGAAGCCTGCGTCCAGCCCGGCCTCGCGGAACTTGCCGCGTCCGTCGTTTTCGAAGAGATAATTCGCCATCACGTCATTCAGCACGGCGATGTCCGTGTCGCCATCATTGTCGTAATCCAGGCAGACCAGCCCCATGCCGGTTCCGGCGTGCTCGCCGACGCCCGATTCGCGGCTGACATCCGCAAAGCTACCGTCCCCGTTGTTGCGGTACAGGACATCCGGTTCCGGCTCGTATTCCTTGGGGCTGCGGTACTGGGGAAAGCCGCCCACGACCAGCGGCTTGCGCCGGGCTTCGTCCTCGTAGCTGAAACGCACGTAATTGGCACAGTACAGGTCCAGGTCGCCGTCGCCTTCGATGTCCAGAAAGCAGGCTCCGGCTCCGACTTTCTGTCCGCACGCCACTCCGGCCGGCGCCGTCACGTCCCGGAAGGTCCCGTCGCCGTTGTTGCGGTACAGGACGTTCGGCCCAGAATTATTGAGGTACAGATCCAAGTTGCCGTCGTTGTCGTAGTCGGCGACGGCCACTCCCAACCCAAACCCCGCGTCGCCCACGCCGGCGGCCTCGGTCACGTCACTGAAATGCCAGTCGCCGTCGTTGCGGTAGAGTGCATTGCGGGGCGGTGGAGCGACGCGACAGCCCGGCGTCGGCGCGCCGTTGAGGAAGTAGATGTCCAGGTCGCCGTCGTTGTCATAGTCAAAGGTAGCGACACCCGCCGTGACCGTCTCGACAATGTACCGTCGTCCGCTGCTGCCGTCCGTATGGCGAAACGTAATCCCCGTCGAGTTCGTCGCATCGTGCAGCTGAATCGGGCAAGCCGCCTCGTCCGCGGCGTTCGCCGCCCAGCCGGCCGGCAGGACCAGGCAGCAGGCCAACAGAAAGACCCGACGCGGATTAATTGGTTCGGAGCTGCTCATACATCCGCCGCAAAGCTGCGTTTTCCGGGTCCAGGGACATCGCTTGTTCCAAAGCCGCCAGCGCACCGCTTCGGTCCCCGCCCTGGTCGCGGATCGCCGCCAGTAACAGCAAGCCCGGCGAGGACGGGGCCAAACTCGCGGCCTGGTCCGCGTGCTTCGCGGCCGCCTCGGTCGCCCCCGTCTTCAGGTACATTTCCGCCAACAGGAGATGGGCGTCGGGTGACTGAGGCTGTCTTTCGACCAACGTCTTCAGCTCGGCCTCCGCCTGGGCCCAGGCCTGCAGTTCGATCCGCAGGCGGCCGGATCGCAAGGCGTGTTCGACTTGTTCAGGTTCGAGGCGAATCAGTTCGGCCAGGTATTGCAGTTCGGCGGCGGGACGAGTCTGATTCTGGTACAGCGACACCAGGGCTTTGCGCGTGGCGACGTCCGTGGGATCGATGGCAGCGGCCCGCACCCAGTGGGCCTCCGCCAGTCGCAAGTCGCCGAATTGCAGGTGCAGCGAACCGGCCAAGACATGCCGTTTGACCACCCGTTGCTTCTGGGTTGCCAGATCATCGTAGCTCTTGTTGCGGTTGCCGTCGGCGGCCAACTCGGCTGCCTTCAGCTTGGCGAACTGGTCGCGGTACCGGGCCGCCTCGTCGTGTTTGCCCAGCCGGGCACACGCCCGAGCCAGCGGAAAGTAGGGGAGCGCCGACTCGGGATTGAGTCGCACGGCCTCGAGGTGGGCCTGCCGCGCCGCCGCAAAGTCGCCAAGCTCCAGGTGAACCTGCCCAAGCCAGAAGTGGTAATCGGCGACGGTGGCAAAACGCTGCACGCCCTCCTGGGCTACAGGCAACGCCTCTTCCGCCTTGCCGGCGCGCAGCAGGACCTCCGTCAGTTCGCGGTAAGCCTCGTTCAGGGAGGGGTTCAAGGCGATGGCCCGCCGGTACGACGCGATGGCTTGTTCGTTGTCGCCCTGCTCCTCCAGAAGCACGCCGATCCCGAGATGAGCATCGGCAAAGTTGCCGTCCCTGGCCAACGCGTCCTGCCAGCATCTCAGGGCCTCTCGCTCTTGGCCCAGTTGCAGGTGGGCATACGCCGCCTGGGCGTGCGACTCCGGCCGCTCAGGCAGGGAAGCGACGAGCAGCCTGGCGATGGCCAGGACCTCGGAATTCAGTTGTTCGACCGTCCCGGGTAGGGCCCCAGGCAGACGCAACACGGCGGCGGCATCCACGGGAGGCTCTCCTGCGTCCCAGGCGGCCGATCCACCCGCGGCCGGTGCGTCCTGGCTCGGCCGCCGCACGTGAATCGACCGAGCCATGCACAGGACGGCCGCCAAGCCAACGCCGACAATCACGACGGTGATCCGACGACGGAGCAGACGGGAGGACGCCACGGGTGAATGGTGTGGTGCCGACGGTTCGTCAACGGTCTCCTTGGGGCTCCGTTTTCGCATCCGGGGTAAGCACACTCCGAGGAAAGGCAGGGGAAACGCGTGACGAACGAGGATCTTCCCAAAGGGTAAGGAAGGCCCCAACGCGAATTAGATTCCCTGGCGGTTCCCGTGTCAATCGATTGTCCAGCCCGGATGCCAGCGGGCGGGTCTGCGCCGAATTCTGGCGCGAGGCAGTACGGGGCTTGACAGAGCGGACCTCTTGGACTCAATTAAGGGGGAGTTTGTCCGAAAACCGCGCAGCCAAAAATTCCCCCCTGACCCCCGCAGGAGCAACGGTGGCCGCGGCCACTTCTTGCTCTGCCCCAACGCGGGCGGCTGTACTTGCATGTAGGTTTTGTGTCCTTTTACCACCTGTCACGACTCAGTCCGTCGTGACAATTTTTCGGAGTTTCCAATTCATGTTCCGTCGAACAGCGTTTACATTAGTCGAGTTACTGGTTGTCATAGCCATTATTGGCATCTTAGTAGCCTTGTTGTTGCCTGCCATCCAGGCTGCGCGTGAGGCGGCCCGCAGGACGCAATGCACCAACAACCTGAAGCAGATGGCGGTCGCTTCGCAGAACTTCCATGACACCTACAAACGGTTCCCGGTGGCTTCGTACGAGATGAATTTCCGCCTGCAGAACTCAGCGAATCCGGCGGATTTCACGGGAAACCGGCACCGTTGGAGCTACATCTGTGCGCTGCTGCCGTTCATCGAACAGCAGCCGCTGTACGACGACTTCCTTGCCAACCACCTGGCTATCACGAATCCTTGGACCAACAACGAACTGACGCGAGCCAAGATTCCCGCGATCCTGTGCCCCTCCGACGGCCGGGCCACCAACACGCCCGCGACGGACATGCAGCCGACCAGCTACCACTGCAACCGGGGTGACTTTCGCCTGAATTATGATTGGCACGAATGCCGCGGCGTGTTTGGACGAGGTGACAAGACCTTCCACACGATGGCCTCGATCATGGACGGCACCAGCAACACGATGCTGATTTCGGAACTCAAAGTCGGAGTCTCCGGAAGTGCTCTCGTCGGACAGGCATTTGCCACCGGCTGGGCTGCTGACAACGGTGGTTCGCCGGCCCCTTGCTTGGCGCGGGAACAGGGCGATGGCACGCTGTCGGCTCCGATTCAAGGCGGGAACTGGTTTTCGGGTTGGCGCTGGGCCGACTCGCACTCGATCTACACACAGTGGCATCCCGTCCTGCCGCCGAACCGGCCCAGTTGCGGCAACACGGGGGAAGATTTTGCCCTCATGACGGCGAGCAGTTATCATCCGGGCGGGGTGCTCGTCGCGTTTTGCGACGGCTCCGTGAAATTCGTTCCCAATTCCATCGACGCCGGGGACATGACGGCGATGGAAAAGACCTACAACGCGGCTCGCCCCCAGGACTACGGCGGGCCGTCCTTGCGCGGCGTTTGGGGGGCCTTGGGCAGTTCCAGCGGCACTGAGTCGGTCAAAGTTCCCGATTAGGGCGGGCTGGTTCGCCCCGGAACGTATCGCACGTCAACAGTTCTCGATGCCCGCCGAGCTGGATCGTCTCCCGCGCGGTGACGGGGCTAACGTATCACACTTGTGGAGGAATGATGAACCGATTGAACGGTTACTGTTTGTCGCTTGTCGCGATGTCCTTTGTCAGCTGGATTGCGGGCTGCTCAGGTGAATCCCACCTGGCCACGGAGCCCGTCCAGGGTCTGGTGACGCTGGATGGCCAGCCGGTGCCTGAGGCAACGGTCATGTTTGTTCCCGTGACCGAGGGGCAGGGATTGCCGGCCACAGGCCAGACGGATGCGCAGGGCGTCTACCGGCTCACGGCCGCGAACGCTCAAGACGCAACCGCCAAAGCCGGGGCGGGCACGCGACCGGGCGAGTACTTCGTCGGAGTGATTAAGTCGGTTTCGGAAACGCCGATGAGCGAAGAGGAGGCCTTCGAGAAGGGAGTCAAGTACGTGGCGCCTCCGCCCGGGCAGACTCCCAAGGTCAATCACGTGGTTCCTCAGAAATTCAACGATCCCAAGAATTCGGGCATCAAGGTCACGGTGAAAGAAGGAGAGAACGACATCCCCATCTCGCTTGCGTCGAGTTGACTTTGCGAAACCCGAAGTTTCCGTCGGCTGTCTCCCGGGGCAGGCATCCGGCGCAAGTTCTGGATGTTGATCGTCAGGGCGTGAAATGCCGGGGCAGCCAGGTTTAGGGGGCAGGCGATTCAGACTTCAATCTTCGCCGGGTGAGGCAGTTACCACAGCGACGCGTTCTCTCGGCGAAGATCGAAGTTGGACGTACCTGTTCCCAGGCTTTTCCGCTGGAAGACTGTGGAGCGAAGCTGAATCGACGCATCGGGATGGACGACGTCATCCCGCGCCACACCGGCGGGGCGGTGTTTTCGTTACTTCGGGCTTTGTCCGTCGAGGCTCCGGTTCTCCGGTCGCTCTTGATCGGGGCGGCGCGTACGGGAGCCCGCGGCGCCAGCGAGAGGGCCCGTCTTCCACTCGCTTGCGTTTCGGGCCACGGTGGGTGCTGCGCAAGTTCGGCGCAACACCCCGATCGGTGCCGTGCCGCTATATTTTGACATCCCCGGTTTCCTGGCGTAGGCTACTTTACTTCAGGAATACCCGATGTCCGTCGAGCCGGATCAATCCCGGGCAGTCTACGGCCGAGGGATTTTCTGCTTACGGACTATTCGCGCCAGATCACGCCTCTATTACAGTATGAAGAGGCGTTAAAGTCCTCGCCAAACGGTTTTTTTTAACACCCACCGAACTTCGCAAACCGGATTGGCCGATTGCGCTTTGAGCACACCAGAGACTGTTTTCTTGAGGGGGAAAACCATGAAACGCGTCGCGGTTTTTTGCTGCCTTGCCATCGTCGGCACCTTGGTCCTCGCCGAGACATCGTCGGCCGAGATTTTCAAACGGGTCTGGCAACGCCGGAAAGCGGAGATTCGGTCCGAAGTGTACGGGCAGGTTAGCTCCGAACTGACGGCGGATCTGGCTGAGCAAATGGGCGCTGCCCGGGAGGAGCTGAAAACGGCCAGCGAACAACAGGTGACGGCCGAGGCCGAGAAGCTGACCGCCCACGTCAAGGCGGAAATCGCCAAGATGCAGGAGGAGGCCAAGAAGTTGGTCGCCGA
>CAIYOB010000464.1 GCA_903927685.1 uncultured Planctomycetaceae bacterium
CGCCCGTACCTCAACAGGCGTTCATCGGGCTGTGCTGGGCGGCGGATCGGCTCCGGGGTATCGAGCAAGCCGCCCCGGCTCCCGCGGCTCCGGCGACGGCTGCGGACGATGAACCGAACGACCTGCTTGACGAGATTTGCGATTCACTGAGAAGCCCCGATCACCGATGCATCGTAAGCAAGCTGTGGAACCGCAAGCGGCCGACCAGGTGGGAAGATTTGGCGCAGGAGTGCGGAACGTCCACAAACGATTCCGCCGTCAAGAAGGCGTTGCAGCGGCTTGACGAAAACTTGGCACCGTTCGCAGACAGAGGCGTTTGTCTCGACAACAACCAGGGAACCAAGCGGGTGAGGATCGTTCACCCGTAGCGTGGACAGATTAGGGGACAGATAAAGGGACAGCCTGTCCCGCTATCTGTCCAGCCCCCTCAGTACCATTTCGCGTGTTGACTACACCGAAGCGGTTCTGAGGGGGTTTTTTTATGACTGCCATCGAATGTCTGGAACGCATCCCGACATCTGAGGAAATCCGGCAGCGCATCGCGCAGACCTATCAAGAGGCACGGGCGTTGAAGGCGTTGCTACGGGCCGCGGAGCAACGCGAGAAGCTGGCCACCCGGCAACCAAATCCGCGGGAGGTCCACCGATGACGCGCCCCACCGAATGGTTGACACCCGCCGAAATCGCCAAGGAACTGCGGATTCGGGAATCCAAGCCCGTCGGTTGGATCAAGTCCGGCCGCTTGCAGGCCGTGAATCTGTCCGAAGGCCAGCGGCCGCGCTATCGCATCGCACGGGCCGCCCTGGATGAATTTCTCCAGCGGCAAGCCGTGATTCCTGTCGCGAAGCCTGAGCGACGATCACGGCGAGAAGTGCCGCATTACGTTTGAGCGGAGACCACCCCGCGGCGGGCTGATCGGAAACGAAAAAGCCCCGCCAGGCTGGCAGGCCGTAGCGGGGCAATGAACGGAATCGACGCATGAATTCTACAAAGCACTTCGACGCCGAACAAGTCAAATCCGCTGCCGTTGGCCGCGAACTTGAACAACTCGAATACGTCGCCCACATCGACCGCGAACTGCTGGACGGCAAACCGCACCCCTGCCCGAAATGCGGCGGCAAGGACCGGTTCCGACTGATCGACGCAAAGGCCGGCGCCGTGTACTGCAACCAGTGCTTTTCTTCCGGCAACGGCGACTTCCTTTCCGCCATCATGCACTTCCGCGGAATCAGTTTTCCGCAAGCGCTCGAGGAGTGCGGGTATCGGCTGGGCCTGACTCACTCCCTGGGTGGGAACGGAAACGGCAACGGCAGGCCCCGCAGGAACGGGACGGCTCCGCAGGCAGCGACTCCAGCCAGGAAGGATGATCCGTCCGGACTTGCCTTCGACCAGCTGAACCTGCAGGAAGAGACGTTCGTCGTTCGCCAGTACGCGGGCTTCTGGGCCAAGCACAAGGCGGGGCTCCAAGCAGACCAGATACTCCGCTGCAGACCGAAGGCCGGGACGTGGCCTTGCCGCGCTCCCCAGCAGCATCAACAGCAAGTCTTGGTCGTTCCGGGGTTCCGGCCGGACGACTGGACAAAGCAGACCGCCGCTTTGCTTTACCGCATCGACGGCCAGCCGTTCCCCGCGTTCGGCCAGCTGGGCGAGCGGAAAGTTCACCTGTTGAAAAACTCCGATGACTCTCTTGCGGTTGTCGGTTCCGTCGAAGAGTTCCTGCAGGCCGATTCGGTTTGGTTGTGCGCTTGGGCGTGGGCGAGATATTTGCGGGATAACCGGCAGAATCCGCGCAAGCTGCCTGAGGGATGCAAAAAAATTCCCTCGCGAAGACTGATCACTAGATC
>CAIYOB010000465.1 GCA_903927685.1 uncultured Planctomycetaceae bacterium
ACAACGGCCAGGACGCCTGCCGCTTGGCCCTGGATTCGGCGACCGCGGGCCGCCCTTACGACTTGATCCTGATGGACGTGCAGATGCCCCAGCTGAACGGCCTGGCCGCGACGGCGCTCTTGCGTCAGTCAGGCTGGCAGGGTCGCATCGTCGCTGTCACCGCGCACGCCATGGCCGGAGATCGTCGCCGTTGCCTGGACGCCGGCTGCGACGATTACCTGGCCAAACCCGTTTCGAGCCAGGATCTGACGCGCCTGTTGCGCCGCTATCTCGCGGCCACCGGTTCGGCTCCGCCGCGGCCCGCGGACAGCTCGCCGGCCGGGCGTTCCCTGCTCGCAGCCCCGTGGCTCAGTCCGGCGGAAGGGGAACATCTGCGCGCCATGTTCCTGGCGAGCGTCCGCAAGCAGTTGCCGGACCTGAAGCGGGCGTCGCAAACGGACGACGGGAGCCTGGCCGCAGTCGTCGGCATCCTGGCGGGGGCCGCCAAGGCGTTTGGCGTCCCGGAACTGGAGTGTGCGGCCGACAGGGTCGCCGAGGGCCTGCGGGCCGGGGCGTCAGCCAAGGACCGCGGCGAACACGTCGCGAACCTGGTCGCCTTGTGCGAGGAACTGGTGGGCCGCGTCTAGTGTGTCGTCCAAGCTAGGGCGCATCGGTTGTGGTCTCCCCGGACGGGGGTGCGGCTTCCGGAGTTCGCTTCCGACGGTCTTCTTCGATCAGCTTGCGGATATCGGGGATCGGCTCCTGGCTCGGCGGTTCCTCGGCCGCCGGCTCCGCGGCGTCGGGCATGGTGTCATCCCGGCTGTCGACGCCGGACTCGTTCTCTGCGCGCTGCGGGCCGGTAGACTCCGATTCGTCGTCGTCGGGCCGATCGCTGCCTGCGGCCGGCGGCGTCTCGGGGGCGGACTGCGGTGATTTCCGGGCCGGCTCCTTGGCCCCGGGCGGCTGGTCCTTGATCATCTGGCTGGGCAGCTCAAACCCCAGGCAGCCGGTCTGGCCCAAGGCGGCATAGGGCAGGGCGAGTCGGAACTTTTTCGAGTCGCGATCGGGGAGGACGAAGCTGACCTGCTCCCGTTCGGACTGGCCGGGCGGGATCCGGCGAGTCGCCGAGCGGCGCTGGGAGGCGGCTCGCGCCGGGGCGGCAGATAGCACGGTCTGGGAGTCGTCCTCCATGACCGCCCGAAACTCCGCCTGCGGTTGGGTGTCGGGACGCCAACCGGAGAACTCGAGGGGCGCTTCGCGCGCGAGATTGGTGATCTCGATCTCGACGTGCAAGATCGCTGGCTGGCCGTCCGCCGAATCCAGCCAGGCGTGGCCTACGCCCAACCGCACGACGTCGCGGAGGATCGCCTTCTGCCGAGTGGCATCCAACCACCGTCGGACCGCGGGCAATGCCGAGGGCTTGTCTGCGGGAGCTGCGGCCCGGGGTTCGGCCGCCAGCGGTTGGACGGGATCGGGAATCTCGGCCGGTTCGGGACTGGCGGCGGCGACCGCCCCCGTTTCGATTTCGGGATCGCCGCCGCCCTTGGCCGCCGCGGCGGTTCGAGCCGGATCGTCGCCGGGCTTCTTGCCAGGGCCGCTGATGATCACGATCACTGCCACCACGACCAGCAACAGGAATGCGGCGCCCAAGCCGCCGACCAGCATTTGCGATTTCTTTCGCGAGCCGCGGCCGCGGTGCGCCGCGCCGCCTTCGGGTGGACCAGACCGCGGCCCGCCCGCCGGGGGCGCGGCTGGCAGGGGATTGATCGGGATCGGGCGAGCCGCAGACACCGGCCGCGCCGGTGGTGGGCCGCCCGCGGGCTGAGCGACGGGCGCCAAGGCCGCGGCGACGGCGCGAGCCACTGGCGCTGCGGCGGCCGGGACGGCGGCCGGCGGCACTGGTTGGGCCGGCTTGGCGACCGGCGCCGCGACCGGTGCTGCCACCGGCGCCGCGGCCACTGGCAGGGCCGTCCCGATGGGGACCACGGGGCCTGCGGCCGGCAGGGCCTCGTGGGCCGGAGCTGCCGGGGGCCAGGACACGG
>CAIYOB010000466.1 GCA_903927685.1 uncultured Planctomycetaceae bacterium
TGAGCCTGCGGCAAAATAGACAGTCATCGATCGGGTTTCCTTCCAAAGCTTGGCCGCCCGGCCCGGTAGTGGTTTGTCGAAGCGAAGTCTGGGGTCGGGTGCCTGGGGGCGAGCCGCGAGGCACGAGTGGCGAGCCCCCAGTTTTAGCGCCTGGGGGCTCGCTGCACCCGACCCCAGCCACCCTCTCCAAGCCCCTGTTGGACGAGCACCGTGCTCCGTCCCTGTCATGATAGCCCCGCTGTCGAGCATCGCCGAGGGGGGAGCGGGAGGGGAGACGGAATTGTTTTTCCGCCATTCGTCTTGGCACGTAAAACGGGATTTGATAGTTTGATCGCACATCCCTGCGGGTAGCTGCCCGACGAGGAACCAGGCCAAAGGGAGTTACCGTCGCCGTCGTCGGCGATACCGATCTGGATGGTCGAGGAAGGAGCCCCGATATGCTCGCCAGCACAACCAAGGAAGTTTGTGTCCACATCCGCTGGATGATCCGGCGGGACATGCCCGAAGTCTTGGACATCGAAAACAGCAGTTTCGAGTTCGCCTGGACGGAAGAGGATTTCATCCGCTGCCTGCGGCAGCGCAACTGCATCGGCATGGTGGCCGAACACGACGAACGTGTCGTCGGCTTCATGATCTACGAGTTGCACAAGAACCGCTTGCACATCCTCAACTTTGCCGTCCACCCGGAATTCCGCCGCCACGGCGTGGCGACCGGCATGGTCCGCAAGCTGGTCGGCAAGCTGTCGCCGCAGCGCCGCAACCGCATCCTGCTGGAGATCCGCGAAACGAACCTGGGCGCCCAGCTGTTCTTTCGTGAAGCCGGCTTTCGGGCGATCTCCGTGCTGCGGGACTTCTACGAAGACTCGCCCGAGGATGCCTACTTGATGCAGTACCGGTATCGTCCCAGCGACGCGGAAGTGGAACTGGACGAACAGTACCTGACGCGAATGGCCAGCTAGTGCGTTGTCCAAGCTAAGAATTGGGGTTGGGTGGCTGGGGTCGAGCCACGAGGTACGAGTGGCGAGCCCCCAGGTTTTGCCACTGGGGGCTCGCTGCACTCGACCCCAGGCACCCCAACATTTAGCCTGGACAACGCACTGGCCGCCCGTCACGCGAATTGCCGTTACGCGAATTGCTGCAGGACTTCCTGGAGCTGCTGCTTGCGTATGGGCTTGGGCAGGTACCCGTCCATACCGGCGTTCAGGCAGCGTTCCCGATCGCCTTGCATGGCATGGGCCGTCATGGCGATGATCGGCAGATGCCGGTCGCCGTGCTGCTCCCGGGCGCGGATGGCCGCGGTGGCCTCGTACCCATCCATGTGCGGCATTTCGACATCCATCAGCACCAGGTCAAAGCTGCCGGCCGCACACGCGGCCACCGCTTCGCGGCCATTTTGAGCCACCGTGGCTTGATGGCCCCAACGTTCCAGCAGGTTGATCACCAGTTTCTGATTGGTCGGACTGTCTTCGGCCAACAAGACACGCAAGCGTCTGGCCGGCGCTGCCAGCTCGGCACCCGCTGCCGGAGCTTTCTCGCTTTCACGCGAACCGGTCGCCGCGGAGCCGCCCAGTAGCGAAAGCAGGGAATCCAGCAGCTCCGATTGGCGAATCGGCTTGGTCAGATACGCCGCAACGCCCAACTCGCGGCAGCGCACGCTGTCGTCCGGATAGCTGCCGGAACTGAGCAGGATGGCCTGCGTGCCGCAGCATGCCAACTCGTCCTTCAAGTGCTGGGTCAACGTGAACCCGTCCATGCCCGGCATGTGGACGTCGGACAGCAGCAAGGGATAGGCCTGGCCGGCATCCCGCGCCTGCCGCCACTGCTCGATCGCCTCGGGTCCGCTGGCCACGACCGTCGGCCGCATTCCCCAGTTGGTCAGCATCCGCTCAAAGATCCGCCGGTTGGTGGCATTGTCGTCCACCACCAGCACCGCCACGCCCTGTAACGGTGTCCGTTCGGCGGCCCGCGGCGGGACCGGCTCGGCGGGCAAGCCCACGGCGGCCTGGAAGTGGAACGTGCTGCCGCGGCCGAGTTCGCTTTCCACGGCCAGTTGGCCGCCCATCAGGCCGACCAGGCGCGAGGCGATGGTCAGGCCCAGCCCCGTGCCTCCGTATTGCCGCGTCGTCGATTTGTCGACTTGCTCGAACTCCTCAAAGATCTTGTGCAGTTTCTCGGCGGGGATCCCGATGCCCGTGTCGCGGACGCGGAATTCGAGCGTCACCGCGTCGGCGCTGCGCTGCACCACGGTGACCAGCAGCGCCACCTCGCCCTCGGCCGTGAACTTGATCGCGTTGCCGACCAGGTTGACCAGGACTTGCCGCAGGCGGCCCAAGTCGGCGACGACGACCTCCGGCACTTCGGGCTCGATGCAGCAGACCAGCTCGATCTCCTGCCGCTGAGCCCGTACCGCCAGCGACTTCAGCGTCGCTTCGATCCGCTCACGGAAGTCGAACGGGACGGGATCCAGTTCCACCCTGCCGGCCTCGATCTTGGAGAAATCCAGGATCTCGTTCAGCAGGGACAACAACGACTCGCCGGCGTCCACGATCGTCTGGGCGTACTCCCGTTGGGCCGGCTCCAGGTGGGTGTCCTGCAGCAGTTCGGCCATGCCGATGATCGCGTTCATCGGCGTGCGGATCTCGTGGCTCATGTTGGCCACGAACTCGCTCTTGGCCCGGCTGGCCGCCTCCGCCGCCTCCTTGGCCGCCCGCAGGGCGTCCTGGACCCGCTTCTGTTCCGTGATGTCCCGGGAAATGCCAAAGGTGCCGATCACCCGGCCCTGCGCATCGCGGAGCGGCAGCTTGCTGGTGTCCACCCAGGTGACCTCGCCGTTCGGCCAAGTCTCTTTCTCTTCGACGTGCAGCATCGGCTCGCCGCTGCGGATAATCTGCTGCTCGCTGTCATAGGCCGGCTGCGCATGCTCCGGCGTGAACAGTTCAAAATCACTCTGCCCCACCGCTTGCGACGGATCGGACAGCCCATACCACTTGGCCGCCGCCCGGTTGATGCGAATGAAGCGGCTGTGGCAGTCCTTGAAGTACAGGTTGTCGGGGATGAACTCCAGGACGGCGTTCAGCAAGTCGGCGTCCGACAAGACCGGCAGGTCGGCAGCATCCCGGGCGGCAGCCGGTTGGTCGGGTTGGGGTTTCGAAAGACGATCCATGTCACGCTTGCCCTAAGTCCACATCTGCCGGTCCAGCATCCGATAATTCACCGCCTCTTGGATATGCGGGGCGCGGATCGAGTCACTCTGGTCCAGGTCCGCGATCGTCCGGGCCGCCCGCAGCACCTTGTCATGGGCCCGGGCCGACAAGCCGAGTTCGTTCACGCTGGCCCGCAGCAATTCCATACATTCGTCGTCCAACCGGCAGAACTTGCGGATCTCGCGGGTCGTCATGTGCGCGTTATAGCGGGTCTTGGCGCCGTCGAACCGCTGCCGCTGGATCTGCCGCGCCGCCGCGACGTGCTCGCGCATCTCGACGCTGCCGGTTCCCGTCGGCGACGACGACAGCTCTTTGAACGGCACGGCGGGGACTTCGATGTGCAGGTCGATCCGATCCAGCAGCGGGCCGCTGATCTTGGACATGTAGCGTTCGATCTGGGTGGACGAACAGTGGCAATCGCGGCGGGGATCGTTCCGGTAACCGCAGGGGCAAGGATTCAAGGCTGCAATCAGCATGAAGTCGGCGGGGAAGGTCGTGCTGTTCAGGGCCCGTGAAATCGTCACCACGCCGTCCTCCAGCGGCTGCCGCAGCACTTCCAGCGTGCGGCGATTGAACTCCGGCAACTCGTCCAGGAACAGGACGCCGTTGTGGCTGAGCGAAATCTCGCCCGGCGTCGGCGTGCTGCCGCCGCCCACCAGGCCGGCATCGCTGATCGTGTGGTGCGGCGAGCGGAACGGGCGCTTGGCCATCAGCGGCTGCCCCGGCCGCAGCCGGCCCATCGCGCTGTAGATCCGGGTGGTCTCGATCGACTCCTCGGCCGACAGCCGCGGCAGGACCGTCGGCACGCGTTTGGCCAACATCGTCTTGCCGGACCCCGGCGGTCCGATCATCAGCAGGTTATGGGACCCCGCGGCGGCGATCGTGATCGCCCGCTTGGCCATCTCCTGGCCGCGGACGTCGGCAAAGTCGTCTTCGTAGGTCGAGAGGGTCTCGAACAGTTCCTCCAGCCGCGATGGCGTCGGTTCGATGTCCAGCGTGCCGGCGAAGAAGCCGATGGCTTGGGTCAAGCTGGCGACCGCAATGACTTCGATATTCTCGACCACCGCCGCTTCGGCCGCGCTGTCGCTGGAGACCACAATCCCCCGCAAGCCATCCTGGCGGGCCGCCGCGATCGCCATCGACAGCGCGCCCTTGACCGGCCGGGTATTGCCTTCCAAGGCCAGTTCGCCGACCACCGCGTATTGGTCGAACCGCTCCGACTGCAACTGGCCGCTGCCGGCCAGCATCCCCAGCGAGATCGGCAGATCGAACGACGCCGCCTGCTTGGGCAATTCGGCGGGCGCCAAGTTGATCACGATCCGGTCCTGCGGCCGCTGGAACCCCGAATTGACGATCGCCCGCTCGACCCGGTGCGTACTCTCCTTGACCGCCGCCTCGGGCAACCCGACCAGCACCGTCTTGGGCAGCGCGCCGGGCGACACGTCCACCTCGACCTCGACCGGCAAGGCCTCGATCCCCAGCAGCGAGTACGTCTTCAGTTTGGCGAGCATAGGTTCCCCTTCGCTGCCATTTTGGAGCCGCGCACCCGCCCCCGCAAGCAGGCAGCGGAAGAAAAAAGGAACGTCCGTTTTCTGGCCGTGCAGCAATGCCAGGGGCTCAAAGAACCGGACGGAATGAACAAGGTGGACAGGATTAGAGGTTCTACCAAACCCCGACGAGCAGGACGCCGCGTGCCACGGCATACGGGAGCGGTTGGCGGGGAGGGAGGCGGAGTTGCAGGACATGGAGCAGCGGACCACAAACCTCCTTGACCAGATCAAGCGGACGACGGACGCCGCCCTAGCAACGCTCACGAAATAACTTCCCCA
>CAIYOB010000467.1 GCA_903927685.1 uncultured Planctomycetaceae bacterium
CTCCAACTCGGTGACGCAGTTGACCACGCCGGGGACCGCGGTTTCCGGTTGAGCGAGCTTCACGGAACGGAAGAGGACACCCTTGGCCAAGCGTTCCACTTCCGCTCCGCGAGCGTCAACGCATAGGGCCAGTCCCAGCCAGCCAGCCGCCCACCACACGATCGGTTTCAGGGTTTCCATCGTTCCTCCAACTTCTGTACGGCGTCTTCATAGCTCTGCAATTCCATCGCCCGCACGGCCGGATCTTCGGGAATCGCGCCCTGATCCGCCGTCTGGGTGATCCACCGATCCAACTCTGCCCGGAGACGTTCTCGCGTGGCGCGGTGCTCGAAAACGTTGGCCAGGTTGTGCAGTTCGAACGGATCGTTCTCGAGGTCGTACAATTCCTCGGGCGGACGCGAGGGGGCAAACATGCGGGCCTGCGCCGCATTCAGCCGGCCCTCGGCGTGAAGCTGCTTCAGGAGGGCGGGCAGCGGGTTGTACTGGTCGAATTCGATGTAGCGGAACGGCTGGTAATAGGGCCGCTGCGGCTCGCAGTTGCGGATGAATTTGAATTGTCTGTCCCGGACGGTGCGTACGCGGTCCAGGGTTTCGTCGATCCGATCCCGCGCGGTGAACAGATACTCGCGCGGCCGCGTTTGCGGTCCGAGGAACGGCTGGCCGTGCAAGTTGCTCGGTAGGGGCACGCCGGCCAGTGCGAGCGTCGTGGCGGTCACGTCGATCAGGCTCACGAGTTCTTCGCTCACCGAACCCGCCGGCACGACGCCCGGCCAACGGACGATCAAGGGCACCTGGCAGCCCTGCTCGTAGGCGTAGAACTTGCCGCGAAAATCATCGCGGCCGTTGTCGCCAAACCAGAAAACGAGGGTGTTATCTCGGAGCCCCTCTTTCTCCAGCAAGTCGAGCACGACTCCGGTCTTCTGATCGAGCGTGGCCACGCTGTCCAGATAGCGGGCCCAGTCCTCGCGAACCATCGGATGGTCGGGCAGATAGGGAGGCAAACGAACTTGGGCCGGATCCGTCGGATCACGTCTCGCAGGTTCATAGACGCGGTGGGTCTCGAAGAAATTGACCTGGGCAAAGAACGGTTGCTGCTCCTTCAACAAGCCCCAGCGGTCGGTGTCGAACGGCTTGCCTTCGACCTGGAAATTCCAGTCGGTCTTGCCTCCACACTTCAGCGGAACGCCAACAGGAAAATGCCGGATGTTCGCGGTGTGGTAACCCGCGGGCCGGAGCCGATCCATGATCGTTTCGACGCCCGGCGTCAAGCGGTAGCCATCGGTGCGGTGGCTGCGATGGTGGTGAGCGCCAATGGCCGTTTGGTACATGCCCGTGATCAAGGCCGAGCGGGCCGCGGAGCAGACCGGCGCGGTGGAATAGGCGTGCCGGTAGAGCCGGCCTTCGGCAGCCAGGCGGTCGAGATTCGGCGTCCGGGCCGCGGGTACCTCGTAGCATCCCAGGTCGAG
Source organism: uncultured Planctomycetaceae bacterium (assembly GCA_903927685.1). The sequence goes on from CAIYOB010000467.1 coordinate 1,467, forward strand.
GCCGATGTCCTCGGCGATGATCCAAAGGACATTGGGCTTGTCGCCTGCCGACGCCGTGAGCGGGCTGGTGAACGTCAGCAAAGCTATGCAAAAGCGAATCCCACGCTCCAATTCAGTTTCGCGAACGCCTGACAGGTCCGGCCCTGCTTTCTTCATGATTGAAGTGCCTCCAACAGCCACGCAGCGAGTCTTCCCGCGCCCCCAGCGGCAAGTCCGCGGTCCGCAGACCAGCGCCCTCCGGGCAACATCACGAGCTGATCACGATCAGGTAAACTGCCATCATGATCCCCAGGATCGCCAGAATCAAGGACACGGAAATCGCCAACATGGCCGTGCGGGGTGTGTAGTGCTGGCCGCGTTTTGGCTCGTTCCCCGAAGCGGAAATACTCCCACGAGGCCAGCAGGCTAACTGCGACGCCCAGGCCGATCAGGGCGGTCCCAATCCACAAAGACCAGCCGGTGCTGCGCTGATGGACGATCATGTGCTGGGCGGCAGCGATCTCGCGGAGAGACAACCCGAAGCGGGCCACCACGAAACCGAAGCCCAGCAATGCCAGGCCGGTCCTCATCTAGGCCAGGGGCGTCCGTTCGGCCGCGAAGCGGACCCGCGGGTCGTCGGGCGGCAGGCTGGGAGGTGCGGGCGGTGGATTCATGGCATTTCCTTTCTTCGCCAAGCGAGCATGGTTCAGGCCACTTCCAGGCCCAGGATGGAGACATCGTCCTTGGGGCCCGACATGCCGCACCACTGCGCCACGGCCCGGAGCAGATTCTCCGTCGCCGTCCGCAGATCGTGGGAACGTTCTTCTCGCCAGACCGCGATCAAATGCTCCTTCGTGAATGACTCCAGTTCGCCGTTGAGCGTCTCCGGTACCCCATCGGAGTAGATGCACAAGCGATCGCCCCACGTCAATTTCAGCGTGCGCATTACGAGCAACCGTCCCGACGCGAGTTCCTGACAAGGGCGCTGCAGACCGCGGTGACGGTGGCCGGTTCCGCCCATTTCGGCTCTGCGCTTGCGCCGCTGGCTGCCGGCGCCGCGGACGCGGCACGTCCGCATGCCCAGCGGGTATTGTGCTACTGCAGCGGCCACGCCATGTCTATGAGATCGGCGAGCCCGAGGGAAAGCCCGTGACGACGGGCCACTGGGACTTGAAGCCTTCCTGGTCCAAGTACCACGCGGCCGGCGCGGTAATTCCGGACGCTCCGCCTCAGCCGCCGTCGCGTTTCGCCAGCCGAACGTCCTGGCCCGCGGGATCCGCCGCGGTAGGCCGCAGATCCAGGCACCGCAGCTCCTCTTCGTTGCGCAGGTACAGCAGGCCTCCGCTCAGCGCGGGCGCGGAGAAACACCGGCCCGCCAGCAGACCGGCCGTGGTCTGCGACACGGGCTGGCAGCCCCGGGGGCTGACGGCGACCGACGCCAGCCGGCCCCGCTCGTCAAACAGGATCAGCCGGTCGCCCACGGCAATCGAGGCGGCGTTCCGCAAGCGGGATTTCCAGCGCCACATCAAGCGGCCGGTCTCCATCTGCACGCACCGCAGGCCGCCGCCGATCGTGCCGAATCCATACACGTAGCCGTCCCGGCAGACGAGGTTGTTGTAGTGGCTGTCCAGCACCTGCTTGTGGCCCCGCCACAGTTCCTGATAGCTGCCGTCGGACCGCACGCGGACGCACAGGCTGCCCACTTGATAGCCGCTGACCAACACGAGGTCGCCGCACACGACCGGCGAGCTGGCGTTGATCGTGTCCGGATGGTGGGCTCGAAAGGGGATCTGCCACCACACGCGTCCGCTGGCCGGATCCAGGGCCACAAGGTGCTCGTAGGTCCAGACGAAAACGAAGCGGCGGCCGTGCAGCGTGGCCGCCGCGGGCGTAGCGCAGCTTGCCCCATCCGCGGTAGCTGTCCACAGCGTGTCGCCCGTGTGCTTGTTCAGAGCCACGATCCCGGCAGTGCTTGGCCGCCCCCCGACGTTCACGATCAGCCGGTCCCCGTCCAGCAGCGGGCTGGAGCTGACTGGGAACATCCCCGGTTCGACCTGGTACTCGGCGTTCAGCGACCGGGACCAGCACGGCACACCGCGATGCAGGTCCAGGCAGTGCAGGCGGCCTTCCGCGCCCCAGGCGTACACGTGGTCGCGATCGAGCGCCGGCGTACTGTAAGGCCCGTCGGAGTAGTTCACTCGAGCGCGGTAGGCGGTGGGATAACGAAAGGTCCACCGCGTCCGGCCGGAGTCCGCCCGGGCGCCCTCAATCACCTCGACGTCGCCGTCGCGATAGAACAGCACCAGCATGCCGCTGCCCACCACCGGCGCGGCATATCCGGTCCCCAGGGGACGAGACCAACGCACGGGCGGCCCCGCGTCGGGCCACTGGGCCAGCACATTCGTCTCCCGCGACACGCCGTTGTGATCCGGCCCGAAGAGCCCGGGCCAGCCCGCGGACCCAGCGCTGCCCTCGCGGTCTCCCGGCGGGGCGGGCGGAGAAGAAGACGTCACACCGCGCCCGATCGCCACGCCACGTTCGGCCGTCGCTGCCGAAGGGCGGTTACAACCGGCGCTGGCGACCACCAGGCCGCTCAGCAGCGGCCCCCAGAGACTGACCGTGGATGAGACGCGTCGGTGCATGTGCCTCGGTTGCCGGCGGGCCCCCACAGCCGGTCCCTCTCCGCCGCGTTCGAGGAGACGTCCCCGAGCCGGACTCGCGCGGCGGGCAGCGGTTGAACAGGCCGTCAAGAGTCTATCCACAACGGGTCCGGCGTCAACGAATCACCGTACGTCGGCGGCGCGAATTAACCAAAGGTTCACACAATCCGCGAGTCTGCGGCAGCGAATGCCCCCACGGCTGCGGCGGCAGGTCACCTTCCCAGACCGCCGGGTAGAGCAACGGGAGGCCGTCGGCCGCGGGCATCACGACACGTCAAACCCTGTGGTACGCTCCGCCGTTCCACATCGACAGCGGCTCCGTGCTCTGGGAGTCCGTCCAGGACAAACGCGGACCGCGGACTCGCCGCGCGCCGAGCGGAGATGACTCGATTGCACCAGTCATCTCGTGTTCCACCCGCAGCATCGATATAATCGCTCGCTGAAAGAGAAGGGAGAGACTTCATGAAGACACGAGAGGCTTGCGTTCTGTTGGCGTTGTTGATCCAACTGGGATTCGCCTGCGGCACGCGGAGTTGGGCCGCCGAGCCGGCCGGTCAGCCGCCGTCGAACTGGTATGCCCGCAGCTTCTATCTGCTGCACCTGGACCATCACACGACGGCCAGGATGGAGGTCGGACGCGACGCCGACTTGACGGAGACCGTTCGGCTGCTTTCGCTCTCCAAGCCTGACGTCATCCAGATTCATGCCAAGGGCAATCCCGGCTGGACCACCTATCCCACGAAGATCGGCTACACGCCGCCCAAGCTGTCCAACGACGTGCTGCAGGCGTGGATGGATGCGGCTCGCGACCAGGGCTGTGTCTTCTCCGCCTACTACAACATCGGCCGGGATGGCGAACTCATGAAACGCCATCCCGAGTGGAATCGAATCAAGCCCGATGGAACGTTGCGCGACCGGGCGTTGTGCTATCACTCCGGAGTGGCCGAAGGGTATCTGTGGCCGATGATCGACGAGATCATGGACCGTTATCATCCGGCCGGATTCTGGTTCGACGGGTCCTGTTTCACCGTCGCCAATTGCTACTGCGCCAAATGCCGCGAGCGATTTCGGCGCGAACAGGGAATGGAGGCGCCGACATCGGCCCAACGGCCGGGCTGGATCGCCTACAAGGAGCTGCAGCGGGAAATCTACCGCGAATTCGTCCGCGACACGGCCGCGCGCATCAAGCAACGCGATCCCGCCTGCCTGGTCGCCTTCAACTGGGCCTACTCGCTCCGCATGCCCGAGGATCCGCCGGCGGGTGTGGACTACCTGACCGGAGACCACGCCACGCGGCCGGACGATCTTGCGCCCGACGCCATCTGGTACGATGGCCAGGACCGCCCGTTCGACCTGATGACGACGGTCTTTGTTCAGGACCAAGGGCAGCGGCTGCCCAAGCCCGGGCCGCAGATTCAGCAGGAGATGGGCCTGATCCTCGCCCACGGCGGACGGTACTTTGCCTGGGATACGCCCACGGACGGCAGCGGTCTGGTTGCCGAACGCCACGAGATGCTGGGAAAGGTCGTCGCTCCCTTCCTGCGGTCGCGCCAGGCCTGGTGCCTCGACAGCCGCCGACTGCCGGATGTCTCGCTGTTTCACGGCGCGGCCGCCCATTATGCCGCCAGCGCCGACAATGCCGTCGTATTCCCCCGCCAGAACCCGCCCCTGCTGACCGCATGCGATCGACTTCGCCGGCTGCACCTGAGTCCGGAAATGATCTCGGATCACCGGCTTGAGTCGGGTGAGGTGCGCGGCCAACTGTTGATCCTGGAGGACGTGGCGGAATTGACGGGCGCTAACCGCCAAGCCCTGCGGCGCTATGTCGAAAGTGGCGGCCGAGTGCTGTTGACCGGCAAGGCCATCTCGGCCGCACGGTTGGTCGATGTGGGCGGCAAATCCGGGCTGGTGCAGGAGCGACTAGGGCGCGGCGACGTGTTCTGCCTCCAGCAGCCCTTGTTTGGCACGCCGGAGGACGCCGCCGTGCCGGCCGACCCAGCCGCGATCCTGCAGCGGATCCTGCCTCCGGCTCAACGGCTGGTCGTCGCCGAAGCGCCCGAGACGGTGGAACTCGTCCTGCGGGAGAAGGGGAATGCGAAGGTCCTGCACCTGGTGAACATTGCCTCAGGCAAACGGGAGGTCGACCCGAAGACCCCCGATTTCATCAATCTGCGCATCACGGAGTTGCCGCCGGCCCCAGAGTCCCGGATTGCGCTGCGTCTGCCCGCGCGGCCGGTCAAGATTACGCTCGAACCACAGGGTCAAGCGTGCGACAGCTGGACCTGGAGCGAGGGGCTTCTGCACTTGACGGTGCCCGCCTTCGCTGTCCATCAGATGGTCGTGATTCAGTGATGATCCGCGAGGTCCGGCCGGCCGTCCACGAGATGTCCGATCGTGTCGCCTTCCAGCGAATCGACCTGGGTAGGGCACCCGGAGTAGTCGTAGCTACACGGTCGCATCCGCATCCGCCAATCCCTGGCGAATGGCTTCCAGGTTCTTAACCGCTCCGCGTCGTACTGACGAGGAAAAGCTGTGGCAATCCGCAAACACCTATCAGGAGTTAGTCGAAATGCCGGCCCCGCTCATTGATCAGCCGCTACCGATTCGCGTCGGCGCGGTGGTTGTGACACCCAGAAAGAACCCGCCATCCCGTCACCACGCGTGGTTCCGTCTCGTTCTCGGCCTGGCCTGCCTATCCGCCGGGTCCGGTTTCCCGACCGCTGCCCTTGCCGCCCCCAAGCCGCTCAACGAGTGGTTCCTGGCCGACATGCTCCGGACCCCCGAGAATACGACCCCGGCGACCGCCGTGCGCGACACGCTCGGGCCCACCTTCGAGTGGATCCTGGCCGTTTCGGTTCCGCTGGAAAAGCTTCCGCAGGTTCCCGAGCACCGGCTTGCCGGCGTCATCGTCCGCAGCGACGTGCCTGTCGTGGTGGACCAGGTACGCCGCTACTGGTTCCGCGAGCACGTCGCCCCGGCCGGCACCTGGATCGTCACCGGATACCCGGTTGGCGATCTCGATCTGCCCTGAAGGCAACGTGGCGATACTGCCTCGCGGCGGCGGGCGAGGCAAGAAGGCTTTTCCCGACCTGGCGGCCGCCAACTTCGCCCGGTTCTTGGCCTTGGCGCAGAATGGGCGCCCCGGCACCGCAGGATGAGGACCCGATGCACGCGGGAGGTGTTGAATGAGTAACGGCAATCAGCCAGTGATGCGCGCGGCATGGCCACCTCGGGTATCGCCGGCCCGGTGGCGCGCGGCGTTCGTGTCATCGCGGGCGCTGCGGAGCGTTCTGCCGCCGGCCCGGGTACCGCCGTGTTTGGGAACGAGCCGGTCGGCACGGCGGGCCCTGCGCCGAGGCAGGGTTTCTGTGCTGGCAAACACACGCCGTCTGCTTCCCGGCGCCCTCGTCGCCGGCATCTTGTGCTGTCTCACCCCATGCGTTTCCGCAGCCGAGCACCCCGCGGGAGCCCTGAGGTACCCGCTTTCCGGTCGGCATGTCGACCACTGGCTCGTCGCCGGCCCCGAAGTCGTGCGGATCACGGAAGTCGCCCCGTTCCAAGGTCAAGACGACGAGGCGACGAAGAGGAACATCCTGAACCACTATTACCGGGCCGAGAATGAGATTCACGAACTTCCCTGCGAAGGGACGACCGCGGTCAGCGACGGGGCAACCTTCCCGTGGCGCTGCTACCGCTGTGCCGAGGATCATGCCGTGGCGGACGGCCAAGGCGGCGGCTGTGTCTATTTCAAGACCTGGGCCTACGCGCAAATCGACTGTCCGCGGCCGTATGCAGGCCAGTGGAAGGTCGCTGTTCACGGTCCCGTCGATGTCTGGGTCAACGGGCAACATGTGCTCCGCGAGGAGGACTCGAGCATCTTCGTTCCGCTCAAACACGACTTCACCGCCAATCTCAAGAGCGGGGTCAACGAGGTATTGGTCCGCTTCGAGGCCGTCAAGATCCGTGTGGGCGTCTACGGAATGGCCTTGGAACTCCCGGAGCCGGCCGTGGACGCGGAGGTCGTGTTGCCCACGTTGTTGCCGGAAACGGCCGAACGTCAAAGGGCCGAGCGCGTGCTCGGCGGCGCCTATCTCGATCGCGAACTGATGACGGCCGAGGACCCCGTAACGCTCCATTGGGCGGATGACATCGCTGATTCCGTCCAGGTATCCGTGGCCGTCCACAACAGCCGCGGAGAGGTTGTCGCCGGAAAGGAAACGCTCGGCGCGCGGGGCGCCAAGGCGGTACTTGCCGAGCCGGGCAAGTTGACGCCCGGCAGGTACTCAATCAAAGTGACTCCCGCGTCGCTGAAAACGGACGAGATCAAGAACTTGTGCGAGAGATCGCTGAGCTTCGCCGTGATCCCGTCGGACTACCGCGAGCAACCCTATGGCACGTACGACGAACGCCGCGAGGAAGCGCTGGAAAAAGCCGCCCGAGAAGACGGACTCTACGCGCAAATTGCGAAGCTGGAGTTGGGCCGCTGGAACGAGGTGCGAAGCGCGCCTTTCTTCCAGGCCGTCGACAAGATCAACCGCCGCAACGACACCAGCGATTTCGAGCTGCTGGGACTGATTGGAGTGATGCTTCGTTACGCGGACAACCCGTCCTTTCCCGCTGCGCTGAAACAGCCCATCGAGGATTGCATCCTTCGTTTCCGCTATTGGGCAGACGAACCGGGCCAGGACGTGATGTGGTTCTGGTCCGAAAACCACCAGCTCACGTTTCACGCGTGTGAGGTCCTTGCCGGGCAGCTGTACCCGAACAGGGCCTTTTCGAACGCCGCACAGACCGGCGTGTGGCATCGAGAGAAAGGGGAGCGACTGGCCCTGGCGTGGCTGCGCAGGCGGTTGACGCGAGGTTTCCACGAGTGGGACTCCAACACCTACTTCTCCGTGGACATGCTGGCGCTTTCCCATTTGGCCGACTTGGCCGCCGACGACGAAGTCCGGGAGCTGGCGGCGACGGTGCTCAGCAAGCTGCTGTTTACGATCGCAGTGAACTCGTACCAGGGCGTGTTTGGCTCGGCCCACGCGCGCACCTATCCCGGCGACGTCAAAAGCGGGCGTGGCGAAGGCACCTCCGGGGCGGCGCGGCTGATGTGGGGACTGGGGACCTTCAGCGACGGCAAGTGCTATGTGAGCCTGGCGCTCATGAAACGATATCGTCTGCCGCCGGTGATCGAGCAGATCGCGATCCACGTGCCCGAGGCGATGTGGAATCGCGAGCGGCACGGAGGCTTCCTGGACCCGGCCGTGGACTATTTCGGCGGGTCCTGGGAGGTCAACAAGGTGACGTACAAGACGCCCGACTACATGCTGTCCTCCGCCCAGGATTACCGCCGCGGTAGTCGCGGAAACATGCAGCACATCTGGCAGGCGACGCTCGGCCCGGACGCGGTCGTGTTCGTCACGCATCCGCCGTTTCTGGCCGAGAGCGGCTCGCCGAACTTCTGGGTCGGCAACCTGGTCTTACCGCGGGTAGCCCAGTGGAAAGACTTTCTCGTGGACGTGCGCAAGTGCCCGCCCGGCGAGGGCCTGGGCTTCACCCACGCCTATTTCCCCTTGCACGCCTTTGACGATTGGATGCTCACCGGCAAATGGCTCGTCGCTTGCCAAGGCGACGGCTATCTCGCGCTGACCAGCAAGGCGGGCATCCGACTCGTCCGCAACGGCCGATATGCCTACCGGGAATTGCGCTCGCACGCGGACGAGGATGTCTGGATCTGCCAGCTGGGGTCGAAGCGGCAGGACGGCGGCTGGGCTTCCTTTCGGCAGCGCGTCGAGAGTCTGCCGCTCGAGTTCCAGGGACTGAACGTCAAGTGCGTCACCTTAAGGAACGAGGAGCTTTCTTTCGGCTGGGATTCACCGCTGGTGGTCAACCACCAGGAGATCCCTCTTTGCGGATTTCCCCACTACGACAACCCGTACTGCACGGCACCGCTGCCTGCGTCCGGGATGGAAATCCGCTGCGGCGGCGAACACCTTGAATGGAATTGGACGAAGTAAGCGGTCGTAACGCAACCCCTTCCGAGGAGATTTGACATGACGATGGACTTTCGCAAGCTACCTTTGCTCGTCGTTGTCCTGGGGCATTCCGTCGCCTTCGCGGGATCGCCTTCCGAGACCCGGGAGCCGGCGCCGGCCGCGGTGCCTCAATCGCCGGCGCGCCGGTGCGGGGATTTCGTGGATTCCGTCGGCGTGTGTATGCACTTGGGACGCGTGCGGACGAACTACGGGCAACGATTCCCGGAGATGGAAAGACTGCTGCTGGAATCGGGCATCCGTCACGTGCGGACCGATCCGGTGACGGCGCCCCAGGGGGTCGCCAACGTGCAGCGGCTCGGCGCCGCGGGAGTCAAGTTCGATTTCATCATCCATCCCGACGGCGAGAGATTGACGGTCGCCCAGTTGCTGAAGAACGTGAAGGAGAATTTCTCCGACTGTACCGAGTTCATTGAGGGCCTGAACGAGCCTGACGGGCGGCCCGAACAGGCGCGGGAGTGGATGGGCGAGATGCAGCGAATCTGCAAAGCGGATCCCGTGCTGCAGAGCATTCCCATTCTTGGCTCGGCCCTGGGGCATCCTTCCAGTGCGGCGGTGAAGATCGGCGATTGTTCGGCCCTGGTCGATGTGGGCAATATCCATGCCTACCCCGGCGGCCGCGCGCCGGAGATCACGCTTCCCCTCTATCTCGGGTACGTCCAGCCGCAGTATCCGAAGCTGAAATACGCGATCACGGAGACCGGCTACCATTCCGCCTTGAACAACCCGCCGAACAAGCACAAGCCGGCCTCGCTCCGGGCCGAGGCGATCTACATGCCCCGGCTCTACCTCGAGTACTTCCGTTGCGGCATCGTCCGCTCGTACAAGTACCAGTTCGTCGACGATCGGACCGAAGACGAAGCGCAGCAACGGGGCCAGCCGGTGCAGGAAGCCCATTTCGGCTACGTGGACTACGAGCTCCAGCCGAAGCCCTCGTACCACGCCGTGAAGAACTTGCTGACGATCCTGCGCGACCGGAATCGCGAGGACTTCCAGCCGCAGTCGTTTCGGTACTCGGTGGACGGACCGCAGCATGAACTGCGTCACCTGCTGTTACAGAAGAGCGACGGCGACTTCTGTCTGGCCCTGTGGCGGGCCGTCTCCGTCTGGGACGAGAACGCCCGCCAGGACGTGCCGGTTCCGAGCGTGCCCGCGGAAGTGCGGCTGCCGGCCGTGGCCAAAACCGTGCGAGTCTATCAGCCGACGCAGTCCGCCGAGCCGCTGAAAACGGCACAGAACGTCGATCGACTCCGCTTGGAACTCGGGGCCGAAGCGGTCATCCTCCAAATCAGCCCGTAGAGTGGACGCCTGACATCCTGACATACCACCAGGATTCTGGCGGTTCTCCCGGAAGGCTGTCGGGAATCATGGGTCACAGATTCTGGCGTGTCGTCCGGCAATTCACGTAGCCGCGGCTCTCCGAGACGCGATTCTCCGGTCTCGAA
>CAIYOB010000468.1 GCA_903927685.1 uncultured Planctomycetaceae bacterium
GAGGCCGCCCTCAAACAGGTTTTCGACGCGGATCTGGAGTTCGATCAACTCCTCGTTCGTCAGTTCCGCGGGCCACTCCCGACCCGCGCGGATCCAACTTTGCAGCTCTTGATCAACGTAGTGAGCGAGTGACCAAAAGGCGTAGGCCAGGCGCCGGTCCAAGGTGATCTGCCCGCGCAGGTACTCGTCCAGTTCCGCCAAGGCGGCGTTGAGCCGCTGCATCCGCTCGCGTCCGGGGTCCTGTCCCATGCGCAGCAGGATCACGATCCCGTCCAGCGCACAGGATTCGTGGATCACCAGTTGTTCAAGTTCCGATTGTCGGGACATGGGGCTCTCCGCTTCCAGGCACTCGTACATGGTCCACGTCTTTCTCTAATCTGCCAGGCACAGCACCTTGCCGTCGGTCGTGCTCACGTAGAGTCGTTTCTGGGCAATGGCCAAGCCGTCGAAGACCGGCGGGACGGCGAGGGCGGTTTCGCTGAGCACCTTCCCATCCGCCGTCGACAGCACCAACAGTACGCCGCCTTGACGCCCCTCGAGCGCCGCCAACGCCTCGGCCGGCTCCTGGCGGTCCGGCGGTCCGGCCACCAGCAGCTTGTCGCTCGCCAACGCCATGGCCACCGGCCGCACCCCTACGCGGACCCGCCACCGGTACTCCCGGGCCTGGAGGGCAAAGAGCTTGGTGTCCGTTTCCGCCGCTTGCGTCTCGCCGGCCGCGATCACGTACCCATCGCCGGCGTTGGCGCCGCCGTCACGAAACGTGGTCGCGTATTGCTGCACGGCATAGCCCACCTGGTCGCGGAAGACAAGGTACTGGCCCGTCACTTGCCCATAGGCCCAGTACATCCGCGAATGCCAGTTCCCGTTGAGCAGGCCGGTGGTGGAGAAGAGCCGTCGGCCGGGGAAGTTCTGGAAATAGGAGCGGTAGAACCAAGCCGGCATGTTGAACACGGCGTGCCGCGGCGCCTCGATCAGGTTGTCCCAGTACTTGTGGTCTCCGCCGCGGTTCTCGCCCGTGAGCTGCGGCGATTGGTAGTAGTTCGGTGCCATGTCAACCTCGGTCTGCAGCGACGGATCGAACCGGAGCTGACGCAAATAGACATGCTCGGCGTCGGCAACCATCACGTCGGGCAGCGAACCCGGCATGGTGAAGCCGCGATTGGGATTGTCGGGCGTCGAGCCGGCCATCGGATCCTGCCAGGGGCCGTCCAAGGGCCGCGAGCAGCGAACCGCTCCGGTCCGGGGATCGAGCCCAAGGACGGTCATGCCGCCGTCGAGGAACGAGGAGCGTCCGGCCACGCAATACGCGGTCGCCTGGCCGTCGCTTCCGTCGCGGACCAGGATGCTGCCCGGCACCGGCCAGGCCGATTCGATCTGGCCGTAGGCGCCCACCTTGCGTTCGCGAGGGGCTGCCCGGAATCGCCAGGCCAGGGCGCCTGTGTCGGCCCGCAGGCAATAGACGTACCCGTCGTGGCAACCGAACAGGGCCAGCCCGGCGTGCAGCGTGGGAGGCGAGTCAACGCGTCCGCCCGCCGTAAAGCACCACAGCGGTTTCCCGCTGGAGGCGTCCAACGCACGCACGGCATGCTCGTCGATGGCGGCCACCAGTAGTCGCCCGTCACCGACCACCGGCGCCGTCAGCCGACTAAACAGTGCCGTCGTCCAATGGAGAGCCAGCTGGTCGCCGATCGCGCAGGGCGAGGCCCCGCTGCGGCTGGCGTCACGGCGATAGGTGGGCCAGTCATCGGGGTTTGAGGCGGAGGAATCGATATTCGCAAGGGTCTCAAACGCCGGGCCGCGTTCGAGGCGAACGGGGTCGTCCGGCCGCGAAGGAGCCGTTTCTTCGCCGGAACGTGGGGCCAGGGCATTCAGCCCGCGCAGCGCCGCCTCGGTGTAACAGCGGCAAGAGTGCTGGCCGGCATACAACAAACCATTGGCCGGAATCGCGCCGCGGTGGCACGAGCCGCGCAGCCAGTTGCACCAAGTGACCTCGCCGCTGGCCAAGTCGACGAAATCCGCGCCACGCTGTTTGCCGATGAGGAACCGCGGCGTAAGCCGGCTCTCGTAGCAGCGC
>CAIYOB010000469.1 GCA_903927685.1 uncultured Planctomycetaceae bacterium
GTCCCGTGCTCCTTCCCTTGATCCAAGCCGTCGCCTGCCGGCTTGGCGTTAAACGCGAACTCGATTTCGTGAGCGTTGCCACGCAAGCGGTGATGGGGCCTGGCAAGCCTGCATTATGGTCCCGAACGCGGTCAGCGACCAGCCCCGGCGGCCATCATGATCTCGTGGGCTCGTTGGGCGTAGAACTCGGGCATCTGCTCGAAACGCTCCTGCGACGCTTTGTCCGCAAACAGGTAGGTCTTTCCGCGGAACCAGTTCCCGTGCGCCCGCTTGCCGGGCACCAACTCGCCGCGGTCGATATAGCGGGCGGGATCGAACCCGGACAGGACTGGCGCGTACCGATCGGGGTCGGCATTGAACCGCTGCAGGTGCTGTTCGGACAGGAACAAGTAAACGCTTCCCCGGTGCAGAATACCCCAGCGAGGATCGCCCTTCACCCAGCTTTCCTGCTCCAGCAGAGTCACGGGGCAGAAGCCGTCCAGCGCGTACTGGTTTCCGGCCAGGGGCGGATTCGCGGGGGCGGGGGCCGTCGGCGAGGCGGCGCGCGAAGGCTCAGGAACGTTGGTGCCGGCCGCGTAGCGGTTTTCCTGCCACTGAGGCTGAGGCGCTCCCCTGCCATCGATCGGCATCGTCACGACTTGGCGCCCGCCGACATCCGGGGATGCGGAACCGGCCCCGGCCGGCGTGGTCCAGGAGCTGCGAGGATCGTAGGGGTCTGCCGGGCCGCGAGTGTACGCCGGGCCGGACTCCGGGGGATAATTCGCCGGGCCGCGGTTCGAGTCCGTTCGGGGGTAGGCTGGCGGAGCCGATGCATCCGACCGCTGGTTGTAGGCCGCGAAGGCGTAATTGGCAGCCGGGTCTGGCGGCGGCGAGGGGCGGCCGGCAGCTGCGACGGGCGCCAGCGTCGCGCGAAAATCCGCGGCGACAGCGTTCAGCAGTTGGGTGTAACGATTCGGATCCTGCGGACTGACTGTCTTGTAGATGAGCTGTCCCCGGGCGTCCGCGATGACATCGGTTGGCCAGCGATCAACCTGGAACTGACTGGCCGTCGCACGCTCCCGCTCACCGTTGATCTTGACGGGGACATAGTTCAACGACACGGCACGGCACACGTCGCCGTCGGGAAACACGACTTGTTCCAGGCGTCGGCAGGGTGGGCAGGTGTCCGAGTAGAAGTGGATCAGGAGCAGCCGCCCTTCCCGGCTCGCGATCTCCTGTGCTTGCGGAAGGTCCTGCAGCCACGGAATCCGAGTCTGGGCGGAGGCCGGTGTCAACGCGGCGGCGACCAGGAGCCCTGCCAGGGCGTTGGTGAGCAAGGTACGCATGGATCATTCCGTTTCTTGGAGGCCAAAGGAACCGTTCCCCGTCGGTTATCGGCCTTCTTTCACCCGCCGGTGAGTTAAACCTTGCCGATTGCGTAGAATCTCCCGAATTCGAGGTCTGTAGCATCGGCGGCGAAACCGAACCCCGGAATTCCCAAGAAAATCGCTTGTTTTGCCTTTCGACGGTGCAATTGTCCGTTGACAGAGGCCCCGGCATCGGTAAGATTCAGCAAGTGAGATTCTGACTAGACGCGTAAATGCGCCTCACGAATCGCTCAAGTTAGTTCGGCCTCCTGTCGGGTGCTTTGCTCGGTACAGAGCAGGATTTTGGAGGATTGCAGACGGAGGCCATCTGCCTGTCTTGCTTATGCCAGCGGCGGTCAAGCGAGCACTTGGTATCTATGTGGCAAGCTGGTTCAGTTTGCTACAGCCACGGCGAATGGCGTCGCCGATCACGCAAGGGGGCAGGGTACGACCAATCTGTAGCTGCAAGGGCGGGTGTTGTCCGTTAGGGCTGGGCCTGTCTTGTCTGGCTACGGAGTCCGATTTCTGACACGGCTGTTATCCGGCGAGTGCTGCGCGGGCGGTGCTGTCGGGGGGCGGTCCTTCTGGCTTTGAAGCAAGAGCATGCCTGCGGATTGAACCCCGCCGGACTACATCTGGGCTTGCCCGTTCGTTGCGTGGCGAGTGGCCAGTTTTTCGTCGTGCTGAGGAACAGCACGGCAAAGTTTATGGGTGAATTTGGATGGTGATCATGGGGAAGAGAAGAACTCGCACGAAGTCTCCGGGGCAGTCCACAAACCAGGGTGGCAGCTACAACGGACGAAATCGGCGGCGGCGGCGGGTCGTTCAAGGGGATCGGCCGGTGGCGGCGATCGAGCGGGAGCCGGTCGACGAGGCGGACGGCCAGCTCGAAGAGGGCATGGGACTGCTGGAGATGCATCCCAACGGTTACGGGTTCCTGCGGAATCCGGCCAACAATTATTCGCGGGAGCGGACCGATCCTTTTGTGCCGGGGACGATGATCGAGAAGTACCGCCTGCGGCAAGGGGTGATGGTTCGCGGAATGGTCCAGCAGCCGCGGCGGCAGCAGGGGCCGCGGTTGCGCGAGATCCTGGACGTGGACGGGATGCCGCCGGACGACTATGTGAACGTCAAGACTTTCGATTCGCTCACTCCGATCAATCCCGAAGTCTGGTATCGGTTGGAGACGGGAACCGAGCCGCTGACGACGCGCGTCATGGACTTGCTGACGCCGTTGGGAAGGGGCCAGCGGGCGCTGATCGTGGCTCCGCCGCGGACCGGAAAGACGATCCTGCTGCAGCATATCAGCAACGGGATTTCGACGAACTATCCCGACGTCAAGTTGATCGTCCTGCTGGTCGACGAGCGGCCTGAGGAAGTGACCGACATGCGGCGGAACGTCAAGGGCGAGGTCGTGGCCAGCAGTCTGGACATGGATGTGGAAAGTCACGTCCGGATCTCGCAGTTGATTGTGGAACGGTGCAAGCGGTTGGCCGAGATGGGGCGGCACGTGTTCTTGCTGATGGACTCGATCACCCGTCTGGCCCGCGCCTTTAACAAATGGGTGGGCAACACGGGCCGCACGATGTCCGGCGGCGTGGACATCAAGGCCATGGATGTTCCCAAAAAGCTGTTTGCCACCGCCCGGGCGTTCGAAGAGGGTGGGTCGCTGACGATTGTGGGCACGGCGTTGATCGATACCGGCAGCCGCATGGACGAGTTGATCTTCCAGGAGTTCAAAGGCACGGGCAACATGGAACTCGTGCTGGACCGCAAGCTGTCGGATCGCCGCATCTGGCCCGCGATGGACATCACGCAATCCGGTACGCGCCGGGAAGAGTTGTTGCATGACAAGGAGACGCTGCACTCGGTGACGATGCTGCGGCGGACGCTGACCAGCATGAACCCGGTGGAAGCGATGGAACAGCTGACCCGTCAATTGGGCCGTTTCCGCAGCAACGCCGAGTTTCTGCGGCTGATCAGCGGAAAACTGGCCGATGACTAATTGGCTTGGTGGGCGACTCCACCAGCACGCCGCCTGCGACCTGCCATGCAGCCACCTTCGTCCTGGCGGTGTCGCGCGGGACATCCGACTGTTTCCGTACCACGTCTGACGACCATAGAACCTCAGCGCCGCAAGCGCGCGAAACGCCATGCCATCGACCGCCTCACGCCGTGCCGTCATCACCGGAATTGGATTGATCAGTCCTCTGGGCAACACGCCGCAGAAGGCCTGGGACTCGCTCGCTGCCGGCCGTAGCGGCGTGGGTCCGCTGCAGTGCCTGCCGACAGAGAATCTCCCGATTCGCTGTGCGGGAGAAGTCCGCGACTTCTCCGGCGAAATCGCGGATTTCGGGCAGCTGGAAAAGGACCAGGTCCGGACGATTCGCAAGGGACTGAAGGTGATGTGCCGGGAAATCCAGATGGGTGTGGCCGTCGCCCAGCTGGCCTTGCAGGACGCCGGCTTGAAGCCCGGCGGCTATGACGTCGACCGCACGGGCGTCGTCTACGGTTCCGACTATATCATGACGGCGCCCGAGGAGTTCACGGAGGGCGTCCGGAACTGCCTGACGCCGAACGAGCAGTTCGAGTTCGCTCGCTGGGCGACGGACGGCATGCCCAAGGTGACCCCCCTGTGGCTGCTCAAGTACTTGCCGAACATGCCGGCCAGCCATGTGGCGATTTACAACGATTTGCGCGGGCCCAATAACTCGATCACCTTGCGCGAGGCGTCCGCGCTGCTGGCCGTGGCCGAGGCGTATTGTACGATCGTCCGCGGGCATGCCGACATCATGCTGGCGGGGGCGACGGGGACGCGCCTGCATCCGCTGCGGACCATCCATGGTGCCCTGCAGGAGCAGTGCGCAGCGGGCGACGGCCCTCCGGAAAAAATGTCGCGTCCGTTTGATCTGCATCGGACGGGGATGGTGCTGGGAGAAGGGGCCGGAGCGATTGTCGTCGAGGAACTCGGCGCCGCCCAAGCCCGGGGCGCAAACATCCTGGCCGAAATCGTCGGGTTCGGTTCTTCGGCCGTCGCCCATCCCGGGACCGGCGGCGACATCCGGCAGGCGCTGGAAAACGTGTGCCACCAGGCGCTGACCAAGGCCGGTTTGTCGCCGGA
>CAIYOB010000470.1 GCA_903927685.1 uncultured Planctomycetaceae bacterium
ACCAGGAACAGGTATCCGCCGTAGACCTGCGCGCCGTCCGGGAACAGCATCGTCGGCGGCTCCCCATCTTGCGACTCGGCGTAGCCCGCTCCCTCGGCAGGGCTCCACAGAAACGGGCTGCCGGCGGCAACGGTAACGATGCTGTCGTCAAACGAGTTGGCAACACCGTGACCATACAGCTTGTCCCAGAGCAACCAGCATGTGTCGCGCGGCCAGCCTTGCGGCTCGTAGCGGAACGGCTGGCCGCAGCACGGATTCAGGGGCAGTTGCCTCAGGTACGGACCCACCAGGTCGTCGAGTTTCTGCGGGAACTTGCCATGCTCGATTCGCCATGCCAGCAGGGCCAAGCGGATCCGCACGACTCGCCGGTACAGCTCCTGTTCCAGCACACAGTTGTTCAGCCAAAACGTCCGTTGCAGCGACCAATAGCCGCTCAGATCCCAAGGGGTTGTGGCGGACCAGGATTCGAACTGCTGAAAGACTTGCCAGCAGGGCTCCGAGCCAGGAATCGTCCCTCGATGCCGACGCATCGTCGGCTCGCCGCGGCGGATCGCTTCCTCCAACGCTTCGAGCCTGGGCAGCTGACGGCCGGCCACGAAAGTCACCAACCTCCGGGCGCGGGCGGTCTCCCACGGCAGCAAGGCCAAAGTCAGCCGCTGCATCCTGAGGTCCCGGGGCTCGTAGGGCTCCAGTCGCCGGAAATCGCCGTTCAACGGCTGAATCGCTTCGATGTAGGCGTCCTTGATGATCGACGTCGCCGACGGCGTGCCGCGGGCCAGGTCCTCCAAATCGCGAATGGCCGCCTTGATCCGCTCCGGCGTCTGCTGGGGATGAGCCGCCCAGTGCGGCAACTGCTCGTAGACGCGGGCCTCGATGGCGTCGCCTTCCCGCCAACTGAACTCGGGGCTGCGGATCCGGTATTCGTTCGCAAGCCGCAAGGCGGCGACGTAGCGCGTCCAGGCTGCATCCAGTTGGCCGTCAGCCGTCCGCACGGTGGCGCTGGCTAACAGGAGTTCGTCCAACGCGGAGAAGTGCCCCTCGGGCGGATCCTCATAGCCGAAGCCGGGGAGGCTGGGCAACAAGGCGACGACTTGACCCTCCAAACGCCTCTGTCCATGCACGGGATCCCACATGCCGCAGGGCGGGCGGCGGCTGGCTTGCAGCAGCAAGGCGATGGTCGCTTCGTTGTCGGCCTCCCAGCGGCGCTGCTCGTCCAGCGTCGGCTCCGAAGATATCACTTGGCTCCAGGACGCGCCCGCGGTGGGCTCGGCGACTCTCTTCCCGGCCGAGAACTGGCGCGCGGCTTGGGCGTACAACTGCAGCGTCTCCTGCTGGTCGGCCGTCAGCGGCTGGAGGTACTCACCGACGTCGAATCCCGGCTCGACCCACGGGATTTCGACCAGGCGAACCAGAATCACTGCCGCGACGAGCGTGGCAGCGGGAATGGCGAGTACCGAAGCCAGCCTCCGCCTCGCCCCCCAATCACCTCTTTCCAGCATCCAGTCCGGCGCGCGCCGCCAAGTGGCCACCAGCAGCACGGCGGGAATCGGCAGCACGGACCACCACCAGGAAATCCTGGCGGCGTGCATCAGGATGACCCAGAACGCGAGCACGCCGGCCGAGAACGCCGTCCCCACCACGGCCAACACGGGACTGCGGAAGAACAGCGAACACGCCTGGCCCGCGGCATACGCCAACAACACGCAGCAGACAGCCCCGCCCGCAACCCGCGAATCCCATTCTGTCGGCGGCCAGCGCAACGTTCGCCCGGAGGCGAGTTGCGGGCACAAGGCCCAGAAGATCAGTGCGGCCGCGAGCCCGAGAAACAGCGGCACCAAGCCCACGACTTGCCGGCTCAGCCACACCTGCCGCGGATCCACCCCATGCTCGACAAAGAACCGATACGCGTGCCGCCGCTGGTCGGCGAGGAACACGGTGACGCCCCAGAGCGCCGCGGCCGGGACCAGCCAGCCCAGCGGGACGGCATTCCACGTTTCGGAGTCGGCGGCCTGCGTTTCCAGCGCGGCCACGCACAGGTAGCCAAAGCCGATCGCCAGCAGCGTCCAACGCGAGTTCAACCAGTGCTGCCAGACCAGTCGCCAGAACCCGCCTTGCAGGCGTGTTTCCAGGGCCAGCCGAATTCGCCCGCGATGGATCAATTCGACGTCTTCCTCCCAGCTCGCATTGGCGTCGCCCGTCGCCGCGCTGTCGCGCAACCAACGACTGGCCAGCCAGAGATCGGCCGCACTGACCGCCGCGGCGATCGTGACGCGCCAGGGCATGATCGCCAGGTAGTGTCGAAGGCCCACATTGGAATAGTCGAAGCCGACGACGGCCGGACCTGCCACGTGGACGAACACCGACGGCACGAGCACGCCCAGCACGGCGGCGGTCAGCGGCCGATCCAGACGCAATGAAAAGAACAGGCTCCAGGCAAAGACCTCCCAAGCGGCCAGCAGTCCGCCGCCCCACAACTGGCCGCCGTCCCGCCAGGCGGGCAGGCGGCCGCCGGTCATCGCGATCGTCACGCTCCAGAGCAGGATCGCCAAGGCCAAGACGCTCGCCACGCCAAACCCGGCCTTGCCGACCAGCAGCGGACGCCACGCCAGCGGCAGTGCTTGCTGAAACTCGTACGTCCCGACCTCGCGTTCCGTGGCAAACAACGTTGCGCCGCATCCCAACGCGTAGACCGCGGCGGCTCCCATGGCGATCACAAACAAGACCTGCTCCGACACGTCCCCGCCAGCGACGGTCACGGCGAGCTGGTAACCGAACTGAATCAACAGGGTCAGCACGACCATCGCCAGCCACAACGGCCGCTGCGTGCGATACTCTTTCCAGACGATACGCCATGCGCCTGCGGTGATCATGGGCGGGCCTCTGTCATTGGTCATTGGTGTGTGGGGGCGGTGTGGAAATCCGCTGTCTCCTTTCATCCGCTGTCGCCCCAGCATCCGACAGCGGATGAAAAGAGACAGCGGATCTGTCCGTGGCCAGTGGTCAATGGTCATTCGTCATTGGTCAGTGGGGGCGGCTCCTGCAGCTTGCTGGTGCGGCTCGCGTTGCATGTAGGCCACGAAGATCTCTTCCAGGGTCGGCACGCGGACTTCCAGGCCTGACACGGCCGGATCACTGCCCAGCCGGCCGCTGGCCGCCGGATCCGGATTGCGGACCATGACCTGCCATTGGTGTGCCCGGTGCCGCCGCCCCAACACCTCGCCTCCCAACTCCGGCGGCGGCGTTTCATCCGGCAGGACGAACGTGAACTCACGGATCTGCCGCTTGAGTTGGTCCAGTCGATCGACCAGCAGCAACTGGCCGCCGCGGAGGATCGCCACCAGATCCGCCACCCGCTCGACTTCGCCGATCTGGTGACTGGACAGAAACACGGTCTGCCCGCCGGCCGCCCGGTCGACCATGCTCTCCAGAAACTCGCGCCGCACGATCGCGTCCAGGCCCGAAGTCGGTTCGTCCAGGATCAGCAGCTCCGGGTCGTGCCCCAGGGCCAACGCCAGACCGACTTTGGCCCGCTGGCCCTTGGACAGGGACTTCAACTTCTGTGGCGGACGCAAGTGGAAGGAACGAATTGCGTCCCGGTAGCGAGTCAGGAAGCCATCCGGATAGAAGCCCGCGGTGAACCAGCCGATCTCGTCGACGGTCATCCAGTCGTACAACGTCGGGCGCTCGGAGACGTACCCGATGCGGCGGCGGATCTCCAGAGCTTGCCTGCGGCTGGACAAGCCCAACACGGTCGCCTCGCCGGCATCCGGCTCGGTCAGTCCCAGCGCGATACGGATCGACGTCGTCTTGCCGGCGCCGTTTTCGCCCAGCAACGCGAACACGACGCCGCGGGGCACGTCCAGCGAGACGCTGTCCAGGGCCGTCTGCGCGCCGTACCGTTTTGTCACTCCAAGCAGTTCCAACACGGAGTCCATTTCTGATCCTCCTACGAGCCCGACAATTCCACCTCGACCATCTTCCGAATCTCGCTGACCGCCAACCCGCTCTGCCGCGCTTCGTGCAACACCTGATGCACGCGGGCTTGAATCATCTTGCCGCGTTCCTGCCGGCACCGCTTATCCGCCCCCGCCGCCACGGCCATCCCTTGGCCCCGCACCGTTTCCAGCACGCTCTCCGTCTGCAACTGCAGGTACGCGCGGGCCACCGTGTTGGGATTGATCGCCAGCTCGCGGGCCAGCTCCCGCACCGACGGCACCAACTCGCCGACGCCGACCGCGCCGTTGGCCACCGCAAACTTCAACTGCCGCACAATCTGGTCGTAGATCGCTAAATCGTGCGCGGGGTCCACATGGACGAACATTCCGGTGTCTCCTGTACCAGGTATCTAATACAGTAGACGAACGGCCGGAAAAAGTCAAGCGGAGGGGAGAGGACTTTGGGTCCGGCTCAGCCGTAGCAGATGAACGCGTCCAGCCCGAGCCCCAGCAGGTAGTGCTGGCCCAGGCCGGCCAGCAGCGAGCGGTTTCGCAGGGCGAGGACGCCCCACAGCAGGCCGCCGAGAATCGCGCCGAAGGACTCGGCGGCGGGACTGCCGATATGCAGCAGCGCCGAAGCTAGCGTCTGGACCAGGACTGCGTTGGGCGCGCCCAGCGACTCGCGGAGCCCGAACAGCAGGAAGCCGCGGAAGTAGAATTCCCAGCCGGCGTAGAACAGGCCGTACGTCACCGCGTGGACGGCAAACATGGATGGCGACGCGCCCGCGTGCGGATTGATCGGGAACTTGGCCAGAAACGCCGGGTCGAGCGAAGCTTGATAGGCGGCCAGGAGAAACACGGGCGAGAACAGCGCCAGCGAATGCCAGGTTCGGCCGGGAATTCCCAGCTCCACGCCGTAGTCAAGCAGTCGCTCCCGAAACACGAACTTGACGACCGCGGCAGGGACCACGCCCAACAAGACCAAGCAGCCCAGGAAATGCCCGATCGCGGCGGCCGCAGACGCGTCGTCCGTGAAATCGGCGAGCTGGCCGGCCAAGAACTGCGGCGCGCAAAAGTACTTCCACGCCAACAGCAGGAACGGTGAGCTGAGCAGAATCACCGTCGTTTTGCGCTGGGGTCCGCGAAAGGCGTCGAGCATGGGCTGCAGGAAAGTCCTCATGGCCGGAACTCCCATGACACATGGCAGACAGGGGCCGCGAACCGCGGGCGCTCATTGCTTGCGGCGGACCAGCGCGTCCAGTTGGGCCCGCACCCGGGCCAACTGCTGGTCGGTCGGATCGGGAGCGATATCCCGGAAGTAGCCGTCGTCGATCCCGAGCAGTTGTTTCAGCTCCCGGCCGCGCTCGGGGACGGCGTCGGCGAACAGATCCTCCATCTCCCAGTCGCGGTCCCACAAGATGCGGTCGGTTAGCGCCTCGATGACCAAGTCCCAGGCATCCAGATCTTCCGCGTCGTACGCGGGGTGTTCCATCGGCTCCGGACCCGCATTCGCCTCGCCGCAGGTCTTCACGATCAGCTGCCGCCAGTAGCGATGCGGCCTGCTGGTCCGCCGTTCGCCGTCGATTTCGTCGGCGACGCAGCTCCGCAACTGCTCGTACAGCACGCTGACCGTCGCTTCCCGGAGCGACGTCAATTCCGGCGCCGGCTGGTCGGGGCGCAGCAGCGCCTGTCCCACCTCGGCCAGCAGGGCCAGCTGTTGAGAGACGTCCAGGCGGTCAAACAGCGCCACGCCGCTGCCGAACGGCTCGTCCGGCGCTTGCCAAGTCACGCTGACCTGATAGTACACGTAACCCAGCAGTTGCCGGACCAGTTCCGCTTCGCAGCCCGCCAGCGTTCGTAGTCCGAGCGAAGTTCGCCACATGGCGTACAGGATAAACACCGGCGCGGCGAATCGCAACACCTCGGGCGAGA
Source organism: uncultured Planctomycetaceae bacterium (assembly GCA_903927685.1). The sequence continues at coordinate 5,868 of CAIYOB010000470.1, forward strand.
AACAGCGTCCAGTTCAGTTCAATACCTGACCAATTCGCTCCGGGGCGTATTCGGATGCAGGAACTCGAGCGCGGCTTCGGCCTGCAGGGTCATTAGCCGCAGGTCGCTGCCGACGGCCAGGAACTGCATCCCCTGCTCCGCCCGCCGCCGCGCCGTTTCAGGGTCCATGGTATGGATGCCTGTCGGGGTGCCCGTCTTGCGGCCCGCGGCGATCACGCTCTGGACCAGCGCTTCGTGCTGATCCGCGGTGGGGAACGTGCCGTTGGGGGCGCGCATCTGGAACCGCAGATCCACGGGGCCGATGAAGACCGCATCGCAGCCGGGCAGGCCGTAGATCGCTTCCGCGTTCGCTACGCCGAGCGGACTTTCCGTCTGCAGCACGACCAGAATCTGCTCGTTGGCCGCGGCGAAATAGTCGTCGGACGAAGCGGCGAAATTCAGGGCGGCCAAGCCGCCGCCCGCGCTGCGATTGCCCTGCGGCGGGTACTTGGCGGCGGCGATCGCCGCCCGCGCTTGTTCGACGGTGTCCACCATCGGCACGACGATCCCCATGGCCCCGGCATCCAGGACGCGTTTGATCCACGTGTGACTGCCTTCCGGCACACGGACCAGGGGCACGCCGCCGGCATCGGCCACCGCGCCGAAAATCGCCGCCGCCTGGTCCATGTCGAGCGGCGAATGCTCCAGGTCCAGCGTCAGCCAGTCCCAGCCCATCCGCGCCAGGACGCGGGCCGCGTACAGGTTGCCCAGCGAGAGCCATGTGCCGAACGTCGGCTCGCCACGCTGCAGTTTTTCTTTGACCGGATTCGTTTTCATTTCTCTTGGGAACGCCTGCCCCGGAACGGATCGCTGGCCGATTGCCGCGGAGCGATTATCTTACGGCGCTGCGGAGCAGATTGGCAAGCCGGCGAGCGGCAATTGGCGGCCCCGGGGCGGGCCCGGAATGTCGCACACCGGCACTTGAAAAAAGAAAACCGAAAAGTCGCGCTAACCTTGCTTGACAATTCATGAACACTCCTCACAATGTGCGACTTGTTGAACGTACCACCGCTTACAAATTCCTTGGAGGGCGGCGACTGACGGATGCGACGTTCGGCGGCCTCGGTCGTGGCTCGGATGTCCCCTCCAAGGCGTTTGCAGGCTGCAGCGATCCACGCATGGCGGCGTGCTGCAGGCCTCGTGAGCGGTGGTACGTTCTTTGTCTCTGGAGCTGCTCGCTCATGGCGACGACGCTGATTGCGCTGGGTGCAAACCTCGGCGACCGCCTGGGCAATCTGCAGCGTGCCATCGCGCTGTTGGACCGCCCGCCCGCTCAACGGGTCGTCGCGCACAGCCGCTGGTTCAGCACCGCTCCCATCGGCGGTCCGGCCGGACAGGCTCCGTTCGTGAACGCGGCGGCCCGGGTCGAGACTTCGCTGACGCCACTGGAATTGTTGGCCTTGCTCCGCGACATCGAAGCGGAACTCGGCCGCCAGCGCCGCGAGCGGTGGGCGGCGCGGAGCGTGGATCTGGACTTGCTGCTGTTTGACGACCTCGTGCTCGACACTCCGGATCTCCAGCTTCCGCACCCGCGGATGGCGTTTCGGCGGTTTGTGCTGGAGCCCGCGGCGGATGTCGCGGCCGATCTCGTGCACCCGGGCATCGGCTGGACGATCGGGCAACTGCTGCAGCACCTGAACGCCGCGCCGAACTACTTGGCCCTCACCGGTCTGCCCGGCGCCGGAAAAACCGCCCTGGCTCAAGCCACCGCATCCGCCACCGCCGGCGTCTGGCTGGCGGACCCCGCCGCCGGAGACGCCTCGCCCGCGCCGCCGCCGCAGCCTGTGGTGGCGGACGAAACGCTCCGCTGGCGTCAACGCGTGGACGCGCTCGCCAGCCAGGCGTGGGACCCGGCGAGTCCCGTCGTGGTCAGCGATTTCTGGCTGGGCCAGTCGCTGGCGTACAGCCAGTGGTGGCCGAGCGAGCGGCAGTGGAGCGACTTTGCGGCCGAGCATCAGCTGGACGCGGCCACCGTCGCCCAGCCGAAGCTGCTGGTGCTGTTGGACAAGCCCGCGGTTTCGCCGGGCTGGGAACCTGTCCGCGCGGAGTTGCGCAAGCTGGTCCGCCAGCGCGGCCGGGGGCCGCTGCTGGAACTGGATGCGTCCCGACCCGATTGGGCTCTTGTGGAGCTGTGCGCGGCGGTCGAGGCGATGCGATAAAAGTTCGAACTGTCCCCCAGACTTGAAAGCCGTTCATGCAGACCGCGAATCTCAAGGAGCATCTGATCAGCCGCATCCTGCCGCGGGTGGAAATGCCGGGCCAGTACATCGGCGGCGAACTGAACATGGTTCGCAAGGACCCGGGCCGCGTGCGCGGGCGACTGTGCCTGGCCTTTCCCGACGCCTATACGATCGGCATGAGCCACCACGGCCTGCAGGTGCTGTACTCGTTGATGAACGCCCGCGACGATTGGTATTGCGAGCGGGTGTTCACGCCCTGGCCGGACATGGAACAGCGGCTCCGCGAAGCTGGCGAGCCGCTTTACAGCCTCGAGTCGTTCACGCCGCTGGGCGTCTTTGACGTGCGCGGCTTCTCGCTGCAATTCGAGATCTGCTACACGAATATCCTGACGAGGCTCGA
>CAIYOB010000471.1 GCA_903927685.1 uncultured Planctomycetaceae bacterium
CCCAACGTGGAACTGCTCGAACTGCCCGACGGCGGCCTGTGTTGCGGCTCGGCGGGAGTGTACAACCTGATCCAACCGGAGATCGCCCGGCAATTAGGCGACCGCAAGGTGGCCCGCATCCTGGAAACGGACGCCGACGCCGTCGTCACCGGGAACATCGGCTGCCTGACGCAGATCCAGCTGCACCTCCGCCGCCAATCCCAAGACTTGCCCGTGTATCATACCATGACCCTCCTGGACCGCGCGTATAGCAAGGACGACTAACCAACAGAAATTCTCCCCGACGTTCCTGACAACGGACAACTGACAACGGACAACGGACAACGGACAAAACCCATGTGGCTCCAAACCTACGACCCGCTTGGCAATCCGTTTCTATCCACTTTGTTAGCGGCTTTGCCGATCGTCGTGCTGCTGGGCGCGATCGGCGTCTTGCAGATCCGCATCCACTTGGCGGCCCTGCTGGGGTTGTTGGTGGCCCTGGCGGTAGCGATCTTTGCGTACCGCATGCCGGCCAGTGCGGCGCTGGCCGCGACGGGTTACGGCGCCGCCTACGGCTTGCTGCCTATTGGCTGGATCATCCTGAATCTGATCTTCCTGTACCAGCTGACGGTCAAGAGGGGCCTGTTCGATGTCCTGCGGGAGCATATCGCCTCGCTGGTGCCCGACAAACGCGTGCTGCTGATCCTGATCGCGTTTTCCTTCGGCGCGTTCTTCGAAGGCGCGGCGGGGTTCGGCACGCCCGTGGCGATCACGGCGGCGATCCTGATGCAGTTGGGTTTCCATCCGCTGCAGGCTTCGGCCTTGTCGCTGATCGCCAACACGGCGCCCGTCGCCTTCGGTTCGCTGGGCACGCCGATCATTGCGTTGTCCACCGTGACGGACTTGGATCAACTGCACCTGTCCGCGATGATCGGGCGGCAGTTGCCGTTCTTTTCGCTGATCGTGCCGTTCTGGGTTGTCTGGGCCTATGCCGGATTCCGCAGGACGCTGCAAGTCTGGCCGGCGGCACTGACCGCCGGCGTCGCGTTTGCGGTCCCCCAGTTCCTGGTCTCCAACTTCAACGGCCCCTGGCTGGTGGACGTCGTCGGCTCAATCTCGTCCATGCTGGCCCTGGTGGTGCTGCTCAAGTATTGGCGTCCGCCAGCGGACGCCGGCGACGGTTTGGCGGCGAGTGCTGTTGGAGTCCAGCCTTCAGGCTGCAGCGATCCGGCGAAAGCCCCTCCTCCAGCGCCCGCACCGCGCGGCCAGGCCGCTCAAGCGTGGCTGCCCTGGGTGATCCTCAGCGTGCTGATCTTCCTGTGGGGCCTGCCTGCCGTGAAGCAGGTGCTGAACACGCTGTCCGAGCCGAAATTCGAAGTCCCCGCCTTGCACCAGGTTGTGCAGCGCGACTATCCCGTGGTGCCCAAGCCGACGCCCCAGAAGCCGACGAAACCCGAGGACGCGATCTACAAGCTCAGTTGGCTGTCGGCCACCGGCAGCGGCATCCTGGTCGCCGCCGTGCTGGCCGGATTGCTGATGGGCTTCACGCCCGGCCAGATGCTGCGGACTTACGGCGAGACGTTGGTCCGCGTCCGCTTTTCGCTGCTGACGATCGCCGCCATGCTGGCGTTGGGCTACGTCACCAAGTACTCCGGGACCGACGCGACGCTCGGCCTGGCCTTGGCCAAGACGGGCGTCCTGTATCCGTTCTTTGGCACCCTGCTGGGCTGGCTGGGCGTGGCCCTGACTGGCTCGGACACCGCCTCGAACGTGCTGTTCGGCAGTCTGCAGAAGATCACCGCCGGCCAGGTGGGCGTGAGCGCCGTACTGATGGCCGCCGCCAACAGTTCGGGCGGTGTGATGGGCAAGATGGTGGATGCACAGAGCATCGTCGCGGCCAGCACGGCGACCAACTTCTACGGCCACGAGGGCCGGATCCTGCGGACCGTCTTCGTGCACAGTTTGGCGCTGGCTGCGTTGGTCGGTATCCTGGTGATGCTGCAAGCCTACGTGTTTCCGTTTACCGCGATGGTGGTCCGTTGAGTCGGGGCCGACGGGAGAAGAAGATGACGTTTCGATCCCCAGACGATATTCTCACGCTGCGAGTTGCCCGCGCGCCGCTGTCGGTGTGCCTGTGGGGCGTACTCATCGCGTCGACCGTTTGCGGCGCGGAAGCGTCTCCCGAACCGCTGCCGCGGGGATACACGATTCCCACGCTGGACCTGTCCGGCGAAACTCAGCGGCAGGTGGTCGTCGACCGCGAACCGGGTCAGTATCTGGGGCATCCCACGACCGTGCTGCTGGAAGACGGCCGGACCATGCTGTGCGTCTATCCCAAGGGGCACGGCCGGGGCGGGATCGTCTACAAACGCAGCACGGACGGCGGCCTCAGCTGGTCCGAGCGACTGCCAACGCCCGCATCCTGGGCGACCAGCTTGGAAGTGCCCACGCTGCATCGCGTGCTGGACGCCGCGGGCAAGAGACGCCTGATCCTGTGGTCGGGCTTGTACCCGGCACGGCTGGCGGTCAGCGAAGACG
>CAIYOB010000472.1 GCA_903927685.1 uncultured Planctomycetaceae bacterium
CGCAGGGTGACGGTCAGCATTCGATGCGAGATGCCCACGACAGCCCGTTGGATCGCGTTGAAGCGCATCGGCCCGGAGCTGAGGCACAGGATGACCATGAGAGTCCACTTGTCGCCCAGTTGGCTCAGTATGTCTCGCACGATGCGGCATTCGGAGCTACTGCCTGCCGCTACACGCGGGCCGTCGGGGGTGTGGGTCGTGGCGCAGTTGTCGGTGGCCGACAGGGTTCGGGTCATCACGGTTACCTTCTAGTCGGTCACGCACTTTGAGGTGCGTTCTTGCGCGGGAACGCTCCCCTGGGGAAGCATCGGCAACGGTTACCAGAAGTGCGTACCAGCTTCTTTCTACTCCAAGCAAGGGATAGTCCGTGGCGGCATTCACCGAACAGGAATTGGCCTACCTCGGAGGCCAGCCATTGATGCGGTTCGCGTCAGCCTCTCCGACCGGTTTGCCCGACGTGGCCACCGTAGCGTTCTCCGTAGATGGGGACGACATCCTCACGGCCGGTTTCGACATCGCCAAGACCGTCCGCTACCGCAACATCAAAGCCAATCCCCACGTCGCTGTAGTCATCGACGACCTCGCCGCAGTCGAACCCTGGACTCCCAGGGGCATCAAGATTCGCGGCGCAGCCCGGATCGAAGAAGACATCGCCGGACAGAGATTTCGGATCACACCGCAAGTGATTTGGAGCTGGGGAATCAACGACATCACCGAGGGGATTCCGAAAATGGAAAGAAGGAGCGTCGAACCATGACGGATACCCCGTTCGACTTCACTGCCATGCGAGCGCAAGGCAATGCGGCGGGTATTCCAGTGCTGTACGTCCTGACCATGACTCCGCTGCCGCTCACACCAGACACCGTGGCCCAAACACCGCCCGATCAACCGACACCCCTGGAAAGTCACTATGCCTATATGCATCAGATGATCGAGAATGGAAAGATACTGCTCATCGGCCCGTGTATGAGCGAGCCGGCCATTCCGGGCCAAGCCCCCGTTCCACCAGGTATCGGCATCCTGCGCGTGACATCGCGCGAAGAAGCCGACGAGATCGCACACAACGAGCCGTTCCACGCTATGGGCTGGCGACACAACACCGTGATGGCGTGGACACCGAAATTCGGCACGCTCGTCGAGTTGATCCGGGACTTCACCACAACCGAAAGCTAGAACCGTGTCCTTCATGATGCCCAGAGGCACCCGAGGTGTCCGCATGCCTGCGGCTGCAAAAACGTTAATTAAGGGGGTGAACCGACTTCTTGCTGGCCGTATCGCCAGAAGTGGCAAAGCTTTCGGAACGATGCCAGCCCTCGTGCTGACTACCGTGGGCCGCAAGACCGGGAAGCAACGCCGAACCCCTCTCGCCTACATCCCGGAAGAGCACGGCAAGTGGCTGATCATCGCCGCCTACGCTGGGGCGGTGGAGAATCCCGCGTGGTACTACAACCTCGCCGCGAATCCGGATCGCGTCAGCATCGAACTCGACGGCAACCCCTACCAGGTCGCGGTCGAGGAACTCCACGGGAATGAGCGCAATCTGGCCTGGAAGCGGATCACTCAAGCCAACAGCCGCTTCGCCGAGTACCAGAAGAAGACCGACCGAGAGCTTCCAGTCATTCGACTGACGACACGGGACTAGAAGCGGTTCCACCGCTAAGGGAAAAGGTTGTGGAAGAAATGGGACAGCCAACGTGGGACGAACGTTACGACGGCGCTGACTACGTCTACGGAACCAAACCGAACGACTTCCTGGTCAGCCAGGTCGGAAACCTGCCACCTGGGCGGGTCCTCTGCCTAGCTGAAGGCGAGGGGCGAAACGCCGTCTTCCTCGCCGAACACGGCTTCGCCGTGACCGCCGTTGATCAGTCCGCCGTTGGCCTTGCCAAAGCCGAGCGTCTCGCCGCTCAACGCGGCGTTCAGATCGAGACCATCGTCGCCGACCTCGCCGGTTTCTCGATCGCCCCCCGATCCTGGGACGGGATCGTCTCGATATTCGCCCACACCTCACCACCGGTACGAAGACACGTCCACAGCGAGGTCGTTCGCGGCCTCAAGCAAGGTGGAGCCTTTCTCTTGGAGGCATATCGCCCGGAGCAACTGGAGTACAAGACCGGTGGGCCACCCGTCGTCGAGATGATGATGACACTCCAAATGCTGCAGGCCGAGCTGCCGGGACTCGACTTCGAGTACGCCCAAGAGACGATCCGTGATCTTCACGAAGGGAAGTTGCACGCAGGGCCGGGGGCCGTCGTGCAACTCCTGGCACGCAAACCCTGAGGCCGCAAATAGGACAGGCGATCCCACCTCATTTTGTGGCGGCTTTAGCGAATCTCACTGCGAAAAATTCAAGAAGTGAACTACGGAGGCTAGGCCAGCGCGAACACCGCTGATTACGACGCCCCAGTGCGCAGCTACCAGCGCATATTGTGTGCCCCCACTGGGACTCGAACCCAGACTTGGCGGATTTTAAGTCCGCTGCCTCTGCCAATTGGGCTATAGGGGCCGGC
>CAIYOB010000473.1 GCA_903927685.1 uncultured Planctomycetaceae bacterium
GAGCGACGCAACTTTGAGTGGTGGTACTGGTGGCAGCAGAGTCATCGGGAACGGACGACGCTCCAGTTGCCCATCGCGGAAGTGCGGGGATTCGATCTCAGCCCGGACGGGCAACTCGTGGCGGTCGCCTCCGACGACGGCACCGTGTTGGTCGCCGACAGCACCACGGGCCAAGTCATTTGGACGCACGCAGATCCTGGCCGGAGGGTGACTTGTGTTCGTTTCCAGCCGGGCGGTTTCTGGCTGGCCTGCGGGACCTCGGCGGGCGAGATTACGCTGTGGGCTCCGGCCGTGGGGACGCCGGGCATCACGCTGCGCGGATTGTCGGCCAGTATCGACTCGCTCGCGTTTGATCCGTCGGGACTCCGCCTGACGGCCGCCACTTGGAGCGGCCAAATGGGGCTCTGGAACATTGCCGACTCGACTCCGGTTTGGACGCTGACCAAGGCCGGCGCACACCTCACGGCCGTCGCTCTTGCGCCCGACGGTCAATTCCTGGCGAGCGGTCACGATGATGGGATGATCCGCCTGTGGGAGAGCGGCGCGGGACGAGCACTGGGAGAACTGCATGGCCACCATCGGTTCTTGCCCGGCACACAGCACGTGGCCCTGCAGTTCCTGCCCGACGGGCGCCTGCTGAGCGGCTCGACGGACCAGACGATCCGCCTCTGGGACGTAGGCGAACGACGGCAAGTGGGCAGCTTGGCGGTGGCGGGGCAAGACATCCGCCACCTCGCGTTGGATTCGGCCGGAGGCCGACTGGCCACGGGGACCTTCGATCGCTGCGTGTGCTTGTGGGATCTGTCAGCCGCCGAATCGCGGGGCGTCCGCACCTGGCATACCCCCTCCCAGGTCGACTGCTGGAAGAGTGTGGGCGAGGTTCTGGTCGGAGTCCGCATTCATCCGTCCGGCAGCCTGCTGAGCATGCAGTCCGACGGCACGCTGCACACCTGGTCGGTTCCCGCGGTGTCCACCCAAGGCGAGCCGCCCGACCTCGGGGGACTGGCCTTGTGCCTGGCGTATCGGGCCGACGGTTCCCTGATCTGCGCGGCATACACGTCCGCCGATGTGACGCTGTGGGAAGCGGACACCGGGCGTATTCTCCGGAGGCTGACGGCGCCTGATTCCGAGATGATCTGCGCCCCCTCATTCACGGGCGACGCTTGCCGCCTGACCGCGTGCACGGACAAGGGGTGCCTGCTGGTTTGGAACGTCGCGGACGGCCGGATCTTGGCTCGCACGCCGCTTGGCGTCGAGCGGCCCGAATACGCCTGCCTGAGCCCGGCTGGCGACTTGTTGTGCTGCCGAACACGGTCCGGAATGGGCCAATTGTGGTCGCTGGCGGATTGCCGAAAACGAGCCGAGTTCCACACGGAGTCGGTCAGGATCACTGCGGTCTGCCTCAGCCCGGACGCACACTGCCTCGCCACCTGCCACTGGCGCGACGCGGACGTCCAACTCTGGGATCCGGAAACGGGGCGCCCTCTGGGTGTCCTCCGCGGACATCGCGGCGGCGTGGTCGCCCTGGCGTTCAGCCCCGACGGGCGGCGGATTGCCAGCGGGGGTTACGACCAGTGCGTGCGGCTCTGGGATGTCGCCAGCGGACAGCAGGTCTTGACCCTGCGTCACGAGGGACCGGATTTTCCCAAAGCCCTCGCCTTTCGCTCCGATGGCCAGCAACTGGCGGTCGGGCACCAGTCCGGGCGGATTTCGGTCTGGGACGCCCCTCGGCACTCGGACTAGCTCCCGATGCGAAACGGGCCTGGGATGATGTCGTCCGTGTCGTCACGCTTTTCGCAGATCGGGCTCAACGATAACCAGCCCCACTCGCGCAGCGCCCGTAGCTGCGTCCTCAGCACGCAGATGATCTCGTCCGCGTGGCTCGACTGCGGACGACGACGGCGGACGACGACATTTTGCCGCAGATTTCCCCCGACTGGGCATGCGTATTTTCCGTCCACATGACACGCGAGCCCCACCGTTACTGCTGCTGGGCTTCGATGTGGTGCCGGGCAATATCATGCCGGCCACGCTGGGCGCGCATCTGCTGGGACTGGCCTGGCTGCTGAACCGGATGAGGCGGAAGCTGGGCGACCAGGCGGACCGGCAGAAGATTGTGACGCTCGTCAGCCGGGCGGCGGTCGAGGCGGAGGACGGGGAGGCGTTCTGGCGGCTGTTGGTCCGGTACAGGCTCCCGGAGTCTCGGCGGTACGGAGGATTGGCACTGGGGGCTCGCTGCACTCGACCCCAGGCACCCGGGGATCGGCACACGCTGCCCGACACACACGCTGCCCGACACACACACGCTGCCCGGTACCCTGGGGCCTGACCCGGAACTCTGTTACAATTCCCGGCATGCCGTATCTCAGGATTGCCAACATCCGCGTCGACGTGACCGAGCCCGAGTCCCTGCTGCCCGGCCGGGTCGCGAACCAATTGGGGCTGCGCGAGGCGGACGTGAGCGCCTGGCGGATTCTGCGGAAGAGTTTGGATGCCCGCTCGCGCTACGACTTGACGTTCGTCTACACGATTCTGGTCGAGTTGCCGGAGGGGGACCTGATCCCGCGGTTGCTGGCCCGGCAACCGGCGGACGTCCAGCTGTACGCGCCGCCGCGGTTCGAGGATCCCGAGCCGGGCGGCCGGCCGCTGGACCAGCGTCCCGTCGTGATCGGCTCGGGGCCGGCCGGCTTGCTGGCCGCGTATTTCCTGGCCTGGAAAGGGTATCGTCCGCTGATTATCGAGCGCGGCCAGCCGGTCAAGTTGCGGGTGCCGGCGATCCGGGCTTTTGAAGCCGGCGGGGACCACGACGCGGAAAGCAACTACCTGTTCGGCGAAGGCGGTGCGGGCACGTTCAGCGACGGCAAGCTGACATGCCGCCTGAGTGGTCCCGACGTGACGTGGGTCTTGGAGCGGCTGGTGGAGTGCGGCGGCAAGCCTGCGCTGATCTATGAACATCGGCCCCATTTGGGCAGCAATCGGCTGCCCCTGATCGTGCGCAATCTGCGCCGCAAGATCGAGGCCCTGGGCGGCGAATACTGGTTCGGCTGCCGGCTGGAAGGACTGGATGTCGCCGCCGGCGGCCTGCGCGGGCTGCACACGTCGCGCGGGTACCTCGCGGCGACCCGGGCCATCTTGGGCATCGGGCACAGCGCCCGCGACACGTACGCCATGCTGTTGGCCGCCGGGATTCCGCTGCAACCCAAGGCGTTTCAATTGGGCTTGCGGATCGAGCAACCTCAGGAGCAGATCAACCGGCACAAGTACGGGCGTCCGGAGTACCTGGAACTGCTGGGAGCCGCCGATTATACGCTGACCGCGCACGGCCAGCGCGATGTGTACTCGTTCTGCATGTGCGCCGGCGGCGTGACGATCCCCAGCGTCTCCGAGCCGGAGTGCCTGGCGACCAACGGCATGAGCAATTCACGGCACGACACGCCGTTCGCCAACAGCGGCATCATGGTGACGCTGGAGCCGCACGAGTTCGGCGGGACGCACGCCTTGGCGGGCGTGGACTTGCAGCGGCGTTTCGAGCAACTGGCCTTTGCGTTGGCGGGGCGCAATTACCGGGCGCCCATCCAGACGGCCGCCGACTTTCTGGCCGGCCGCACGCCGCCGCCCGGACAGCGGCTGGACAGCTCCTATCAGCGCGGCACGACGGCCCTGAACCTGGACCAGGTCCTGCCGCCCCTGGTCAGCGCCGCGATTCGTGCGGGACTGCCGGTCATGGATCGCAAGTGGCGCGGCGACTTTTTGCGGAATGCCAACCTGTTGGGACCCGAGATGCGGGGCAGTTCGCCGGTCCGCATCGAGCGGGACGCGAGCACCCGCCAGTCGCCCGGCTGCCCGGGGTTGTACCCTGTCGGCGAGGGCGCCGGCTTCGCCGGGGGCATCATCAGCGCGGCGGTCGACGGCCTGCTGAGCGCCAAACAGATCGTCCGACAGTTCGCTCCGAACGGGTGAGGACCGCTGAATCCATGACAACGCACCGCGAGCCCCTCACGGCCCTCCGCATCACCACCTGGAACGTCAACGGTCTGCGCGCCGCGTTGCGGAAGGGCTTTGGCGATTGCCTGGCCCAATTGGCGCCGGACGTGCTGCTGCTCCAGGAGATTCGCTGCCAGCCGGACCAATTGCCCGCCGAATGGGCCGCGCCGACGGGCTGGCACGTCCGTTGGCGGCCGGCCCAGAAGGCCGGCTATGCGGGCACGGCGATCTGGTCACGGTTTCCGCTGGAGGTTCTGGCCGAAGGCTTGGACGACGGAGCCGGCGACCCCGACGGCCGCGTGCTGGTGGCGCGGGTCTGTGGTGTGATCGTGGCCAGCGTGTACTTGCCTTCCGGGTCATCCGGCCCCGAGCGGCAGGCGTACAAGGACGTCTGGTTGGATCGCTTCCTGCCGTGGGCTGCAAAGCTGGCGGAGCGCCGCGCGCCGGTCGTGCTGGGCGGCGATCTGAACATTGCCCACACCGAACGGGACATCTTCTACGCCACCGGCAACCAGAACAACTCCGGTTTCCTGCCGCACGAACGGGCTTGGTTCGGGCGACTGCTGGAGGCGGGCTGGACCGATTTCGTCCGCCAACAGTTTGGCGACCGGGACGGCCCGTACTCGTGGTGGTCCAACCGCGGCCAGGCCCGCCAGTTGGACCGCGGCTGGCGGATCGACTATCTGCTGGGCAACCGCCTCGCCGCGGAACGCTGGCGCGACGCCGCCATCTATCGCCACGGCGGGCTGTACGTATCCGACCATGCGCCGGTGACCGTCAATCTGCGGATCCCGGCGGCGGAGTAGCGTGAGCCTGTGCCCACCTGGCTCGACGCGTGGCACGAGCCCCGGGCCAGAGATCACTCGGTCGCCGCGGGGTTCGCGGCGGTCAATTCCTGCAGCGCCTGCCTGGCTTGTTCGTGGTCGGGTTGAATCGCCAGCGCGGTCTGCAACCAGGTGATCGCCAGCAGGGGCTTGTCCAGTTGCCGAGCGACCACGCCCAGCTCGTAGCGGAGGTCGGCGCTGTCGGGGTCCTTGAGTGCCTGGTTGTGCAAGTCGGTAAAGTGGTCCCGCAGGCGGCGGACCTCCTCGACGATCTTCAACTGGTCCGCAGCCTGCTTGTCGTCTCCCAGGCGTTTGTAGGCCATGCCCAGGGTGTACCTGGGCCGCCATTCTTTCGGATATGCGGCCACCGCCTTCTGCAGGACGTCCACGGCCGCGGCGGCGTCGCCGGACTCCAGTTCCAGCATCCCTTTCAGGTACATGGCTTGCAGATGGCGGGGATCCCGGTCCAGGGCCTGGTCCGCCAGCTGGAGCGCGGCCGCTTTGTCTCCCAGTCCGCGCTGGCACTCGGCCTGCAGCCACAGACTGTGCGCCGACGACGGGCAGGTCCGCAGGGTCTGCAAGGCTTCCTGGTGTTGCTGCTGTTTGAATTGGCATTCGGCCAACTCCAGCAACACCGCTTCCTTGCCGGCCTGGTTCGGATCGCGTTTCAGGCATTCGCGATACGCGTCGATCGCCTTGCGATACTCTTCGTAGTCCTTGTGGATCAGTCCCATCAGGCGATGCGGCCGCGGGTCCTGCGGCGCCTGTTGCGCCACAGTGGCCAGATGACTGATCGCGTGATTCATGGCCCCGGTGTCGTAGTACAGCGCGGCCAGCCAGCGATGCGCGTCGGTCTGCTGCGGATCCAGGGTGATCGCATCCTGCAGGATCCGCCGGGCGTCGCGGAATTGCCGAGCCTTGTACAGCGCTTCGCCGGACAGCGCGTAGGCCAGGACGCGGGTGTCAGGATGATTGCGGGCCAGGCCGAAGGCGACAATCGCCTCGAACAGCCGCTGACTTTTCAGCAGCAGCATCCCGGCCAGCAGCCGCTGGTGGGGCTCGTACGCCTTCAGATCCTGCAGTCCTTCGGCAGCCGCCCGCACGCCGTCCAGGTCGTTGACGGCGAACGCGGCCAGGGCCGCCCGAAACTGCCGGTCGGGTGCCGTCCGCAGGGCGTAGCCGTAGCGGCCCAGGCCGATCAGCACCGCCAGCAGGACGACGCTGGGGATCAGCAGCAGCCGGGCCGGGGAGCGTCGGGAGCGCGGTTCGCTGAGAGATTCGGTAGGCGGTTCGTTCATGGTTCGGATTCAAGAGACCTTGCGAGGCAACTTGCCAGCCTCTATTGTGACGCGTACCAGGAGGATGGGAAACCCGGGCTATGCGTGGTACTGGAAAGCGACTCTGGCGACGACGGCTGGCGGCGGCCACCGTGATTATAGCGTGGGCGGCGGCGTACTGGGGCGCGATCCCGCTGGCCGTGCAATTCCATACCGGCCGGGCCAGGCAGTTCCTGTACCAGCGCGAAGACCAACGGGCCGTGGACCAGTTGCGGCTGGCGCTCCGCCTGGCGCCGGACGTGCCGGAGACCAGTTTTCTACTGGCCCGTGCGCACCGCCGGCTGGGCAACCTGGACCGGGTCGAACCGCTGTTGCGTCACGCCGAGAAGTTGGGCGGGGATCCCGAGCGGGCACAGCGCGAGACCTGGCTGGCCTGGGCCCAGGCCGGGCGGCTACGAGAGGCCCAGCCGCACTTGAGCGAACTGCTGATGGATACCCGCGAGGACGGGGCGGAAATCTGTGCCGCCTACGTGCAGGGCTACTTTACCAATCTGCAACCGCGCGAAGCCACCCAGCTGCTGGATGCCTGGCAGCATGATTATCCCGCCGATCCGCAATCGCACTTCATGCGGGCTTACTTGCAGCAGGCACTGGCCTTGTGGAAGGAAGCCGCCGAGTCCTATCGGCGCGGCCTCGAGTTGGCCCCGCATCAGACCCGGATGCGCGTTCGACTGGCCGAGGTGCTGGGGGAATTGAACGAGACCGACGAGGCGATCCGGCAGTTTCAACGCTGTGCCGACGAAACACCCAACGACGCCGGCCTGTACGCCGCCTGGGCCAAGTGCCTGATCCGGCAGGGCCGCACCGCCGATGCGCGGCCGATCCTCGAGCGGGCCCTGAAGATCGCTTCGATGCATTTCGAGGCCCTGCGGCAACTGGGTGAACTGGAACTGGCCGAAGGCCGCTATCACGCGGCCCTGCCACCCTTGCAGGCAGCCGCCAGCCAGCGGCCCTACGACACCACCACCCGCAACGCATTGGGCAAGACCCTGCAGGCATTGGGCAAAGCCGACGAAGCGCGGCCGCACCTGGAATACGCCGCCGCGGCCGAGGAGTCCCTGTCCCGCATGGATCGCAACCTGCGACTGGTGGTCGAACGCCCCAAGGATCCCCAGCTGCGCTACGAGATCGGCGTCACGCTGCTCCGCTACGGCTCGCCGGACGACGGCGTCAAGTGGCTGCAGACCGTGCTGGAATTGGACCCCAATCATCAAGCCGCACAGCAGGCCTTGGCAGCGTATCACGAAGGCAGCGGAGGCGCGGAGAGTCGCGGGGGCGGAGAGCCGAAGAGTCGCTAGGTCGCTGGGGAGGACAGTCGCTAGGTCGAAAAGTCGGGGTGCCTGGGGTCGAGTGCAGCGAGCCCCGAGCGGCGTGCAGTTCTGGGACGGGATGTCGAATCGCGGAAGAACGGCTATGGAATACAGCGACGTTGACAATCGCCGGCGGGACGCGGGGCTTGGGGGGAGTGGTACGAGGTCAAGAGAAGAAGCCGGCAAAGGGTGGCCGGGGTCGAGTGCAGCGAGTCCCCGGAATCCCTGCCGACTGTGGGCTCGCTGCACTCGACCACAGCC
>CAIYOB010000474.1 GCA_903927685.1 uncultured Planctomycetaceae bacterium
ACATGAACCGGACCTCGCCGCCGACCATCCCGCCGTACAGGCCTTGGTCCATCTCGCTCAAGTAGGCGGCGGGAATCGAGTCGTCGTCCAAGTCGGCCCGCGCGGCGAAGTAACGCTCCCAAAACGCGGCCCGCGCCGCCGGCTCGGGATCCGCGCATTCGCCGTCGCCGTAAGTCCGTGCGAACTCGTCCAACGCCGGATTGGGCAGCTTGAAGGTGGCGAAAATCCTGTCGGCAGCCTGCCGCTGGTACAACTGCCGCAGCCGAGTCACCACCTCGTCCGCGTTGCGTTTGGATTGGAGTTGAAGCATGCCACTGGTCCTCACCCGCTCTGTCCGGCCAACCAGCCGGTGCTGAAAGCCGCTTGGAAATTGTAGCCGCCGATGGGGCCGTCCAGATCCAGGACTTCGCCCGCAAAGTACAAGCCGGGGACGCGTTTGCTCTGCATGGTCCGCGAGTCCACTTCGTCCAGACTCACGCCGCCCGCCGTAACCTCCGCCTTGCGGAAGCCCATCACGCCGCGGACGGGGATCCGCGTGGCCTTGATGGCCTCGATCCAGCGCTGGCGGTCCCGCCTGGACGTTTCCGCCGCGCGCTGGGTCACACAGACCTGGACCAGCTCCGCCAGGCTCTGGACCAGCCGGCGGGGCCAGCGTTCCGCCAGGAAGCCGTCGACTTGCCGGCTGCCCTCGCGTTGGCACCGCTGGTCAAGCCAGCGGCCCAGTTCCTCCGGCGACTCGGTGGGCCAGAAATCGCACCGCAACTCCAACGACTGCGGCTGCGGGTGGCCGCTGACCGCCCGGCTGACGTCCAGCGCGACCGGTCCCGACAGGCCGAAGTGGGTGAACAAGAAGGAACCTCGCGCGGCGGCACGCGTGCCGGGCGGCGCCGGCGTTTTTCTGCGTGGCCCCGGCGCCGGCGTGGCCTCTGGGGTCGCCTCGGACTCGCACACCTGGACGGCCACGTCGGGCAGCGTCAAGCCGCTGAGCGGCTTGACCCATTCGGCGTCCGTCAGGATCGGCGTCAAGGCCGGTCGCGGCGTCACGATCTGGTGACCGAATTGGGCGGCCCAGGCATACCCGTCGCCCGTTGTCCCGCAGCCGGGATACGATTTGCCCCCGGTCGTCACGATCACGGCGCGGGCTTCCACTTGCCGTTGAGCCGTGGTCAGGCAGAATCCTGCCCCGCCCGTCGCCATTTGCAGCAGCGGCTCCTGGAAGGCCAGTTCGGCGCCGCTCCGCCGCAGCCGCCGCAGCAGCGCGTTCAGTACGTCGGCGGCTTTGTCGCTGGCCGGAAAGACCTTGCCCCCGGGTTCGACTTTGGTCGCAACCCCCTCCCGCTGGAACAACTGGACGACGGCCTCGGGATCCAACGCCGCCAGGGCGGAGTATAGAAAACGCCCCTGCCGGCCGTAGGCGGCGATGACGCCGGCCGCGTCGGTCGCGTGGGTCAGGTTGCAGCGCGTACCGCCGGACATCAGGATCTTGACGCCGGCCCGCGGGTTCTTTTCCAGCACCAGGACCCGCCGCCCGCTTTCCGCGGCGCGAATCGCGGCAAACAGCCCCGCTGCACCTGCTCCGACAATGACGACATCCCAGACCATAGCTTATCCTCAGACGCATTAACATACCGGAAACCATGCCGATTCGGCAGGCTACCAGGTCCGCGTGACTCGGAAGCGGTTGAACCTGATGCCCGCGGCGGGTGGAGGCCGGTTTCTCTCGGGGCCGTGAAGGCAGTATGATAAGCTGCCGCGGACTGGGCAGTTGAAAACTTGGTCTTGGCAAACGGCTATGCTCTTCCAGGTTCTGTTTTTCCCACGGATGGCAAAGCCGTCCCACGGATTAGGGAAGACACGATGTATGTATCCGTGGGCCGGCTTTGCCATCCGTGGGATACCCGAACAAAAACTGGATTTCAGCCGGCCGTGTCACTGACTCGTCAAGATCATGTTTTCAAGTGGCCAGCCGCGGCCCACCGCACGCGTTTCGAGGCCGCCGGACGAGGAGGATTCGCAGATGCCCCGCTGGAACCGCGACGACGAAGACTGGGACGCCGAACCGGAGACGGACGACTGGGACGACGCGGACTGGCCGGACGAGGAAGAGGAGGAGGACGAGCCCACGGTGCCTTGTCCGCACTGTGGCCGGGAGATCCACGAGGAAGCCCAGCGCTGCCCGTACTGCGAGAACTACGTATCGGCCGAGGATTCGCCGGCACCACCGAAACCGTGGTGGGTGGTTCTGGGCGCGGTCGCTTGCCTGTACGCCGTCTACCGCTGGATCGTCTGGTCCAACGGGCCGGGGATGTGAGCCAAGGCCTTAACGTTGCCCGGGCCTTAACGTTGCCCCAGCCCGCTAGCATCCGCAGCGGTTTTCGTGGAAAATGGAAGCGTAGTCACACCCCTGGGCGAAGCCAGCTTCGGCGAAAAAAGTTGGCCGATCGTAACGGCCAGACCGATATACACGGATTAGTCCGGTTGAGCTGGGATTGTCTTTCCACACGCTATCATGCTGGCATCGCTGGCGCGACGGGCTTGGAGGAACGGAGTCATGCGTCGAATACCCGCACTTGTGTTGCTTTGGTGCCTGGCGATTGGCGCCGAAACCTCGGCTCAGGATTGGGCCAAGAAGATGTTTCAGGCGAACAGCCATGACTTTGGCGTCGTGGCGCGAGGTTCCAAACAGGAATACTCGTTCGTCGTCACCAATCTGTACAAGGAAGAGATCCACATCTCCGGCGTGCGGTCCTCCTGCGGTTGTACGACGCCGCGGGTGACCAAGGACCGGATCCAGACGCACGAACAATCGGAAATCGTCGTCGTTTACAACACCCGGTCGTTCCTGGGCGCCAAGAGTGCCACAGTCACCGTCACGATCGACGAACCGTTTTACGCGGAAGTCCAGTTGACGGTCAGCGGTTACATCCGCAGCGACGTGGTCTTCAACCCGGGGTCCGTCGAATTCGGGTCGATCGATGCGGGCAAGGGCGTCTCGCAAAAGGTGAGCGTCTCGTACGCCGGCCGGGAAAACTGGGAAATCACGGACGTCCGCAGTGCCAACGAGCACTTTGAAGTCGAGTTGGAGGAAACGCTCCGCAGCGGCGGACGCGTGAACTACGACATGGTCGTGCGGTTGAAAGACGACGCCCCGCCAGGGTACATTCACGACCAGTTGTTCATCGTGACCAACGATCCGGGAGCCAGCAATGTCTCGCTGCCCGTGGAAGGCCAGGTGCTGTCGGCGATCACGGTCAGTCCGGCCGCCTTGATTCTGGGCATCGTCAAGCCCGGCGAGTCGGTCAAGAAGCGATTGGTGGTCCGCGGCAACAAGCCGTTCAAGATCGTGAGCGTCAAGTG
>CAIYOB010000475.1 GCA_903927685.1 uncultured Planctomycetaceae bacterium
TCGCCGGGATGTTCGGCGGCAGATGCACCTTGTAGGTCTTGCTGCCGTCGAGCACCTTGCCCTCGGAATCCACGAACGCGACGGCATATTGCGAACCGACACCGACCATCTTCGCGGCCATCGCCGGGGTGATGCCGGTCGCGTAGTAGAAGAAAAAGGTGCGCGCATCGAGGTTGCGCACGCCCGGCTGCGAGAGAAATTCGTAGCTGCCGCCAACGAACGGCGTGCTCCACGCGCTGTTCGGGAAGAGCGGCGCGTCCTTGAGGCGGCTCCGGAAAACGGCGGCCCGCGCGGTCGCGTTGCCCACGGCGGCGGCCTCGGTGAGAATCTTCTTCATCCGCGCATCCGGTGCGAAGAGTTTGCCTTTCTCGATGCCGATAGAGGCCAGAAGCCCAAGCGTTTCCGGATTCAGCGCCTCATTGGGTTCTTCCTGCACGATATGGTCGACCTCCTCGAAGAACGAGAAGTCGTTTGCATGAATCGTGTTGAAGGCTTTGCCCGAGACGTTGATGAACTTCATCGGCGGCGGATTCTTGGCCACTGCAAGCGGATAAACCTTGGCGAATTTCTTGGTGTTCTCGACGGCCGGCTTGGGGTCGCCGTTAACCAGGAAGCCTCGCCAGAAGAAGAGATTGCCGAAGGTGGCCGAGCGGAAGACGAAGTAGCCCTTGGGCACGTCACCCTGGTAGCCGGGCGGCAGCAGCAGGAATTCTCCGCCCTTGCCTTGGTCCGGACCGGCGTTGCCCACGTCGCCGACGTAGTGGAACCAATGGTCGTCAATCATGCCGAGAATGTTCGGCGGGGTCTCGATGACCAGTGGGCCGTCCTTCAGGTCCAGCCACATCAGGTTATAGACGGATTCGGTGTTCGCCGTGAGGAACAACGACTTCGAGTCCATCAGCGTTTCCATGATGAGCACGGTCTGATTGTCCGCGCCCTGGCTGCGCATACCCTCGCGCAGGGCATAGACCGACGCGCCCGGCATGGCGTTGAGGAACGCCTGCACGCCGCGCTGGAAGTCGAGGTTGTCGTAAACCTTCTCAACGGTGGCGTCATCCGGGAAGCCGTCGAAGAACTTGAGCGTGCCCAGCCGGGTCTCGACGGAATCCGGCGTGGTGATCTCCGGCGGAATATCCGTCGTCATCTTCATCTTCGGCGGGGTTTGCGCCTGGGCGGCGGTTGTTGTGAACGCCAAAGCCCCGACGAGCGCGGCGGCCAGGAGGCTGAATGTGGTTCCCATTTTCCTGTCCTCTGGTTCTCTTGGTAACATGTTAAGTGCTTTCGTCTTCATGTGTTACCTCGTCCAAGCTCAGATAACCATCAACGAACTGCTGCGAACCTGCCCATAGTGCTAGGGATATCGCGACAAACCCTCTCTACATCCTGGGCAGTCCCGCGGATCAGCCCGTTGTCCCGCGCAAGGCGTGGCAGGGAGGTCTGCTCCCAGACGCCTCGACCGGTACAGGCCGACGAGACGGGTGCAGGAGCAAGATGACGGGGTGTGGGCCCCGCCCGGTCCCTTGGGGCGTTTGAATAACATAGGTGCGGTCCAGGCCCCCGTGCCGGAGCCCACGAGACACGGGCTTGTCGGCCGGTTCGCCCGCGGCGAGCGGGCCGGCACAGCCCGGGAGAAGCAACAAGCACACCCAACAGCCGTCAAGGTTGTTCATGGAAACGAATCCGGTTCGAGTGGTGTGCCGCCGACGCGCGATCGGCCTCGCGCGCCCGACACCTCGCGCGATCGGGCTCGCGCGATCGGGCGTATTGCGATCTGGTTGGCGTCCGTTATTCTTACCAGCAGGATGGTTGCTTATCAAGGTGTCCGGCACATCCCGCGTCGTCCTTTAATGCGTTCCAGCGCGGATTCGTTATGAGAATTTCATCGGCTTTGTGGATGGCGGTGATCGTCGTTGGTTTCCTCGCACCGCCGACAGTCGCCCAGTACGTCCGCCCGCCGGGCAAGACGCTGCGGGATTTGGCCCAGGCGTGCGGGTTCCACGTCGGGGCCAACTTCCCAAACTTGTACGAGAAATGGCGTGAGGCCGGGAAATCCGGCTACTACCGTTTCGATCCCGAGGCGGCGATTGCCAAGGACCACTTCACGATCATGACGGCCGGTTGGGAGGTGTATCCCGGGCACACGTGGAAGGGGGAAGGGCAATACGATTTCGCCGGCACCGACGCGTACATCGAGTGGTGTCGCGGGCACGGCATCGAGTTCCACGCGCACGGACTGGGGTACGTGTTCCGGGCCGGCTGGCCGTTCTATAAACTGCCGGTCAGGACCGAAGCAGAAAAGGCCCGCGTGCGGCAGGTCTACGAGCAGTACGTCCGCGACACCGTCGGGCACTTCCAAGGCCGCGTGTTCCTGTGGGACGTGTGCAACGAGCATCTCTTTCCGCCGTACCAATCCGGTGGTTGGCTCAAGTGGCATCCGTCGACCGGTCCGCGGGAATACTGGAGAGCATACAACATGGACCCGCGCGATCCGGAGCGCGGGTACGACTGGTACGTCCAGACGCTGGCCATCGCCCACGAGGCAGACCCGCAGGCGAAGCTGATCCTGCTCGACTTCAACAACGAGATCCTCTGCCCCAAGAGTGACACGATGCTGGCGCTGGCCAAGACGCTGTTGGCGAAGGAATTGCCACTGCGCGGGATCGGTTTCCAGATGCACATTAACACCGAGTGCAAACGTGTGATCTGGAAGAAGCAGACCATGGAGCCGGGCGGTCACGAGCTACCCGACGACGCCTATTTCGACAGCCTGCGAAAGAACATCCGGCGATTCACCGACCTGGGGCTGGAGGTCTGGATCACCGAGATGAGCGTGGACGTGGATCCCGCCAAGCCGCTCGAGGGCGAGTTGAAGCGGCAGGCCGAGGTCTACGGACGGGTGTTTGAGGTCTGCCTGGAGAATCGCGGCATGAAAGGCATCAAGCTGTGGGGCGTCGTGGACGACACGGATTGGCAGTCGAAGAAGCAATATCATCCGTACCTGTTCGACGCTCAGGGAAGAGCCAAACCGGCGTTCTTCGCGGTCCGAGATGCGTTGGCCAACGCCGCGGATGCGAGGTGACGCGTCCTTCGTCGCGAAATCCTGCGGTGCGTACCTGATCGACGTCTGGCCTCTGGGGCGGACGTGCCTGGCCCGTCGGGCGGCAGGCGGGGTCAGCAACCTCCGCCGACCACGCCGTTCCCAGCCCGGCGCCGGGGCAGGACGGTGGCCGTCAAGGTCGACGGCCTCGTCGAAATACCCAAGCCGACGCCGTCACGCTCACGGCCATTCCGCCGCTCGCGGAGGAGTCACGAACCGAGCAGACCGAAACCGCGGACTCTCATGGTTCACGGTTCGTAGAGTCCGGCGTCGAGACATCGGCCGGTGCCGGCCGGTCGAGCATTTGCCGGATGATCGGGCTCTGGAATGCCGCGGCAGAGAACTCGGCCAGTAGTGTTCGGTCCTCTTCGCGGAAGGCGAGGTCGCCGCGAAATGTCTCCACGTTCTGGTCAATGTCCGACGGCCGTGTCATGCCGATCAACAACAGCGTGACCCGCTCGTCCTGGACCACCCAGCGCACGGCTGCCCGACGCAGCCGGGCCAGTTTTTCGGGCGTGAAGCCTGGTACGATCTCGGCAGCTCGGTAACCGAACACGAACGAACCGAGAACCTTCATGGCCACCACGCCCAGACCCAACTCGCGGGCTCGGCTCAGGCAGCGTTCGCGCCAGGCGAGGTTGGCGTGCGAGAGGATCGTGTCCATGCCCTTGGGAAAGTAGCCGTAGCCGATCAGGGCCTGGTCGGCCAGACCGGAGTCGATCAGGGTGTACATCGCCTCGAAGGCGTTATGGGCCGTCACGCCGAGGTAGCGAAAGAGCTTCTCTTCGCGGAGTTTGGCGAGTTCCTCGTAGATCTCCCTGGCCCGCTCGACGCCGAGGTACTCGAAGACCGGCCCGTGGATCTGGACACAGTCGACCTGGTCGGTGCGAAGCCGCTGGAGGGAAGCCTCCAGGCTGGCGCGGACTTGGCTCCGCTCGAGAATCGCGTTGTCGCTGGGCGGCACGCCGACCTTCGTCGCCAGGTAGACCTGATCGCGAACGTCGGCGAGCGCCTCGCCGAGGATCCCTTCGCTCTCGCCGTAGTTGGGTGAGGTATCGAAATATCGGATGCCCGACTCGAACGCGTGCCGCACCATGGCGACCCGCTGGTCCCGGGGCAATTGCGGGCCATAGGATGCCTGCCACTTCTCCACCATCGCCGACCCGCCGAACCCCAGGATCGGCAGCCGGCGGCCGGTCTTGCCGAACTCGCGGATCGGCAGGCCCGGCGACTGCGTCGCGACGGGCCCGCCTTCGGCGGCGAGCGTCTGGGCGCCGCCGATCCCTGCGGCCACGGTCGCCGCCAGGAAGCCGCGGCGGTCCAAGGGATGGATGGTCAATTTCGGATCGTGGTTGCTCATGGCGGGGTTCCTATCAACCTGTTTGCGACAACTCCGCTACGGTTCTGCGTCCGGGGGCTCGCCATTCTTCACCGTGGCGTAAGCTTCCAGCTTGCGGGAAACCGCGGCATCGCAAGCTGGAAGCTTACGCCACTTGTTTCGGGAACGGTGCTTAACACGGGGCTGCTTCGCCGTGCGGATACCGGTAGTCAGCGCTGGTGTTCGTTGACACTCGCCTGGTCGAGCGGTCGGCCAGTTGGTACACGTATAGCTGGCCCTTGCCGGTATTGTTCAGGTGATACACCACCGCCGACTCACCCTGAATCCAACGCGGATAGGCATACCAGCTCCGCTTCCGCTCCTCGTTGGCAATCACCTGGAGATTCGTGATCGTGCGCTTTTCGGAGTCGAAATCCGCGACGTACAGCGTGTGGCCCACTTCCACGTATCCGGCTCCCGCCTGGAACTCGAAGCAGATCTGCTTCTCACTGGGAGAAATGCTGGCGCGATGGAGCTGGCCTTGGGACACCAAGTCGCACTGGACGCGTTCCAGAACGGGTTTGCCGTCGCTCTTGAGACGCATCAGGAACACGCCCCAGCCCAACACGGGGTGCAGCGCGGAGACGAAGACCCTGCCGTCGGTCAGACACGAGTGGGCCCACGTGTGATAGCTCGTGTCCGAGATTGGAACTTCTTCGCCGGGCTCACCACCCGTCTTCCCCTGCATCACGATGTAGCCGCCCGTCGTCGGATTCTTGCGGTTCCAGATCGGCGTGTTCTGGCCGTCGCGCGTCCACGTCGGATTGAAATCCGTGTGCGTGCCGTCGCTCAACGGATGAAATCCCGTGCCGTCCACGTTGACGACGAAAATCGCCGTTTTCCACTTGAGCGTATCGGGATCGTCCTTGAGGCGGCGGAAGCAGACGAGCATATCGCCGGTCTTGGACCAGGACGGCTTGAAGTCCCAATGGCCCGTCGTCACGGGCTTTCCCTCGGGCTTGCCGAGCTCATTCACATGGATCTCGCCGTTGCAGTAGTACGATATCCGCTGAGCATGCGGTGAAACCGCGTCCGCGGCACCGGCAACCAGCGGCGCTAGGGCGGAGCCGAAATGGGCGGAAGCGGCCATCGTCACCGCGGACTGTATCGCCCTTGTCAGGAACCCGCGTCGGGATGGTTGATCGTTATGCGGCCTCATCGCGTTTGGTCCTCTGGAAGGTCAGAATGTCCCTGCGAAACGCGGAAGCCGACATTGTCAGCCCTACGGCCGCACCAATCAAGCCACCGATGATCAACCCCTTGGGTTAAGAATTGGTTAAAGTCCTGGGACGCGCGCGATTCCTTAAGGAATTGGTAGAATAGGGTCCACGGAAACCGGATTCATCACCGTGATGCGACTCGGTTTGGCCTCCTTTGTCCCAACTGCAGGACTGCGATGAACGTTGATTCCGCTACGGGTCTATCACGATGTCTGATCGGAGGCCTGCTGGGGCTGGCGTGGTTGCACGCCTTGGCGGCAGCAGCACACGCAGAACCGCTGCCGTTGCCGCGAGGCGACAAGGTCGCTGCGCCCTGGAAGCTGGTGCTCACGCTGGAGCGGCCGGAGTTGAAGCCCGGCGAGGCGGCCCGAGTCCGGTTGGCCGACGATGCGCAGGCGGGCCGAGCGCTGGTGGTCGGGCCGTGGCTGGCCGGGGCATGGAGGGCAGGCGTGCAATACGGGAAGCCGTTCCCGCCGAGCGCGACGGAGGTCCGAGGCCAGTACCGAACCGTCGATCTACTGCCGTACACCGCCGGGGTCCGCGCCGATTTCTACGACGCGGGCGGAAAGCGGCTGAATCGGGTCGGCTATCCACTGTTGCCGACGGCGGACTGGACGCCGTTCTCCGTGCGGTTCGACAAGTTCCCCGTGGGGACGGCACGCATGGAATTCAGCTTCTGCTTGGGGCAGCACACGCAGGGCGAGGTCTGGTTTGCGCAAGTGGAGACGCAGCCGGCGGGGCCGCATCCGCTGGCCGACTTGCCGGCGCCCAAGCTCACGCGTCCCGCTCCGCCTCCACCGCAGAAAGGCACGGGCTTCTGGCGCGTCGAGCGATTCGGCGAGTCGTGGTGGCTGATCGATCCCGAAGGGCGGCCGAGCTACAGCCTCGCAACCGCACCGCCGAATCCGCCGACGACTTGGAAGGCAGGGCTGGCGGCGGCCGATAAGTACGTTGCACAGCTTCGCAACTGGGGTTTCGACGGCCTGGCCGGCTGGCACTCGTTGCGGCTATATGCCCTCTACAACCGCGAGTTGAAGAAGCAGGGGCGACCGACGATCCCCCAGTTCGCCGTGCTGAACTACCACGACTGCTTCCAGCACGGCCAATACGACGTCTTGACCGACCGCCGCGGACGGCAGAAAAGCGGCGAACACGGTTTCCCCGACCCGTTCGACCCGCGATTCGAGGCGGCTGCCCGGAAGCGAGCGGAGGATTGGGCCGCGCTGGTGCGTGACGACTCGAACTTTGTCGCCTGGTTCGTGGACAACGAAATCGGCTTCGACGACCTGCACCGTTTCGTGTGGAGTCCCCACTGCGGCCGCGCGCTGGTCGGTTTTCTGCGGGACCAGTATCCGAGCATCGCTGACCTCAACCAGCGCTGGTGCTCAGACTTCGCCGATTTCGACGCGCTCGCGGCGGCCCGTCCCGAGCCGTTGCTGGATCGCGGGCCGATGTACGAGGACTTCATCGCCTTCGAGCGGCGGCTGTACCAGCAGTACGTAGACGTCACGCTGCGGGTCACGCGGCAGGCCGATCCCCAGCACCTGATCGCCTCGAACCGCCACAACCTCGGTGGACTGGAGCACTGGCTGGCCCACATCGACCTGTGCGCCGCCTACGATCTGGTGGCGGTGAACTTGTATCCGGACAACCAAGTACCCGGCGTGGGTCCGAACGGCCTGGCGGTCCTTCGCGAGGTCGCCCGGCGTTCAGGCCGCCCGGTGATCATCGGCGAATGGAGTGCACCGGCCCTGGACAGCGGCTTGTACAAGCAAGAGAAAGCGGTCCTCGACTGGTCGTTTCCCGATGCCGTTCCGACCCAGGCGATCCGCGCTCGCCAGGCGGCCCGGATCACGGCGGATTTCTTCAACGAGCCGTACCTGGTCGGTGCGCACTGGTTCATCTACGCCGACTTCGATAGCTCCGAGCGCGAAGCCAACCGCGGCCTGGTCCGTAGCGACGGCCAGCCGTGGGACGAATTGGTTCGGGAACTGGAGGCCGTTCACCGGGACATCCAAGACCACACCGTGGCCTGCCACACCCCAAGCAAGTAGCTTGCAATCGGGGCCGCTTCCCTCCCCAGTGCGGAATCTGTAGGTCAGCCGTCCCCGCGTTCATTGGCTTATTCGACGTCGTCCGGCCGCAGGCGTCGTTCGAGAAACACGGGGCCGATCGACGACGTGGGATACGCCTTCAGTCTGTCGCCGGAGGGCCCGGACAGAGTGGAAGCCTATCCCACAACGCTACGGGCATTCCGTCCAACGCGACGGCTCAGCCAGCCACCGTGGCCCGGATCCTCGCGCCGAGTTCCCGCGCGGCGGCCATCGCCGGCTGGTCGGCGAAGCATCGGACGCCCACCGAAGCCACCGTGGCGCCCGGGCCGGAGAGCATTTTCACGCCGCTCATCTCACACTGATCACCGTGCCCGCAACGGATGCACGGCACGTTGCCCAGGAGGATGATGGAGCCCAGGTTCTGCATGCCTTCTTCCATCATCCACACGCCGATCTGCGTGGTCGCCGTCGCGGCCGCGGGCGGCATCTGCGGGTTGTCCGGAGGACAGGCGGTCGTGATGACGGCCGCCCCGATCTTCCCGCGGTTGAGCCCCGTCAGATGTCGCAGGCAGTACATCCGTTCCATGAACGTCTTGGTCCGCGCGTCGAGGCTGCCGTATGGCGTGTAGGCGCCCAGCACGAAGGCCCGCGCGGCGCGGAATTTCTCGGCCAGCGTCGCCCCATCGTCCGCCACGACGCACTGGTTCGTGTGGACGCAGCCCAAACAGGCGCGGCAGGGCTCAATCGTCAAGTCGCTGAGCTTGATGAATTCGGACTCCAGGCCCGAGTGTGCGAGCACCGCCCGCACGGCCTGATCGGTATTGCTGTTGGGAATCGGGCTGCCGCTGATTCCCAAGATTTGCGCCGCCATCGTGGTACCTCCAGATGAACGCTCCTACTCAGACGCTCTCCCCTCGGACACGCTCCTCACTTTGCTCCGAAGCACAACAACCGGCCGTCGGTGAGCGCGAGATAGACCGAGCCGTTGGCCACGGCCAGGCTGTCCCAGGCCGGGGGCGCAGGGAGCGGGTACTGTGCAAGTCTATCTCCGGTCGTTGCGTCCGCCAGCCAAAGCACCCCGCCCATTCTTCCCTCATACGCCTTGGCGATGTCACCCTCGGGGAATGCGACCGGGGTACCGGCGACAAACACTACGTTCCCGGACAAGGCGATGGCTTTGCCGGTCAGCGGGAGGTGACTCTGCCAGAGCCTTTTCGACGGGGTCGCAGCCGCTGCCTGGTTCAGGATGTTCGCCCGCTTCCTGGCCGCGGTGTTCTCCTTCTTGGCGGCAGGCTTCTGCATCTTGGCGCCGCCTTTCGCCTGGGGCGTTTCGCCGTCCTTGACGCCGGCTGACGCGGGGTCCTTTTCTCCCGCGATGCCGCAATACAGCGTGTAGCCGCGCTCCCTGGGATCAAATGGCGTCTGGCGCGCAGGCGTATACCCGCGCACCTCGATGAAGCGGTTTCCGTCCACCACCATGATGTCGCCATGCACGCCGGCCAGACCCGTGGGAATGTCGTAGCGGGTCACGGTATCGAGCGTCCAGAAGGTGCGGTGTTGGGGAATGGACTCCAGGAATCCGGGGTTGGGGATCAGGTGTCTTTCTTTCACCGCGGTCTGTTCCAGCGGCGTGAGATCCGGCTGGAACGTCTGCTGTTTGAAATAGACGCAGGACTCGCCGTCGACCGGCACATCGGCCTTGAAGCCGTAGATGCCCATCGCCGCCGTGAAGTCCGGCTGGGTGAGCATGGGGAACCCGTCCTCGCCGTACGGGCCGTACATGCGCTGCTGGTGGCGGACCTCGCCGGTCTTCATATCGAGCGCGTAGACGAAGATGCCGCCGTCCAGAAACGAGTTTCTGCCGGCCGCAAAGTACACCAGCCCGTCCTTGACCAGCACCGTGCCGCTGACCGGCCACGCGGATTCCAGTTGCTCATAGGCGCAGATCACACGACTGGGCAGTGGCGTGAAACGCCAGGCCAGGGCTCCGTCCGACGCCCGCAGCGAATAGACGGCCCCGTCGCGCGAGCCGAAGACCACGAATCCGTCCGCGAACGCCGGGGGAGAATCGATCCGGCCGCCGGCGGTGAACTTCCAGAGCGACTCGCCGGTGCGGGCGTTGAAGGCGCACAGTTGGTGCGCGTCGATGTCCGCGGCCAAGAGCGTGCCGGCGGCGATGACCGGTGCGCTCGGGCGCCCGGTCAGTTGGATTTCCCATTGCGGTGAAATGGAAGTGCCCACCGGGCTGTTCGCAACCCCTGAGCGGGTCTCGTCATGGCGATAAGTCGGCCAGTCGGTCGGGGAAGCCGCGGGGCCTGAGGCCGCGCCGAAGGCGGGCCCTTGCTCCAGCCGGTTCACCGGCGTGACCTCGATCGGGCCGTCCGATTTCGCCAACTGCGGTTCCGGCGCCAGGGCGTTCAGCGCGTTCAGCATGACCCAGTTGCAGCAGGAACAGGACGGTGGCCCGGCGTAGAGCAAGCCGTTGCAGGGCATGATGCCGATGCCGCAGGTGCCCCGCACCCAAGGATTGGGAAACTCCGCGCCGGTCCCGAATTGCAGGTAATCGCTGCCGCCGGTCGCGCTGTTGATGTAGTACGAATCGGTGATCCGGTTGCGGTAGCAGCGATCGTGGCCCATCGGGCGCGTCATCTGCTGGGGAATCTGCTTCACCAGTTTCCCGGTATCCGGGTCGTAGCCGTTGACGCCCATGAAGCCCAGGTCCAATTCCGGGGCCGGTTGCCCTTTGTTCGCGTTGTAGCCGGCCGCCCAGACCAGCCCGCCGGTCAGAAACACGTCCGGGTCCTTGTGGTGGTTGAACGTGGCCGGCGCGGACCAGAGTTCCTTGCCGTCGGACAGTCGAAAGGCACGTAGCTGTTTGCCGTCGGCCATAAACGCGGCTTTTTCGGACAGCACGAGCGAGATCGCGGTACCGATGGACGTGTTATAGAACGAGACCGGTGCCGGGGTGCTCCACAGCGTTTTGCCGGTGGCGCGGTCCCAGGCGGTCACGCCCGCGCCGGTGCAGAGCACCA
>CAIYOB010000476.1 GCA_903927685.1 uncultured Planctomycetaceae bacterium
CATTCCATCCGTTGTCATTCCGTCGGTCCTGGGCGTACGCTCACCATGATTCTACCCTCCATGATTTTGCCTTTCCGAGGAAACGGACGCGCACGAAGTTGACGGATAGGGCAATCATCAGAATTCCGTCCACACGGCCTGGGGTTCAACGGCAAAGAGCGTGGCCCGACGCCTGGCTCGCGGGAGCCAATAACCGCCGGGCCTCGAGGGCGCGGGCGACCGCGGCGTCGGTGGTTTGTCCCAGGGCGGTCACGTGGCCCATCTTGCGCCCCATCCGCGGCTCGCGTTTTCCGTACAGGTGCAGCTTGACATCCGGCAAGACGCAGGCGTGAAACCAGGACGGTTCGGCGTCGGCCCAGAGGTCCCCCAAGAGATTCGCCATCGCTGCCGGCCGCAGTTGCTCCGTGGAACCCAGCGGCAGACCGCAAACGGCACGGACCTGCTGTTCGAACTGGCAAGTCACGTGGGCATCGATGGTCAGATGCCCCGAGTTGTGCGGGCGCGGGGCCAGTTCATTGATCAACAACTCGCCTTGCCGGGTCACAAAGAACTCGACGCACAGCACGCCCACCACGTCCAGCTGCGCCAGCACCGTACGCGCGATTTCGGTCGCCGCCTCGGCCACCCGAGCCGAGACGTTGGCCGGCGCCAGCGACACATCGAGAATATGCTGGCGATGGGAATTCGTAATCGGGTCAAAGCAGGCCAGTTGGCCCGTCACACCGCGTGCGGCGACGACGGACAGTTCGGCCTCGAAGTCGATCCAGCGTTCGAGAATGGCTTCCCCGCCGCCGAGCGTCTGCCACGCCTGGGTCGCCTCCTGGCGCGATGCCACCCGACTCTGCCCTTTGCCGTCGTAACCCCAGGAAGCGGTCTTCAGCACGGCGGGCAAGCCGACGGCGGCAATCGCGCCGTCGAGATCGGCCAGCGATCGCAGCGGCGCAAAGGGCGTCACGGGCAGACCGGCATCCCGCAGGAACGTCTTTTCGCGGAGCCGGTTCTGGGTGGTGTGCAGCACCTGGCCGGCAGGCCGTACAGGCGCATAGCGCGCCGCCATCTGGGCCGTCGTGACCGGCACGTTCTCGAACTCGAACGTGATCACGTCCACGGCCCGGGCGAACCGGGTCACGGCATCCAGGTCCTGATAGTCGGCCTGGATTTCGATGTCGGCAACCTGCCCGGCGGGCGTATCGTCGTCCGGCGACAGCACGTGCACGCGATAGCCCAGCCGCCGCGCCGCAATGGTGAACATCCGTCCCAGCTGGCCGCTGCCCAGCACACCAATCACCGAACCGGGAAGCACGACTTGGCTCATAACTGGGACTCGCTCAGGACCTGATCGCGCTGGCGATCGTGATAGGCGTGCAATTGCTTCCGAAGCTGAGGGTGCTCGTTGGCCAGGATCCGCACGGCCAGCAAGGCGGCGTTCTTGGCGCCCGCCTCGCCGATGGCCAGCGTCCCAACCGGGATGCCACCCGGCATCTGGACGATCGACAACAGCGAGTCGAGTCCCTGCAGCGCTCGGCTCTGGACGGGGACGCCCAGGACGGGCAGCGTCGTCTGCGCCGCAATCATGCCGGGCAGGTGCGCCGCCCCACCCGCGCCGGCGACGAGCACCCGCAAGCCCCGCGCTTCTGCCGAGCTTGCGTACTCGCACATCCAGTCCGGCGTGCGATGGGCGGACACGACGCGCCGCTCGTGCGGAACCTCAAACTGTTCGAGGACCTCCGCCGCGTGCCGCATCGTGTCCCAATCCGACTTGCTGCCCATGATGATCCCGACCAAGGGTTGTTCTGCCACGTGTTTCTCCGCGCCTTGCTTGGCTCACTCCGCCAGGAACTTGGGATCCTGCGCACCAGTACTTACCCGACGGTGGAGAGGCTCGACCGTTCGCGTCGACGATCGCGCAGGCTGCGGAGCGAACGGTGAATCCGTTCGGCAACTTGCTGGACCGCATACTCTGCGCGTCCATCCTGCCGCTGAATGGTCACCGTCCGGCCGTCCCGCAAGTGCAATTGGGCTTCGCATTGCTTGGTGGCGCCGGCTCCCGCGTGCCCGGCATCGTACAGCGTCACGTCAATGGCCTGGACGGCCGAACGGAAGGGCCTGGCCGCAAACCGGAAATGCTGCTCGACCAGCGTCCGCAGCGACGGCGACAGGTCTTGCCCGGAAACGTTGAGATGAACTTTCATGGCGGTCTTCCTTGCGATGTTTGAACCCTGTGAATGAAACGGCCCAGTGCCTTTACCGAAGTTATAGGCCGATCGCAACGCATTGACGAATAGGATATTTCGTTGGTTTACATCGCTTAAATCAATGCTCGTCCGAGGAGAAGAGTGCTCCGCGGGCTGTCTGGGAGATCGCCAGCACGGCGGGGTGCTTCAGGCGACGTTCCACGGTGATCGCGTAGCATTGAAAACGGATGGCTTCAATCCGGCCCAGCGGTTCGACCTGATACTGTCGGCGAAGCTCGGCGTCGATGGCCGTCGGCCCGACAAACAAGCCGATCCCCGCCTGGCCAAAGGCCTTCATGAGTCCGCTGTCCGCGAATTCGCCGACGATCTTGGGACGCATGTCGAGCGTGTCGAACCAGCGGTCCAGGTCGCGACGCAGGGCCGTGCCCGGCGCGGGCAGCAGCCACGGCGCGGCGGCCAGCGAGTGCGGAAACCCACGCCGGTAGCGGTCCGTCAATTCGGTCGTCCCGTAGATGGACACGTCGCACGATCCCAACAGATGGTTGAACGCCCGGACTCGCGTCTGGGCACTGGCCGGCGTCTCGGAGAGCACGACATCCAGGTTGAACAGGGCCAAGTCCGCCAACAGCGAATCCAGCTTGCCTTCGTGGCAGACCAGCTCGAGTGGTTCCTCCAGACGGCAAGCCGGCTCCAGCAGTCGGTACACGACCAGCTTGGGCAGGACGTCCGCGACGCCGACGGTGAACCGCAGCGGCCGGCCGGTGGCCCGACCCTTCATCGCTTCCACCATCTCGCGGCCGATCGTAAAGATCTCGTCGGCGTACCGGAATAACACCCGGCCCTCCTCCGTCAACTCCAGGCCCCGCCCCACGCGGCGGAACAGTTTGCAGCGCAGCGACTTCTCGAACTTGGCCAGCTGGCCGCTAATGGTCGGCTGCGACAACTGCAATTCCTCGCAAGCGCGCACGACGCTGCCCTCCCGCGCCACGACCCAGAAGTACAGCAGGTGATGGTAGTTGATCCAGTCCATGTCGCGTCCCTTTCCGTCCTGTCGACCGGGGCCATTCAGGCATTTGCGAAAACGATATTTACGATCGAAAGATTGAATTTGTCAATAGTCAGCTAGGCCCATAGAACATTCCAGAAGCGAGCTGTTCGACTTCGGAGACGGACCTACGCGACACGAGGAGGATTTCGATGAAGGTTTCCATGCAGTTCAAGGGCTTGCAGGTCACGGCCCCGGCTCGGCAACGGATCGAGGATGGAATTCGCCTGGCCCTGACCCGATTCGCGCCGTTGATTCGCGGTCTGACGGCGACCATCAGCGACGAAAACGGTTCCCGGGGTGGCGTCGACAAGCGCTGCCGACTGGTCGTCCGTCTGCACGCGGGCACGGTCGTTGTGAACGAGCAGGCGAGTGCGGTCATGGCCGCAGTGACGCTGGCGGCCGAGCGGGCTGCTCGGTCGGTAGCCCGGGTCCATCACCGGGCAGTTGACGCCCGGCAGGCGGCGCCCGGCAATCGGCACCCAGCGCCTGACATCCTGACATAGGGGCAAGCTCAACTGGCGTGCCAGCTCCCACGGAGACCGGTCTCTCCGAGACCGGAGCATCGCGTCTCGGCGAAACTCGGCTACGTGAAACGGAAGACTGGGGGCTCGCCACTCGTACCTCGTGGCTCGACCCCAGCCACCCAACCCCGACAACTTCAGGCCAATGGAGTCTAGCGCCGCTCCGCCGGCGGCGATGGGAATCCCAGCGGCGGCAGGTTGGACAGGCTGTCACCGCCGGCCGCCGCTTCGGGGAAGATCTGTTCCAGCGTGCCCCGCAGCAACGGCAGCGGCTCGCGGACCAATTGCGGCTGGTCCAGCGTGCCGTCGACGTGGATCAGCAGCAGTTGCTTGCTTGCCTGCCGGAGCACGGCCCGGACGATCGGCACGTTCAGCTCGCCGGAACCCACCAGCGAGTAGAACTTGAGGTTGATGCGCTGGTCCAGGTCCATCTCGCCGCTGCCTTTCAGGCTGACGGCGTCGCCGTTGAAGTTGATTCGGTCCAGGTAGACGTGTTCGCCTTGGACGCGAAAGTCGATTTCGCTGCTGGTAAAGGCCGTCGTGTCGGGCTGGCGGATGCTCAACAGTTTCAGCAGGGCCAGCATGACGGGGATCTGGTAGATATCGGCTTCGAACAGTCGGATCGCGCC
>CAIYOB010000477.1 GCA_903927685.1 uncultured Planctomycetaceae bacterium
CCGGCCCGCTACTGGCTGCAGGCCAGTTGGCGCCGCGCCACCTTGGGCCGCCTGGGCGGCGAGCCGCTGTTGTTCATCGTCGAACCGCTGGACGCGGGCCCGGTCAACTGGTTCCGCGTCCTGGATGGACTCCCGTGGCTGCTGGAACTCTAAACGTCCCGTCCGCCGGCCGCTCGCACCGTCGCTCCTGTTCCGGCTGTCCCACCTCCTTACCGGAATTTCGTCACGCCTGGCGTCGGCAGCGGGTACCGGCCTTCGGCATCGGGCTTGGTCGGCGGTTCCGCGTCCAGGGCCAGCCGTGGCGGAGCCACGACGGATTGACTGCTCATGGCCTGGTCCCAGGTAATCAATTGGCCGGTGTAGCCAGCCCAGGTGGTCATGATGGCCAGCATGCTGCTGCGGGCCATGTACAGCGTGTTGTTGATCGGCTGGCCGCTGCGGATCGCCTGGAACAGGGCCACATGTTCCAAATCGAAGCGGTCACAGCCGGGGCCGGTGTAACGCCACGGATTCTCTCCGTCGATCCGGCAGTTCAACAGGTCGCAGGTCCCCTTCGTGCCGATGAAATAGTCGGCGATGCTGGGCAAGCAACCGTCTTGTTGGCGGCAGTAGGCGTACATCTTGGTACCGCTGGCGTACTCGAACACGACGGAGAAATGGTCCCAGGCGTCGCCGTATTGGGGACCGACCCGAGTCTGCCGACCCGCCATGCCCCAGACGTGCAGCGGTGGCTCGTCTCGCATCGCCCAGGCGGCTTTGTCCAAGTTGTGCACCAGGTTCAGGCCGGGCAGATCGCCTGCCAGCCAACAGAAGTTGTACCAGTCCCGCAGCTGGTACTCCATTTCCGTCCAGCCGGGTTGCCGCAGCCGCGAGCGGAGCGAGCCGGTGTTGCAGGTCTCCTCGATGGTGGTAATCCGCCCGATCGCGCCATCCAGAACTCGCTTCATGGTCTCCTGGACGCCGGTGTGGTATCGCCAAGCCAGGCCGGAGACAATGCTCAGACCCTTTTGCCGGGCAATGTCGCCGGCCTCCAGTACCAGCTTGACCCCTGGCGCGTCCAGGGCGTGGATCTTCTCGCAGAACACGTGCTTGCCCGCGTCGACGCAGGCCTTGAGATAGATCGGGTGAAAGTATGTCGGCAGGGCCAGCAGGACCACGTCCGAACATTCGATCACCTTCTGGTACGCATCGAAGCCCACGAAGCTATGGTCGTCGTCCACCACGGTCTGGTCGGGCTTGGCCGTGCGCAGGTTGGCGCGGGTCGCTTGGAGCATGTCCGGAAAGACATCGCCCAGGGCCACCAACCGCGCGTGCGGATCGGCGTTCAGGGCATTCACGGCAGCCCCGGCGCCGCGCCCGCCGCAACCGACCAAGCCGACTCGCAAGAGGTCGCTGCCGGCGGCGTGAACGCTGCGGGCCAAGGGTAGCCCGGCGGTCACGGCCGAGCCGAGCAGGATGCCGGATTGCTGCAGGAACCGGCGCCGCGACGGGGTGAGCAGGACTTCCGCGGAAGACAGGCGGGACATGGTGGGCTCCTATTTCAGTGGGGGAAGCGAAGACGTCGGCCAAGAACCGACACGGGGGTAGTATGGCAATCGCAACGCACTTTGGGAACATGCGAGGGCGGCAGGGCGAGGGCGGTAGGAACCGTCGCTGCTTACCGGGTCGCTGTCTTCTGCCTCCCGCGGCCGCCTGGGCCGCTGGGTGGTGGGGATGGGCGGCGGTAGGAGCGCTGCGGTAGACTGAGGGGAACCTCAGTCGTAGAAAGGATCGTTCTATCATGATGACGCCAGCGTGGGTTCGAGCCGCCTGTGGTTTCCTCCTGGGTGCGTGTGCCGCGTGGACGGCGGGAGCCGCGGAGTTCTATCACGTTCGCGGCGGCATTCCCAACAGCCAGCATTTCTTCCGGGCGAACGTCGTCGGGAACCAGTACCTGTTCTTCATCGGCAACAGCGTGCTGGCCGGGACCGGACTGCGGGACGCAAACCTGCGGTACTCGGCCCAGATCGTCAAGGGCTTCCAAAAGCACTTCCCGGACGCCTCGCTCATCGAGACGCGGCACACGCAGTCCGGCGGCAGTTGGTTCGGCTTGTACCGCTGTGCCCGCGGACAAGCGGTGTTCGGCGAGGTGATCTGCAGCGGGCACTTGGCGATCCTCGATTTCGCCGCGGACGATCGAGGCGTGGACATCGAGCAAGTCAAAACGTCGCTGGAAGGAGTGGTCCGGCAAGTCATCCTGTATCGGGCGACCCACAGCCAGATCCTCGTCTATACATTGACGCCCGAGATGCTCGCCGCCTATCGGGCGGGGCAGACGCCGGAGTATGTCCAAGTCAGCGAGCAGATCGCCGAGCACTACGGCATCCCCAGCTTGAACCTGGCCCAGTACGCGGCCCAGAAGATCATCGCCGGCGAGATCTCGTTCGAGGCTTTCTCCGCCGATGGCGTGAACCCGACGGATGCGGGCGCCAGAATCTACGCCGACGCCGTGGCCCCGTTTGTCGACGCACTGCTGACCGCCTATCCCGTTCCGGACCAGCCCCAGCGGCGCACGCTGCCCCCGCCGTTATTCCCGGCGACGGATGACAACGGCCGGATCGTCGCGTATGAAGATCCGCCGGTCCAGCGGTCCGGCAATTGGCAACCGGGCCAAGCCAGCCCGATCGGCCCGTTCCGGCATCTGCTGACATCGAACCAGGTCGGCGCGACACTGAGCTTGAAGTTCCAGGGCTCGGAGATCGGCATCCTGGACGTGGTGGACAAGGACAGTGCGGACTACGAGTACGCCGTCGATGGGGCAGCGCCGTGCACGCTGCCTGCGCCGCAGGACGTGGCCGGACCGACGATGCGTCCGGTTTCGCTGGCCCGGGGGCTGGACCGCCAGGCGGAGCACGAACTGGTGCTGAAGATCGCCTCGCCCGGCACCGCGCGGCTGGGCGGCTTCCTGCTCAACGGCAGCGTCGCCGACGAAGCTGCCGGCCGGAGCACCCTGGAGCGGATCGACGCGATCTATGCGGCGATGGACCCGATCGCTTACCGTCCGCCGGCGGACCATTTCACCTACCTTCCGAAAACCATGAGCAAGCTCCGCGAGGGCGGGGAACTGCGGATGGTCCTGCTGGGCGACAGCATCATGGGAAATACGTCCGGTTCGTCGTTCGAGCTGCTGCTGATGCGCGACTATCCCAAGTGCCAGGTCGTCAAGATCGCGTCGCTGCGCAGCTCGACCGGCTGCACGTACTATCAGGAGGACAATCGCGTCCAGGAGTACGTGCTGAAGCACAACCCGGATCTGCTGGTCATCGGCGGCATTTCCAACCGTGGCGACGCCGAAGCGGTCCGGTCGGTGGTCCGGCAGGTCCGCGCCCAGAAGCCCGATACCGAGGTGCTGTTGCTGACGCCCGTCTTCGGCTCGGTCCGCGACGAGCACATTCGGACGTACACTCGCGAGATCGATACGACGACGGACAATTTCCGGTTCAATCTGCAGAAAGTAGCTGCGGAAGAGAAGTGTGCCTTCTTTGACATGACGGGCCCTTGGTGGTCGTACATCCAGGACAGCGGCAAGACCTACGGCTGGTTCATGGGCGACGCCGTCCACGCCAACGCCCGCGGTTGCCAGATCATCGGGCGTCTGCTCGAGATCTGGTTCCGATAATAGCGGCCTGCCAGGACGATCCACGTGCCTGGCCAGGGTGACCTCTCGATCAGCGTCAACTCGGCGGCGATTCGTGGCAGTAGATCGTTTCACTGCCTGGTGGTTACGGCGGTGCAGGGTGTCCCCGCGGGGTAACAGCTTTCGAAGAATTGCCGCAGGGGACCGGCGTGCATGGCCACGCGGACGCAGCCCCAGGTGGCTTGATCGCCGGTGGCATAATAGAGATACGTGTTCCCCTCCCACTCGAACAGATCTACGTCGGAATTGTTGATCCCCTCGCCCGGGCCTGCCTCCAGGATCGGGTTGGCCGGGCTCAACTTGAGCGCCAGCAGCGGCCGGTCGCCGAACACGAACGGAGTATTTTCCATCGCCGCGCCAAAGGTCACGGGCAGCTTGATCAGCGGGGCCTTCGGCGACTGAGCCGATGCCAGGCAGCCAAACG
>CAIYOB010000478.1 GCA_903927685.1 uncultured Planctomycetaceae bacterium
CACGCCGCCGTACAGCGTGAACGGCCCCATGCCGATTTCCGTCGACATCTGGCCCTGGAAGAGGTACTGGCCGTCCGAACGCACGTACCCGCTGACGTTCACGTCGATGAAATTGAAGAAATTCAACGCCAAGTCGTGGATGCCAATCTCGAATAGCCCATTGGCGTAAGCCAGTTTCACGTCGCCGTGCAGTTCGAAGCCCAGGATCAGGACAGTGGCCGCGATGTCCACTTCATACGTGCGAGCTGCGATCGTCTGTCCGCCTAGATTTGCCTCCGAGCTGCCAGTGTTGACCACCAACGTGAAATTGCCGTCGATCGTCACGCTCGGAATGTCGATCGTGTTGACGCCCAGGTTCATGTAAGCCGCCAGCACGCCGTTGCGAATCTGGGCCGCCCCGCCCACCCGGACCGAGCCAAAAGCGCTCAACGGCAGCGTGCCATCGAATTGGAGGTCGAACCCGCTTGTGCTTGCCGTCAAGTCGACCCGGCCTCGGATGGTAAAAGTCTCGGCGATGGTCACCCCGCCAGCCACCAGGATCCGCACCGTTTCGGGCGTGATCGTGGCGTTTTTCAGCCCCAGGACCTCGCCGCTGCTGGTGTCGATGTCCAAGGTCTGCACGGCCTGTGCCGTCGAGGTGGTGTTCAATTCGATGGCGAACTGGCCGAAGAACTCGAACGCGTCGCCCGCCAAGCCTCCTTGGACCGCCAGGCTCAGCGAGCCAACCGCGCCTTCGGCCAGAATCTGGATGTCGCCCGAGGCGTCCACGGCCCCGAACGGATTCAAAGTCAGCGAGCCCGCCAGAAACAGCGCGACCTTCTCGGTTGAGACTTCAAACCGGAACTCGCCGTGCAGCGGGGCCAGCGAACTCAACGTCAGGTCGCCGCTGCCGGTGAGCACGACGTAGAACCCGGTCGCCCCCTGGCTGCCGTCCAGTTGCGGCGGCCCCGCGGGCACCGTGAACGTGCTCAGCCCCGCCGCACTCTGTAGCCGCTGCGGCACTTGGTAAGTGACCTCGTTGCCAGTCGTGTTGATCAACAGCTGGAATTCGGCGTCAAAATCCATCAGCGGCGGAGCGACTGTGAGTTCGGCATCCAGCCGCACCGCCAGACCGCTGGAGGTCAATGACACCAAGCCCGTGGTGTCCAAACTCAGCACCGGCGCAGCGCTCGGACCCAGAGTCGCCGCCCCCGTCAGAAACGCCGTCAGCGAACTGGGCTGCAACTCGAAGTCAAACACGCCGTCCACGTGGGCCAGGTCGAAGAGATCGAGTTGCAGGGCGCCTGACGCCCGGAGCAGTCGCCGGTCAAAGTTCAAATCCACCGCTACTCCGCCGGTGGCGACGGCCAACGCTCCGCCCGTGAAGGTGGTGAAATCGACGACCGTCGTGCCGACGGCCCCCAGCCCCTGGACGTTGTTGACCTCGACCTTCAACTGCGTGCCCTCGGCCGTCAGTCCGTCAATCCCCACCAGACGCACCGCATCCGCCTCGGCGCTCAACGCATAGTACGAACTCAATGCCAGCGGTTCCGGCTTCAGAATCGCCAGCCCGAAGCTCACGCCCTCCAGCGACAGGCCCATCGCGTCCGTGTTCAGCGTATCCTGGCTGTCGATGACGCCGTCTGCGTTGCTGTCCTGCCGATAGGGGCCCTGCACGCCGGCAAACCCGTACAGGTTTCTCCCCCCCAGCGTGACGATCGACATCGTCTCCGTGGACCCATCGGTCAGCGTGACTTCCTGGCGGTCGTGCTTGGCAAACGCCAGGCTACCATCCAGGAACACCACGCCCGCCACCGCGATGGTGGCCTGAGCGATCTGCGCCTCGAGCACCTGGTCCGGAAAATCCAAGAACACCGGTGCGCCACCCGTTTTCACTTCGTAACCGCCGGGAAAACTCGCGGCAAAATCGATCGCCGGATGATTCAGCGGAATCCCGCCGCTGCCGTGGTTGATGGCCAGCGTCAGGTCGCGGGCCTCCAGTTGGAAATCGTCGCCCAGTCCCACAAAACCTGCATACTCGGCCGTCGCCTTGCCCGCGTAGAACTTGGCTCCCACCACCGCCGGATCGGTTTCCAACGCGTCCCGCTCCATGATCACCAAGCCAAGATCCAGGTCGGCAATCGCCAGACCCTTGGCGTCCGGGTTGGTTTCCGACTCCTGCATCGCGCCGTCGCCGTTGGCGTCCGTCCAGTACGGGCCGCCTATCCCCACAAACGCCGCACCATTCGAGACCCCGATCTGCATCGTCTTCAGGGAAACGCCGGTAGCATCCCGGACATTACCCTTGACATCGGCCTGGACGACCGGCCCTTTTTCGAAAGCAAAACCGCCCGCAACGTAGATGAACTCGCGGATCTGAAGGACCGCGTGCTCGGTGCTGAACCCGATTCGCTGCTGGCCGTCAAAGTCGATGTAGAGCGGTGCCGTTGTCGTGCCCGTCTTGACCGCCAAACCCGCCGGCGAGTTGCCGCTGGCCGGGAACGTCGCCGTGAAGTCGACGATCGGCCCCAGCAGGTTGCCGCTGCTGGTGTTGATCACCAACGCGACGTTGTCCGCTTCCAGCTTGAAATCATCGCCGAACCCGACAAACCCCAACTTCGTCGCGTTGGCCTTGACCGCCGTGAAGGTCGTGTTCAGGGCCGTCGGATGGACCTCCAGCTTGCCGCGGGTCAGCACGGCCACCGCCAGATCCAAGTCGTCGATCACGAACCCCTTGGCGTCCTCGTTGATCGGGTCCTCGGCGGTCCACTGCAGGTCGCCGTTGGTGTCGTTCCGATACGGACCGCCGAGTCCCACGAAGGCTTGGACGTTCGTGGCCCCGATCGTCAGCACTTCCAGCGACACGTCGTCCGCCGTCTCGCCGTGATAGTCCACCGTCGCGTCGATCTCGGCCCCCTTCTCGAACGCGAACGCACCCGCTACGAACAGGAATTGGCTGATCTGCAGGATCGCCGCGTCCGTGCTGGC
>CAIYOB010000479.1 GCA_903927685.1 uncultured Planctomycetaceae bacterium
GTGCAGACGACGCTCGACACGCGCGAAGGCTCGGACCATGTTACGATTGCCGGCGACAGGCTGAGCGCGAACAACCTGTTCCTCGGTGAGGGCGCGGGGATGATCTCCCAGGGAAACGACCAGTTCACGGTGAATATCGCCGCCCATCTCGGGCAGACCGCGTTTGCGCCGATCCTAAGCCTGGTGCTCGAAGGCGACGGGAATCCGGCCGCGGACAGCAACAACCGTGACCGGCTGACCATCAATGACAACAATGCGGGATTTGCCCGCAACCTGAACTACGACTACCTGAACGCCGCTGGCGATTTGGACATCTTGGCCAACGCGGCCAATGCGGGTCTGGCCGGCGCGAACAACGCGACGCTGGCGGTGAACGTTCGCACGATGGAGACGTTGATCTTCAACGGCGGCGGCAACAACGACCTGGTTCGGGTCACGGGGACCGACAGCGACGACGACATGACCGTAGCTCTGCTACCGAGCGGGGCCGTACCGGGCCCAATCGCGCCGAATC
This sequence comes from uncultured Planctomycetaceae bacterium, assembly GCA_903927685.1. Next base: position 515 of record CAIYOB010000479.1, read on the forward strand.
CCGATAGCGCTCGCCAGACGTCGGCGGGCAACTCGGCCCTGGTGTTCCTGAACGGCAACCCCTACACCCAAGCGCCCGGGGTGGCCAGTCCCGGGGACTCGCTCGCGGGCAATCTGCCGGGACTGGCCGGCGTCACGGGACGCACGGGGCCGGACATGTTGATCAATGGGATCGCTTTCCCGGCGGGGCTCACGCTGGACGGCAGCGGCGTTACGGCCGGCGGCATCGGCAACCGGGCGATTATCCAAGCGGCTAGTGAAGCTCGGGTCGCCGTCCCGGGGGGCACGAATAATGTGTTCGGGTTTGGTGTGGGGACGCTGATTCCCGGTTTTGGGGCAGGCAATGGATTCGACAACATTCGGGTCAACGACGGTGTCAGCGGCCCCAATCGGGTCGCGGTCCTCAATGCGTCCGGAGTCGGTGGCTTCCTCGTCCCGGTGACCGTGGTTCCCGCGTCCTTCGTGCAATCGGCGCCCACTCCGCCGCGTCCCGGCTTGATCGTTAATGCGGGCGACGAGGCCGGGGTGCGGACGACGGGGCCGCAGGCAGGACTCGTGGCGGACGACATCTTTGTCGCGGCCCATTCGATGTTCAACATCCAAATCAACGGCAACTTGCCGCCGCTGAACTTTGACATCAACGGCATGCCGATCGGCGACCAGTTGAACGTGGCCTCGACGTCGTCGTTCAGTCTGTGGAGCGACAAAGAGACGCCGCCGAATGTGTCCGTGGTGGCCGGCAACGATCCCTACGGCGTCAGGTTCAGTTCGATCGAGCGGACGCTGCTGGCGCCGGGCAATGGAGTCATCAACCTGATCGGCGACCAGAACAATCCGCAGATCGACCAGACGGATTGGTTCCGCGTCGTCGGCCGCAATATCGACTTCCCCTCGGACACCGACGCAGGCTATCAGGAGGGCTTCCTCGTCCTCAACGACAGTTCACCGATCATGTTCGACGGCGTGCAGTTCCTGAACAGCTACGGCTTCGACCTGCAAGGGCAGAACCTGATCAATCCGCCGCTGGCCGCGCCGGACAACCCGGCCACGCAGTCGCCGGCCGCCAACATCGATACCCTGGAAGTGACCCCGTATGCCGACAATACGCCGCGCGGCTGGGGCGTCCATCTGAACTGGAACGAAGGCGTCCCGAACGCCGCCGATCCCACGCCGGACGGCGATCCGGTCGATCTGCTGATCTATCACACGTCCCTGTATGGCGGCGCGGTCTCGGAGGGTATCGTGATCCAGCCCTCGGCGGTCGACGGCGGCCAGTTGTTCTCGAACAACACGGCGACCGGCACGCCGGTCGTCGTGATCGACTACATGGCGAACACCGATATCCGCGTGCACGACGACGACGGCTTTGTCGCCGACACGGACACGCTGACGCTGCGTGGCACCAATCCGGACCCGGCGGGCACGCCGGGCGCCCCGAGCGGGCGCGAAGAGGTGTCGGCTGACTTTAACGCCGCCGGCAATGCCGCGGACCCGATGGTGACGGTCCGAGATCAGGCGACGGGGACTTATTTGTACCGCGTCCAGACCTTCACGGGATTCAACACGATCAACTTCGATTTGTTGGCCGGCGACGATGCCATCGGGATCAGCGGTCGCAACGACGGCAGCTTGACGATCAATATCGACGGCGGCGACCCGGTCGACAGCGACTGGATTGGCTTGGACATGACCACGGGCGCCGATACTTATGCGATCAGCCCGGGACCGCAGCCCAATTCGCAACTGATCCTGGCCCGGTTGTCCACCGGGATGCAAGCGCCGGAGACAGTGATCAATGCGGTGGACTTCGAGCAGGTGCTGGTCGCCTCCCTCGGCATCAACGCCGCCAGCGGGGATGGCGGGGCCGACCGGCTGACGTTCAACGGTACGGGCAATGCCGACACCATGACCCTCGTGGCTCTGCCGGATGAAGTGCATGCGGACGGCGGCACGGTGCGGGTGAACGACGGTCCTCAGATCACGTTCGACGATTTGGGCGACCGCAGCAGCATCAGCCTGAACGGTCTGCAGGGCGACGACGTCATCCAGGCGACGCAGGCCACGAATTGGCTGATCTCGGCGGTCAACATCGACGGCGGGCTGCCGTCGGCCAGCGATCGCTTTACGCTGGTGGGCACATCGTCCAACGATGCCATCTCGTTCACGGCGACGGGTGAGAACACCGGAACCATCGCCATCACTTCGCCCGCGACGGGCGGGACGACCACCACGTACGGGCTGACCGACGTGGAATCGGCGGCGATCGATGCGCAGGGGCAGACCGGTGTCGACACCGTCACCAGCACCCTGGCTCAGTCCTGGATCGTGCCCGATCCATTCGTGGCCGGACGCGGGACGATCATGTCTACCGACATTGGTGGCAATCCTCTATTACCGCTCGCTTACGACGATGTCGAGAACCCCGTGGTCAGCGGTACGACGGTCGTCATTCAAGGCAGCGCGGCGGACGACTGGATCACGGTCGGTTACGAAGACTTGGCCGGAGACGGTTCGGCAAACCAGATTGTGGTCCGCGTCAGCAACGTGCCCGGCGTCCCCGGCAATCCGACGGATGTGACTGGCTACGCCGACGTTGTTCTCCAGGGTCTGGGGGGTGACGACAGGTTCACCGTCGATCCGGAAGTGTGGAATCAGGGCGGGATGCGCGTCACGGTGCTCGGGGGTGATCCCGGAGATAGCGACGTGCTGTTGATGGATCACAGCCAGCACGTTGCCCTGACCAGGAGTTACAGCGTCAGCTACGCCGCGGGCGCAGCCGACGACGCGGGAACCGTAGCCGAAGCGGGCAACCAGTTCCTCAACTTCAGCGGCGTCGAACTGCTGCAGTTATTGGGCAACGGTCGTAGCGACGTGCTGGAACTGAACGACGACCTGAGCGACAACACGTGGCAGATCGCCCCGGGGCCGGCGATCCAATTGGCGGCTACGCGTTCGGCGATCGATGGCCGCACGCCGATCGACTTCGAGGGCTTTGCCGAGGCCACGTTTGTGAACCGGGGTGGGGTCGATCGCTTTGAGGTGGCGCCCAAGCGTCTGACGGGCAGCGTGATCTATGAGGTGATCGGCTTGGACACCTCGCCGAACGCGCCGGTGGATACGCTGGTCATCCTCGGTTCCGCCGAGGGCGACGACGACCAGGTGACCAATCGTCCAATCATCGTGACAGACCAGAAAGTCGAGTTGGGCGTGCCCGTCCTGTACTCGGGGTTCGGCACGTTGGAGATCCAGGGACTGGACGGCGACGACGTCCTGCAGATCGACGCCAGCGGCGGGCCCGTGCGGACGCCCGTCCTGTTCGACGGTGGCGCCGGTTCGGACACCCTGCAAGTGCTTGGCGCCCCCGCGCCGTCGCCGTTTGCGGAAGTCATCTACTCGGTGGGCCCGGCAGTCACCGAGGGCCGACTGGCCTACGAGGACGCCAATAACAACGTCCTGATGAGGATCGACTTCATCAATTTGGAACCGGTCCAAGATAATGTGCCTGCCGCCGTGCTGACGGTTGTCGGAACGGGAGCCGACAATGCGATCGATTACGTCGCCGGCCCCAACAGCGGCAACGCCGCTTCGATTTTCACCGGGCAACCGACAGGGTTGGTTCGGGTCGATGCCTTCGAGACGATTGAGTTTGCCCGCAAGGGGAGTCTGGTCATCAATGCCGGCGCCGGCGACGATGTGATCCACCTGAACAATCCCGTCACGCCGTTCTCTTTGACAGGCATCGCCGTCCTGGGGGGTAATCCCACCGCCAGCGACACGCTGATTGTCAATGGCCTGGCGGCGACCGTAGGCGTGAATGTGACGGCCCAGACGATTACGGGCGCATCCGGTGCGCTCGGGGCGGTGCCGATCGCCTATGCCGCGATCGAGCACGTGACGGTGGTCGCCGGCACTTCGACGACGCTCAGCGTCTCCGGCAGTTCGAGTTCCGAGGGGGTCGATTACACGCTGACTCCAGGCGCGACCGACGACCGCGGAGACATCGAAACGATCGGGGTGCCGATCTCGTTCGTGGGCTTCGGTCCGGGCAGCACGCTGAATTTCGTCGGCGATGCACTGGACGGCACCGACGAGTTGACGATTCTGGGGACGAGTCAGAATGACAGTCTGAGTGTAGCAGGCACGACTGGCGCGGTGTCGTTCGCGGGTCGTGCGACGGTCACACAGACCGACATCGACGAGCTGGTGATCGATGGCCTGGACGGGGACGATCAGTTCACGATCGACGGAGATCATCCGTATTTCGGCGTCGCGGTCCACGGTAATAACCCGGATGCCAGCGACGTGCTGAACTTCCTCAGCTCGGGCGGCAACGTGACGGTTGATTTCGGCGCCGGCACGGTGACGGAGGCGTTGTTCGGCCCAGTTTCGTTCTCGGGTCTGGAGACGCTGAACGTAAACGTCGGCGGGGCCGACCTGTTTGTGCTGGGCACGGTGAACGACGACCAGTTTAGCGTCACACCGGATGTCACGGCTGCCACCACTCGGTTGGTCTTCAACCACACCACGGTCAACGCCAACAGCATCGACCAGTTCACCGTCAATGGCGTGTCGGGCGATGATCTGCTGACGGTGATGGCCACATCCACGGGCAATACGATCGCCGTGACGGGAACGTATGTGCACATCACGGTTCCCGCCCGGCAGCGGATTGACTACGCCAATATCGATGGCCTGCGCGTGATCGGATCAACGGGCAGCGACACATTCAACGTGACGCCTTCGGCGGCCACGGAGATGTTCTTGGACGGCGGCGACCCGGTCGGTATCCTGGGGGACAGAATCAGTTTGACGGCGGCCGCAGCGACGACCTTCGTGGCCGGGCCGGAAGGCGATGAGGGCGGGTTCCGCGTAGCGGGCTACCAAGCCGTCAGCTATGACCACATCGAAGCGGTCGACCTGAATCTCGCGGGCAACGCATTCATGGTGCAAGGCACCAACGGAGCGGACCAGATCAAAGTCCTCGGGACGGGCACGAACTCGTACGAACTGTCCGTGAACGGAGGCCCGGCGATCGTGGTGAGCAACTCGGGCGGGCTGACCGTGGACGCCAAGAACGGCGACGACGACATCGATATCGACGTCCGCGCCCTGGCGTTGTCCAGTCTGACCGTGATCGGCAACAATCCCAGCATCGACGGCGACACGCTGGCGGTGCAGGGCGTCGTCGGCACGAACAACGACAACGTCTCCTGGACGCCGACCGCGTTCGACGCCGGCTCGCTCGTCGTGGGTGCTCAGACGATTACGGTCCAGACGATCGAGCGACTGTTGTACGACGGGGAAAACGGCAACGAAAGCGTGACCGTCCACGGCTCGGGGTGGTTCATCCATACCCCTGGTGCGGCGCGTGACGCCGGCACGATCCAGTTGCGAAGCGGGTTGGCGCCCGATCCCAACAGCCGGCTGGCAATCAGCTACGAACACCTCGGTTCGAACGGCAATGTCACCCTTGATGGGACGAGTCTGAACGATACTCTCGTGGCCCGTGGTACGGACTCGAACGATGCCTTCGCCGTGGCGGCCACCGGGGACATCAGCCTGCGGTCGCTGTACGGCGACCACGTTACATTGATCCACGACGGGCTCGAAGCATTGGTCCTGGACGGACTCGACGGCGACGACACCTTCACAATCCAGGCCACGCAGCCGTACGTATCGATCCAGCTCTGGGGCGGAAACCCGGCAGCAGGCTCGGATGCGGCGATCCTGAACGGCACTGCAGCTGGTGACGCCATCGCCTTGACGCAAGCGGCGACCGGCGACCTGGTCACGGGCCTCGGCGGCACGATCACGTTGGTCAATGTCGAGGACCTGACCGTCAACGGACTCGGCGGAAACGACACGCTCAGCGCGACGCAGTTTGGCGGCTCGACGGGTCTGCAGAGCGTCGTGTTCAACGGCGGCGGCCAGTCCGGCGACACTTTCAGCCTGACCGGCACGGGCGACCAGGACGACATCCAGGTTACGCCGCAGTCGGCCACCTCGGTGACCGCCCGGGCCAATGGCCTGAATCCGCTGTTGACGGTGAACTTGGCTTCCGACCTGACGAGCACCTTCACGGTGTCCGGCGGCGGGAACGCCGATGCGGTGACGGTACATGGCTCTGCGGCGGCGAACACGATCACTGTCGTCCGCGGTTCGACCACGACGGTGGCTGTCGATGCGACCAAGCGAATCGACGTTGCGGCGGCGGCCGAGACCTTGACTGTGGCGGCTGGCTTGGGTGCGGACACGATCAACGTGACGGGGGCCCAATCGTCGGGCGTGGCGTTGACCGTGGACGGCGGCCAGCCAAGCGGCTTGCCGGGCGCTGCGGCGGTCGACACGATGAACGTCGCCAATTCCACGGCGGGCACGACGGTTTACTCGCCGGGCGCCACGGACGATTCCGGCACAATCACGACGCCGGACGGAGCCATTCCGTTCTACGGGCTGGAAGTGGCCAAGGTCGCAGCGTTCCAGGCCAGTGACATCATCACGGCCCACGGGACCAACGGACCGGATCAGGTCGCCCTGTTGAACAATGGCGAGAACCGGATCTGGGTCAATAACCAGACCGTGATCGGGTTCACGGCCTTCGGCACGGTCAACTTGCAGGGCCGGTTCGGCGACGATCTGATCAGTGTGACGCCGGTCGGCTTGGCTGGCGTGACCACGGTCAACGTGGACGGCGGCGATCCGACGGCCAGCGATCACTTGGTGGTCACGGCCACTGCGGCGTCGGAGACGATCACCTACGCTCCCACGGCGTCTGACGCCGGCAGTGTGACGGTGACCGGCTCGCCGGTGGTGAACTTTGCGACGACGGAAGCGGTGGTGATTGACGGCCGCGGCGGGAACGATCTGCTGGATGTGCTGACACCGGCCGGTGCGAATACGATCACCTACACGCCGGGAGCGCAGGTGGACGCGGGCGGCGTGCTGGTGGACAGCCTGGCGCCGATGAGCTTCGAGGGGCTGGGGGCGACAGGCACGTTGCGGTTCAGCGATCCGGGTGGCCGTTTGGACACGTTGGTGCATCGCGGGTCGGATGTAGCCGACACGTTTGTCGTGCCGGGCGCAGGCAATATCACCTTGACGAACACGCCGGGCACACACGTGGCGGTGGCGACTCCGGGCGTCGACGTGCTGGTGCTGGAAGGACTGGCGGGCAACGACCTGTTCCGCCTGTCGGGCACGCTGCCGTACATGATGACGCATACCGACGGCGGGGACGGCGATGACGACGATACGCTGAGCCTGGACACGGCGGCCGGTGCGGTAACGGTCAATCTGCAGTCGTCCACGATCACGGGTTACGGCGGCACGATCCACTTCCAGGATCTGCAGACGGTCAACGCCAACGTGAGCGGCCAGAACCTGACGGTCAACGCCACGGCGGGCGACGACACGGTGGAGGTGACTCCGCTGACGGCGACCAGCGGCGTGTTGCAGGCCAATGATGCGGACCCGGTGCTGAACTACAGCAATCTGGGCGCGACGTTCCTGGTGGATCTCCTATCGGGCGGCGAAGACCGGCTGATTGTCTACGGGAATTCGACGAGCGAGACGATCACGGTCACGCCGAGCACCGTGACGGCTTCGGCCCAGCCGATCAACTACGCCAACACGGAAGCGTTACGCGTGGACGGCCAGGAAGGCAGCGACACGTTCAACGTGACGCCGGCGGCCAGCACCGAGATTCTGATCCTGGGAGGCGACCCGATCGCGACGCTGCCTGGGGACGTGCTGAATCTGGTTGCCGGCCCGGCCGCGGTGGTCTTCACTGCGGGCCCCGAGGGGGATGAAGGCGGCATCCAGGTCTGGGGCACGCTGCCGGTCAGCTACGATGAAATTGAGTCGATTTCCGTGGATGGCGACGGCACTGGCGATGTCACCGTGAACGCCACCAACGCGGACAACGACATTACGGTCGTGGGGACGGCCGCCGATGACTTCACGGTCAGCGTCGATGGCAGCCCCGCGGTGCAGTTCACGGACTTCGCCACCGCCACCATCAACGGCTTGGCTGGCGATGATGACATCGATATCGATCTGAACGGACTCGCCGATACGGCCTTGACCGTCAACGGGAACGATCCGAGCGCCGGCGGCGCTGACACAGTGACGATCACGGGCAGCGCAGCGGCGGATGCCGCGGTGTTCACGCCGACGGGCGTCGACAGCGGCACGTTTGACACCAGTGGATTGGTGACACCGATCTCGTTGAACGGCATCGAGGCGCTGATCTACGACGGCGAAGCCGCGGGTGAGACGCTGACGGTGCGCGGGCAAGCGGATGGCGACGTGATCGTGCACACGCCGGGAGCGGCCGTGGATGCGGGGCTCGTCCAGGTGGACAGCCTGCTGGCGGTCGATTACCTGAATCTCGGGGCGAGCGGCAGTGTGACGCTGGACGGCCAGGGTGGCACGGACACCGTGGTGGCGCGCGGGACCGCGGGAGACGACCAGTTGACGGTCGCCGCGGTCACGGGCGTTGTGTCGCTGACGACGATTTACGGGACGCACGTGCCGTTGCGGCGGACGGACGCCGCCGGCGAGTTCCTCACCTTGGACGGCCTGGAAGGGGATGACGATTTCAGACTCAACCTGCCGCAGCCGTACGCGACGGTGACAACGTTGGGCGGCGGTCCGGGCAACAGCGACGTGTTGACCGTCCAGGACCAGGCGGGCGTTGCCGACGTCCTGGAAGTGAACACCGGGTTCGCGCCGGGCGAAGGCTCGGTCGAGGTCAATGGCGGCCCGCAGACGCTCGATTACGTGGGAATTGAGCATGTCGTGCTGCTGGCCTCGGAGGATGTGGGGGATTCGCTGGAGATCGAGGACGACTTGGCGGACAACCTGTGGCAAGTCTTTTCCGGCCCGATCTTTGGCGATCGAGTGCAGATCGACAACCGCGAGACGTACGACTATGCAGGCTTCGACTCGGTCGAGTTGGACAACGACGCGGGGAGCGACGTATTCCGGATCCATCCGACGGAACTGGATGGCTTCCTGAGCCTGTTCATGGTGGACGCCGATGGGGACGACACGCTGGAGTTGGTGGGCACGAACAACGCGGACTCGCTGCTGCACACGGCAGCGGCCCAGTACACGGTCAACGCGGTGCCGATCGACTTTGGTGGCATCAGTACGTTGCAACTGACGGGCCTCGATGGTGCCGATACCATGACGGCCGACCTGTCGATCCTGGCGGGAGGGGTCAACACGTTGGTGGTCGACGGCGGCGAGCCGTCGGCATCCGGCGGAATCGTAGCGGATGCGTTGAGCCTGACCGTGCTGGGCAGCGCCCGGATTACGCAGTCGGGAGATTTCGGCAGCGGCACAGTGGACCAGGCGGGGGCCGTGACGGTCAACTACGCGACGCTTGAAGGCGTCAACATCCAGTCCAAGACGGCGGCCAGTACGCTGTTGATCCGCGGCACGAACGACGGCGACCAGATTGCCATCAGCCCGGTCGCCGGCAACAACAACCAGGGCCGCGTGTGGATTAACGACGGCACGGTGATGACGTTCAACACGGCGGCCGATGCCAACTTCGGCACAGCGGTGCTGCAAGGGCGGTTTGGGGACGACCACTTCTCGGTGACCCCGATTGCCAATGTGAACATCACGGCCGAGGGCAACGATCCGACCGCCTCCGATACGGTCGTAATCAACGCCACGGCGAACACCCGTTTTGCGCCGACCAGTTCGTCATCTGCCGTGGTCACGGTCGTCGGCTTTGCGCCCGTGACGCTGCAGACGATGGAAGGGCTGGCACTGGGCGGCAACGACGGCAACTTGGTGCTGACCGTCGCCACGCCCGCCGGCGCCTACTCGAGTCGCCTGACGCCGGGCGCGACGCCCGACAGCGGCGCGGTCCAAGTCGGGTCGTTGCTGCCGCTGGACTTCACGAATCTGGGGCTGGGCGGCAGCCTGGTGCTCGATGACGCCGATGCCGTCCAGGACGACACCTTCATCTATCTCGGCACGTCGGCCGACGACGTCTTCTCGGTCAATGCGGCTGGCCAGGTAAACCTCAATAGCCAGATCGTGGTCGATCCGTCCGACGCGCTGAACCTGTCGCTCAAGGCATTGGAGGGCGACGACGTCTTCAATGTGGTGGGGGGATTGGCTTATGGAATGGTGCACGTGGAAGGGGACGGCCCCTCGGCGAGCGATACGCTCAATCTGGACTCGCCGTTGGCTGCGGTGACGGTCGACCTGGAGGCCCGCACGGTGGTGGGCTACGTCGGGACAGTTCACTACAGCGGAATTGAGACGATCGACCTGGATGCCGGCGGCATGACCCCGACGGTCCGGTCCACGTCCGTCGATGACGACATCACGGTGACGGTCTACGACGCCAATTCAGGCAAGGTCGAACGCGCCCTGGCGGTGCAGCAGAACGGCCAGGTGCAGGGCGACATCGTGGCCCCGGTGGTTTACTACGGGAACACCGTCGGCACAGCGGTGAATGTCGATCTGGACGCGGGCCAGGACACGCTGGTCGTGGTCGGAAACTCGCTGTCGCAGACCTTTGACATCAGCATCCCGGCCGGCAGCGTCCGCGTCAACGACCTGAACGATGCGAGCAACGACGGTAACGTGACCTTCGTCGGCAACGAGTCGCTGGAGGTCTTCGGCCTCGAAGGCGACGACACGTTCAACGTGGTCGCCGGGGCGATCCCGCTGTTCGTCGACGGCGGCGACCCGATCGGTCAGACGGCGGGCGACAAGTTCAACATGCTCACCGGCGGCGGGGCAGTGGTCTTCGAGGCCGGGCCCGAACCGGACGAGGGCGGGATCCGCGTCGGCACCAACGCCCGGATCAGCTACGACCACATCGAAGCCGGACAGGTGACCGGATTCGACTGTGCGGTGATCATGGGCACCAACGGCGACGACGACATCACGATCATCGCTCGTACGCAACTGACCAATCCGCTGCGGTATGCCACGGCGGACGGCAACAAGGACTTCACGTCGACGGTCAACGACGGCATCGAGATCCTGTGGGTCA
>CAIYOB010000480.1 GCA_903927685.1 uncultured Planctomycetaceae bacterium
ACGGCAACGAGGCCGGCATCTTTGGCCGCGGCAGCGGACCGGGCGGGGATTTGACCTTGGGTCACTCGGCGGCGGCGAGCTTTGCCCAAGCCGACTGCGATGGTTACTCCGACTGGTTCCTGTCCGTCCGATTCACCAACGGCCCGGCGTCCCTGCGCGTCAGCCTTGGCCACGGCTCACCGTTTGTGTACTGCCTGTACTCAGGCGGCGATCCGGTCGTTCGTTTCTCGCGCCCGCCACAGGTCTGGTCCGGCCGGGCGGACGAACCGGTGCTGGGCGTCACCGCCGACGGTCAGCACTACGGTCTGTTTGGGCCCACGGGATCGACCTGGACGGGACTCGACAGCCCGACGTTCACCAACCGCGCCGGCGGCAAACCCTATTTCGCCGTGGCCTTGCTGCCCGACAACCAGCCCGGCACGCTGGCCGCGTTCCGCAAGTACGCGTACAACCACGTGACGGACACGCGGGTCGAGTACCGGATCGAGGCCGGTCGCGTGCAAGCCGTTTACCGCCCGACGGTCAAGGCGTACGAGGGCAACGAGCCGGGTACGCTGTTGGCCCTGTATCCCCATCAGTGGAAATACACCCGCACGCAGCTCACGGATTGGACCTACGGTTCCGTGCGGGGCGTCATGAAGCTGGTCGTCGGCGAATCGTTCGCGACCGAGGTGCCGATCCAGGGCGTGTTGCCCATGCTCCCGGCCGCAGGTGTCCCGGACACATCGCGGATGCTCGGGTACCTGAAGGCCGAGGCGGACAAGTTGAAGTCGGACGGGTTCGCGGACACGTACTGGGAAGGCAAGCATCTCGGCCGCTTGACAACGCTCAGCGGCATCGCGGAGACGATGGGGGAAGCCGGCCTGCAACGGGCCTTTGTCGACGAGATCAAACGCCGGCTGGAGAACTGGTTCACGGCCACCCCGGGCAAGGAACAGCCGGTGTTTTACTACAACGCCACGTGGGACTCGCTGATCGGCAGCCGGCCGTCGTATGGCAGCGACAGTTCGCTGAACGACCATCACTTCCATTATGGTTATTTCATTCGCGCGGCAGCCGAAGTGGCCCGCGTCGATCCCGGCTGGGCGGCCCAGTGGGGGCCGATGGTCCAGCTGCTGATCCGCGACATCGCCTCGCCCGACCGCCGCGATCCGCTGTTCGCCTACCTGCGGTGTTTCGACAAGTACGCCGGCCACTCCTGGGCTTCGGGCGACGCCAACTTTGGCGACGGCAACAACCAGGAGTCATCGTCCGAGTCGCTGAACGCCTGGTACGGCATGATCCTGTGGGGCCAGGCCACGGGCGAGACGGCCATCCGCGACGCCGGTCTGTACCTGTTCAATACCGAGCGGATCGCTGTCGAGGAGTACTGGTTCGACGTGTCGGGAACGAATTACCCGCCCGACTTTCCCCATGTCGCGTTGGGGATGGTGTGGGGCGGCAAAGGCGCCTTTGGCACGTGGTTCTCCGGCGACATCGATTGCATTCATGGCATCAACTGGCTGCCGTTTACGCCTGCTTCGCTGTACATGGGCCGGCATCCGGACTATGTGCGGAAGAACTTCGAGCGGATCGTCGCCAAGCGGCCCGGCGGGCGCGACTTCAACACGGGCTGGGGCGACCTGGTGGTGATGTTCTCGGCCCTGGCCGACCCGGCGGCAGCCGCCAAGTACATCGACGCCAACCCCAACTGCAAATTGGAGGGCGGCAACTCGCACGCCTTCATGTACCAGTGGATCCACACGCTGCAGGAGCTGGGGCGCAACGATACGGGCGTGACGGCCGATGACCCGATCGCCAACGTGTTTCGGAAGGACGGCGTCACCAGCTATGCGGTGTACAACTACGAGGCGGCGGCGCGGAAAGTGCGTTTTTCCGACGGCGCCGAGGTGCTGGCCCAGCCCCGGACGCTCACCGTGCAACGCGGGACTACTCGGGCGAACTCTCCCACAGCCACAATTCGCTGACGACGACGTTGGGCTGGGCTTCGTTGCGAAACGTAATTCGCAGCGTGCCGTCGCGGTACAGGTCCGCCGGCACGGACAGCACCCTTTCTTCCGGCGCCTGCTTGTCAGCCCCCGACGGCAGCTTGGTCTTGTCCAGCACTCGGGTCTCGTCTTCGCCCTTGCCCGTGGCCAAGATCACCGCCTGGGCCCGGGTGGCGTGGTCGAAATCCCACCAGGAAAAGCCGAGCTGGTACGACTTGGCGGGTTTCAGGCCGCTGGCTTCGAAGATCACGCGGCCGCTGTCGAAAAACACGCTGCCGAAGCGGACGTCGGCGACCTGTTCGGACCCGGTCCAGAAGTACGTGCCGCCGCCGACCAGTCGCAACAGCGGCCCGTCCTTGGCTCCGTCGGCCGCGTCGGGACCGCAGTCCAGGTAGCAGGCCAGGCGATACCCGGGCGGAGCCCGCTTGGCCAACGCGGCCTTGGTGGCGTCGCTGCGCGCCTTGTCGAACTGCAGCGCTGTCTGGGCGGCGTCGGGCGGCGGGGCCTTCAGCGCCTCGTCATCCAAGGCGGCCGCGTCCGCCGCCACGGCTTGATCCTTGGTCGTGTCCAGCAACTTCCGCATCGCCGCCCGCACGCTGGGGGCGTCGCGGCGGACCAGGCCGCGCGCGATCCGGAGCGTGGCGACCTCGGCCTCGGCCAATACGTCGGGATCGCCCAGGAAGCCGGCGGCGACTTGCAGCGCGCCCGGCTCGGCCGCCTCGGCCAACGTCGCCAGCAGCAGCCGCTTGGACTGCGGATTCGTGGCGATTGGCTGAATGGCCTCCAACATCTTCAGCCGGGCGGCGGCGTCCTGGATCTCGCCAGCCAGTCGCAGGTAGCCGCGCAGCGCCAGGACTCGGTGCGGCGGGCTCGCTGCCGATTGGGCCAACTGCAGCAGATCCGGGGCCGCCGCGGCGTCGGGCCAAGCGGCCAGCGCACGAACCGCCGCGTCCAGTACCGCGGCGTCGGGGTTCACCAACTGGCCGCGGACGGCGGCGAGCGAGTCGGCGCCGCCGATTCCTCGCAGCACGCGCACCAACGCCGGCTTGGCCTGATTCGGAGCACGCTCCAGGGCGGCCAGCACGGGGGCCAGTCGCTGCTGGGGGCTGGCCAGCCGGCTGCCCGCTTCGAGCACGGCGCGCTCGCCGGCCTGCGCGTCGGCCGGCGTCGGGGCGGCGACCAGCAGCGCGACCAGGGGCGCGTAGCTGTCCGCCTCGGCCACGGCAGCGAGGGCTTCGAACGCGGCCAGCCGGACCTGCGCATCCGGGTCCGCGGCCGCCCGCAGTAGCGTCGGCGCAGCGCCCGCCGCCCGCCGTGCCGCGAGCACGCGGAAGAGCGCCGTCCGGCGGGCCGCGTCGCCGTCGCCCGCCAGGGCCAATAGCGCCGGCTCGACTCCGGCGCCGGTCATTCTGGCCAGTGCCGACTGGGCCGCCGGCGGCAGCGTCCCGCTGCCCGCAGCCGCCAGTTCCAGCAAGCGCGGGACCAGCGCCGCGTCACCCAATGTCGCCAGCGCCGAAACGGCCGCCACGCGAACCGGTTCCTGTTCAGCGGCGGTCAGTTTCTGCACGGCCGCTGCTGCCGCGCGGTCACCCCGCTGGGCCAGCGCGTCCAGCAACAGGACTTGCCCCGCCGCGTCCAGTTGCGGCAAACGCTCCACCAGGGCTGTCGTCACCGCAGCGCCCGGCAGGCGGCTGGCCAACTGCATCGCGGTCGCCTGCAGCAGGGGCTCGTCGGCAGCCAGCGTGCTCAGTACAACCGGGACGGCCTTGTCCGGGGCGACTCGCGCCAAGCCGAGCAGTCCGCCCACGCGTTGGGCGGGCGGCAGGTCGGAAGACCAAATCTGCTCGTAGATCCCGGCGGCGGACTGCGCATCGCCTGTGGCGGCCCGCCGCTCGGCACACTGCAGGCGCGCGTTGTGCAGCCGGATCGCGGTCGTGGGTGTGGCGCGTGCGGATTGCAGCGCGGACGCGGCCTCGGCGGTCGCGATCTTGCCCAGCGCTTCCACCGCGGCGGAGGCGACCGAGGGATCCGTGTGCGACAGCAGTTCGGCCAACTCCCGAGCGGCTTTGTCGTCGCGGCGCAGGCCCAGCGAGTTGATCACGCCAATCCGCACCGGGCCTTGCAGCCGGCTGAGGGCGTCGCGCAGGGCGGCCAGCGACGCGTCGCCGGGAATGGCGTCCAGCGTGTAACGGGCGATCTCGGCTGTCTGCGGATCGTCCAGCAACTTGGCCAGCAGCGGGACTTGTGCGTCACTGCCCACGATCGCCAACTGCTGGCACAGGAACACGCGTGCCGCGTGCGTCGTGCCGGGCGCGGCCAGAATCGCCGCCAGGCGTTGGGCCACGTCGGACCGGCTGGCGGCGTCAGTGGCTTGACGCAAGACGGCCCGTTCGAGCACGCGAAGCGGTTGATCGTTCTGGCCGTAATCGTAGGTCTGCAGCTGGGCCAACGCCTGGTCGAGTGCCATCTCCGGCACGGATTCGGCGGCGATGGCAATGCCGGCGAGGGTTGCCAGCAGGAAGGGCAAGGTCTTGATGGTGGCGATGGACATGGGACTTCTGGGAGGAAGGTGAGTTGTGGAAGGAAACGCGGCGACCAGCTGCCGCGTCGAGATTACAGGACCCACGGGCTGCGCATCGGGCGGCGGAGCAGGGCATTGGCCACGTCGTCGTTCACGAAGCGTTCGGCGGTCCAGTCCCAGGTCAGTTTGCGGCCGGCCCGGGTCGCGATGTCCGAGACGATGGTCAGCACGGTGGCCGCAAAGCCGGCGTCGACATTGGACACGGGATCGCGGCGGGTGCGAATGCAGTCCATCCAATTCGTATGATGGTTGTACGACTCGACCAGGTGCCGATCCTCGGGACGCAATGTCAGCTTCAGCAGGGATGCCGGTTCGGCCTGGATGCCGCCGCGGACGACGTGGACCCAGCCGTCCTCGCCCTCAAAGCGGACGCCGTGCGGCTGGCCGCTGTCGTCGGTAAAGATCATCCGGACTCCGTTCTCAGCCACGGCTTCGACGCGCCAGGAAATCGACGTGTTCGCCAACCCCTCGGTCGGAAACACGGCGGTGCCCTGCAGGTCGATCCGGCCGGTACAGAACTCCGGAGCGCCCCACAGCGCGCTGTCGATATGGTGCACGCCCCAGGAGCCGATCCAGCCGATGCAATAGTCGTACACGAAGTACCAGTTATAGCTGCACTGGAGGTCGTTGTACGGCTTGGCAGGCGCGGGTCCCAGCCACATCTCGAAATCCAAGTCGGGCGGCACCGGGGCCGGCTGGGCCACGGGCAGCGCTCGGCCGCCAGGCACGGCGACCTTGACGGTGTGCAGTTTGCCGAGATAGCCGTTCAGGGCCAATTCCGCCGCCAAACGGAAGTTGCGGTCGGACCGCTGTTGCGTGCCCAACTGGAACACGCGGCCGTGCCGCCGCACCGTCTCCCGGACCACCTGGCTTTCGTACGCGGTCAGCGTCATCGCCTTTTCACAGTACACGTCCTTGCCGTGCCGCATCGCCCAGACCGAGTGCAAGGCGTGCCAGAACTCCGGCGAGGCGATCACGACCGCATCGATGTCGTCGCGGGTGACCAGGTCGCGAAAGTCGGCATAGGCGTCGCAGCCGTGGTAGCTGCCGCGGCCGATTTCGTCGGCGTAGCGGTCCTCGGCCCGCTGCTTGGCCGCCATCCGCTTGGACTGGAACGGGTCGCAGACCGCCATGACTTGGGTGGCCGGATTGCCCACGAACCCGCCCAGGTGCCCGGAGCCTTGCCCGCCCAGCCCGATGTGCCCAGTCCGCAGCCGGTCGCTGGGCGGCGTCCGTCCGGCAGCGCCCAGAACGGACGCCGGGACAAAGTACGGGGCGGCGAGCGTCGCCGTGGCGCCGGCCAGGAAGCGGCGGCGGGACACGGGACACTTGTCCGCACTGCCGTCAGAACGGAATGCACTACTTCGCATGCTTTGATCTCCTCGAGTGGAACCTCGCCCGCGTCATCCAGGTGGACTGCCAATGTCCATCCGCAAACCGTGGGCTCGGCAGTACGCCGCGATACAGTCGACGAACTCCTGCCCGTAATCGGCCAACTTCTTGTCGCCGACGCCCTTCACTTGACGAAATGCCAGCAGGGACGACGGCCGACGGCGAGCCATATCGCGGAGCGCCGCGTCGCCGAACACGATGTAGGCGGGCACCTTCTGCTCCAGGGCCTTTTCATGCCGCAGCCGGCGCAACTCGTCGAACAAGCCCCGCTCGACGCCCTCCCACGATTCCGCGGCCACCCGGGACTTGGGAGGCTTGACGTCTTTGCCCGTCCGGACCGGCCGCAGAAGCCGCGGCGTGACTTCGCCCCGCAGCAGCTGCCAGCCGGCGGGGGTGACCTGCAATTGGTTGTACTCGCCGATCTTGGCCAGATAGTCCTGGCTGACCAGTTGTTCGATCCAGTCGCGGATCGTGCGCAGGTGCTCGTCGGCCAGCAAGCCCCAGGTGCTCAAGCGGTCGTGGCCCTGCTGGACGATCCGCTGCTCCTTGGAGCCGTTCAGCACCTTGGCGGTATAGTCGCCACCGAACCGCTGCTGCAGCCGCATCACGCAGGACAGGATCTTCTGGCCGACGACCAGCGCGTCGTCGACCAGATCCAGCTGTCCCAGGCAGACATCGCAGGCGCCGCACGAGTCGCCTGACAACCGTTGCCCGAAATACTCGACGATCGCCCGGTGCCGGCAGCGGACGCCGGTACAGAAGTCGAGCATGCCGGACAGCGATCGCAAAGCGCCCTCGCGGCCCGAATCCGCCGAGCCCTCGACGATGCTCTTCCAGATGCCGAAGTCCTGGCCGGAATAGAACAGGCAGCATTCGGCCTCCAGCCCGTCGCGGCCGGCCCGGCCGCTTTCCTGCTGATAGTTCTCCAGCGACTTGGGCATGCCCGCGTGGATGACGTAGCGCACGTTGGGCTTGTCGATGCCCATCCCGAAGGCCACCGTGGCGATGATCGTGTCCGCCTTGTCCTCGATGAACATCTCCTGGTGCCGGCGGCGCTGGTCGTCCGTCAGGCCGGCATGGTACGGCAGGACGCGATAGCCCAGTTCCGCCAAGGTGGCGGTGGTCTGGTCGACGTCTTTGCGAGTGATGCAATAGATCACCCCCGACTCGCCGCGATGCCGATCCAGCACCTCGCGGATCTGCCGCAAGCGGTCGTGCCGGCGCTGGACCTTGTAGATCAGGTTCGGCCGGTCGAACGAGCCGACCAGAAACTCTGGATTCGTCAGCTGCAACTGCTCGGCGATGTCCCGCCGGACCGCTTCCGAGGCGGTGGCCGTGTAGGCATGAATGCCGATCTGCGGAAAAGCCTCCTTCAAGACCCGCAGCCCGCGGTATTCGGGGCGAAAGTCGTGCCCCCAGGAACTGATGCAGTGAGCTTCGTCGATGGCGATCAGCGAGATGCGGGCCGAGCGGAGGAATTCGAGCGTCCCTTCGGTCAGCAGCCGCTCCGGCGCCAGGTACAGCAAACGCAGGCGGCCGCTGCGGATGCCGTCGGACACCTGCCGCCGCTCGGCCGACGACAGCGTGCTGTTGGCGAACGCGGCCGGGACGCCACAGTTCCGCAGGGCGTCGACCTGGTCCTTCATCAGCGAGATCAAGGGCGACACGACCAGGGCCAAGCCCGGCAGGCACATCGCCGGGGCTTGAAAGCACAGCGACTTGCCGCCGCCGGTGGGCAAGACGACCACCGAGTCCCGCCCTTGCACGGCGCAGCTCATCGCCTCGGCCTGCAGCGGCAGGAAGCTGTTGTAGCCCCAGTACTGGCGGAGCACTGCGGCCAGCGGGGCCAGGGGCGATGGATCGGTGTGCCGGCGGACGGTCATGGCGAGTCGTGGAGTCGCGCGGGAAAAAATGTCGCTGAATTGTCTCGCTCGTTCTACCGCAAAACGACTTTCGTGTACACTGGATAGGCCGCTGCAACGACCGGCAACGCGCAACTCGCCACCCCCTTCCTCAGGAGCTAACGACATGTCACGCTCGCCCGTGTGGACTCGACGAAGATTCCTGCAAACTGCGGCGGCCGCCGTGGTGGCGCCCACGATCATCTCGGCCCGGGCCCTGGGCGGCGAAGGGGCGGTCGCGCCGTCCGAGCGGATCACGGTGGGGTGCATCGGCCTGGGCAGCCAGGGCCGGGGCAACATGCACGCGTTCCTGGGCCAGCGCGATGCCCAGGTCGTCGCCTTGTGCGAAGTGGACGATTTGAACCTGAATCGCGCCGTCGCCGACGTGGCCGGCCGGTTGGGGCCCAACGCGGGAGTGACCACCACCAAGGATTTCCGCGAGATCATCGCCCGGGCGGACGTCGATGCGGTGATGATCAGCACGCCCGACCACTGGCACGCGCCGATGTCGGTGGCGGCCGCCAAGGCGGGCAAAGACGTGATCTGCGAAAAGCCCACGGTGACAATCGCCGAGGGGCGGACGCTGTGCGACGTCGTCAAACGGTACGGCACGGTGTACCAGACGTCCACCGAGGACCGCTCGGTACCGCAGTACCTGCGGATCGCGGAACTGGTCCGGAACGGCCGGATCGGCAAACTGCACACGATCCACGTCGGCTTGCCGGCGGGACCGGGCAGCCCCGGCAACCCGACCCCGCAGCCCGTGCCGCCGGGCCTGGACTGGGACATGTGGCTGGGCCCGGCCACCTGGGCGCCGTACTGCCCCGACCGCGTGCATTTCAATTTCCGCTGGATCAGCGACTATTCGTGCGGGATGCTGGCCGACTGGGGCATGCACCTGCTGGACACGGCCCAGTGGGGCAATGACAGCGAGCACACGGGGCCGGTCGAAGTCGAAGGCTCGGGCCAGTATTATGCCAACGGGCTGTACGACACGGCGCATCACTTTGACTTGACCTACAAGTACGCCAGCGGCGTGGTCCTGCATGTCAAGAGCACGGGGCCGGCGATCCGTTTCGAAGGCAGCGACGGTTGGGTCGGTAACACGGGCTGGCGGGCTCCGGTCGAGGCCTCTTCGCCCGCGATCCTGGACAGCGTGATCGGGCCGGAGGAGACGCATCTGTACACCTGCCCGCAAGGCGAACACCGCAACTTTTTGGACTGCGTCAAGTCGCGGAAAGATCCGTACTTTCCCGCCGAAATCGCTCAGCGCTGCAACACGATCTGCCACATGGGCAACATCGCCATGCAACTGCGGCGCAAGCTGCGGTGGGACCCGGAACACGAGCGGTTCGTCGATGATCCGGAAGCCAATCGGCTGTTGAGCCGCGTGTACCGCGAGCCGTGGGGAGTGTGAGGCGATCCCCGCGGTGCGTCCACGAAAAGACCCTCCACGCCGGCCGGGGTGGCTGGGGTCGAGTGGCGAGCCCCCAGGTGTCGGAACTGTGGGCTCTCTGCACTCGACCACAGGCACACCAGTGCGGAGGGAACCGGCCGGGCGGCCCCGCGGTGAGTCAACGAAAAGACCCTCCACGCCAGCTGGCGAAGAGGGTCTTAAACGATCTCTTGCGAGAAGGGAACCGAAGGTCGCGACAGGTCGCTTTCGGCCCGGTCTGTATGGCCCTAGCGGGCATGCCGCGCAGGGCGGGCCAGTGCTTGCTTCGGGCCCCGCTGCCTGCGCCGTGAACTTTATGCCGAGCCGACATCCGAAACGCAACCGTCTTGGCCGTTCCGTCCGGTCGCCGCCGTTTCCTCCCCCGGGGGCGACTCACTTCTCATCTGGCGTTGCGTACTTGCCTCAGACAAACCAGAAACCGACCAATACCCAGCGTCTCTGAACGATACCTCCTCTTGTTCTGGAAACCCAATCTTCACCCCGTCCCGCGGCAGCTCATGTGCCTCGTTCAATCCGGGACTTGCGGCCTTCGAGGAGCGTCTGGTCCTCCCGCTCCTCAGCGTTCGTTGTCCGGTGGAGTATGCATCTCAGCCCTCCCTTTTACATAGCCAGCTGTTCGTACCTCGTTCCCTCTTCCCCCCTCATCAGCCACTCATCTCACCTCTCTCAACTGTAACTGTAAGTACATACCCGCCGACCGCTGACCGGGCAAAGAAAACGAGCTGCGATTTCGCCGGATGTTAACTTGTCACGGCGCGCGAGTAGTCCCTACAGCGGTCAGGAAAACTCTGCGGGGGCGAGGGCCGGTGAAGCCCCGGTTTCATTCGGCGATGACCACGGCGAGCGCCCAACCGGCGGAGCGGACCGGGGCAAAGTGAAACGCGGAAAGGCGGCCGGTCCAGGGATCCGCCGCCGTAACCCGGCCCTCTTCCTGGCCCAGCATCCGCCGGCGGAGCGCCGTCAAGGCGGCGTCCGTCTGGAACAAGGGGAAATCGTCCAGCTTGCGCGGCAGTTCGCACTGCGGGACGGGATGGCTGATAAAGGTGCCGGTGCCGCTGACCACAAAGGCGTAGCCGGCGCGTCCCACCTGGGCTTGGCCGAGCCAGGCCTCCAGCACCTGGAAATAGTCCAACGAAAGGTCGGCCGTCACGACGCCGACGATCCGGCCTTGCCGTTCCAACGGCACCGAGTAGGTCAGCATGGGCACATTGCCGCCGCCCGTGTCGACGAACGGTTCGCTCCACATCGCTCGGCGCTGAGTCGTCGGCAGCTGGTACCACGCCCACTCGCGGTAGCTGGGCGAATAGGTTGGCAAGGTCAGCTGCTTGGCCGCAATGCCCCCCGCTTCGCGGCAGACATACAGGGCAAACTCCTCCTGCTGGCGATCGAATTGCCGGGGCTCGAAGGCCACGCAGATGCCGAACACCCGCGAGTCCTTCCGCAGGGCCTCGCGCATCCAGGCTGCGAGCTGGTCGGCGGTCCAATCGGGCCGCAGGCTCAGGGTTACCGCCATCACCTGTGGGATGGTCGCCAATTGCCGCAGGTCGGCGTCCAGCCGCTCGGCCATCTCGCGGGTCAAAGTGGTCTGCAGTTGCCGCTCCGCGGCTTCGGTCTGGAGCAACTCCTGCTCCAGCCGCCAGTGGAACCAAGAACCGCCGACCAGCACGAGCAGCAGGCACAGCAGAACTGCCGTGGACGCGACCGCCCGCGCCGGATGCCGCCGGCACCACCGCCACAGCCGCTCACCGGCGCCGACCGGCCGCGCCCGGATGGGCTCGCCGGCCAGGTAACGTCCCAACTCGTCGGCCAGGTCCTGGGCCGTCGGATAGCGGCGTGCGACACTCTTCTCCAGGCACTTCAAGGCGATGGTGTCCAGGTCGCGGGGGACGAGCGAGTTCAGGTCCCGGGGAGCGAGCGGGTCTCGATGCAGAACTTGCACCAGCGTGTCCACCGGATTCGCGGCGAAAAACGGCGGCCGGCCGGTCAGCAGTTCGTACAGCACCGCGCCCAAGGCGTAGACATCCGAGGCGGGGCCGATCTTGTCGGCCATGCCGCCGGCCTGCTCGGGCGGCATGTAGCTGGGCGTGCCCAGAATCTGCCCGGTGCCGGTCAGCTTGCTGTCGCCTCGGACGCGTTTGGCCAAGCCGAAATCGGTCACCCGCGGATGGCCGGCGCGGTCCAGCAGGATGTTGGCCGGCTTGAGATCGCGGTGGATCACGCCGGCCTGGTGGGCAAAGTGGACGGCCTCGGCGACGGTCCGCACCAACGCGGCGGCCTCGCGGGGCGGCAGCGGTCCGTTCTTGACGCGGTCCGCCAGACTCTGCCCTTCGACGTAGCCCATCGAAAAGTAGTGCTGCCCCGCCAACTCCCCGACCTCGTA
This sequence comes from uncultured Planctomycetaceae bacterium, assembly GCA_903927685.1. The sequence goes on from CAIYOB010000480.1 coordinate 11,699, forward strand.
AATCGGCACGATGCCCGGATGATCGAGAATCGCCGCCGCCTCGGCTTCCGCGTGGAACCGCCGCACCTCGGCCTCCGAGGCCAGCTGGCCGGTCAGGATCAGCTTGATCGCGACGATGCGCTGGAGGCTCTTCTGGCGGGCGCGATAGATCACTCCCATGCCGCCACGGGCCAGTTCTTCGAGCAGTTCGTAGTCGCCAAAGTCGCGCGGCTGGCCGCCGCTGCCCACACGCTCCGGAACCGCGGTGCCTGGCCCGCCACCGCCGATGGCCCCTTGTCCGGTCGGCGGCGTCCGGGCGAGCCTCGCGTCCGAGTCCCCGCAAGGCGGAGCCGGCAAGGTCTCCAAATTGGCCTCATCCCGCTGCTGCTGGCGTGCATCGCCGGTGCTGTTCGCTCCCGCCATCGTTCAACTCCGCAGACCGTCATGGCGAACGATTGGCGGACATGGCCGCAGGGCCTGCGGCGTTGCCGGGGTGATAGACGGCCGGTTCGTCGGCGCCGTCGCCGTTCCAGTCGCCGGCGACGGGCAGGTCGCCGGGGCCGCCCAGGCGGAAGACGGCGTCGTGGGCGTTCAATTCGTGGTTGCCGTCCAGGTCGACGATCCACTGGCCGCCGCGATAGACGCCGATCTCGTCGATCCCGTTGCCGTCGAAATCGCCGACGACGGGCAGATCACCGGGCTGGCCGTATTCGAACGCGCGGTCGTGCTCGGACCAGCGGCCGTCGCCGTCGGCGTCCAAGCGCCAGCGGCCGTCCTGGAACACGCCGATGTTCTTGATTCCGTCGCCCGACCAGTCGCCGGTCACCGGGAGCTGAGCCCCGGCGCCGTAGCGGAAGACGTGATCGATGACGTCCGCGCGTGTGGCGCCCTCGGCCGTATGCCGCAGCAGCCGCAGGCCGCTGGTCGCTTCCTGCGGCTTGGGCGGGACATTCTTCGGCTTGGGCAGCCCCGGCACCTGGTTCTGCAAGTCCGGCAGGCCGGCCTCAATCTCCAACGCCTGCGGGTCCCCGGGCCACGCGGGACCAAAGATGCCGATGTCGTCTTTGCCGTCGCCGTTCCAGTCGCCGCTGACCGGGAAATCGAACTCGTTGCCCAGTCGGGCCCACAAGTCCTCGTCGTCCCAACGTCCGTTGCCGTTCAGGTCCAGGAAGAAGTGGCCCCGGCAGTAGACGCCGATTTCATCGATCCCGTCGCCGTTGAAGTCGCCCGCGATGGGGATGCTGTCGGCGTCGCCGAAGACCAACTCGTGGGCCGACCTGGCGCCGTCCGCTTCGCCGATCCCGGTGCCCAGCGTCCAGCGGCCCTGGTCCAGCGGGCGGCCGTACCAATCCGTGACGTCGTGAAATGTCACCGCCCGCCACTGCAAGCCGGCCAGCGGGACGGGACCGCCGTGGCCGCGCGGGGCGCCGGCGTCGATGACGCTCAAGTGCCAGCTGAAGTCCTGCATCCCGCCCGTGCCGCGGGTGCCGAAACTCAGTGGCACATCCACCGGCGGTGGGAAGTAGAATGGGCGTACCGGTGGCGGCAGGAGTTCGAGCGCCGGCGCCGAGGGCGTCGGTATCGGGTCGGGAAAGCTGGGCGGCGGCACGATGCCCATCCGGCCCACCGAAATCTCGCTGAAGTTGTTGTCCCGGGAATGGACGCCGGCGGCCAGCGAGATGCCGACGATCGCGTCCCACTGGGGATAGTCGCCGTGGCCGGCACGCTGGTCCGGAGCGACCGGCGAATTGGGGTTCCAGGCCGTGCCGCCCGTGCTGCCCGGCGTGTCCAGGCCGTCCTGCAGCCGCGCGGGCTGGACTTCGATCACGTCGTAGGCGCCGGGCGGCAAGCCGCGAAACTCGTAGTAGCCGTTCGCATCGGTGACGGCGGTGATCACTGCGGATCGGTAGGTCCCTGGCAAGGCCCGGTCGCTGCTGACCGGCAGCCCTGTTTGCGCATCCCGCAGCGCCAGCGTCACGCCCGCCAAGGGCCGGTCGTCGGGCGTCTTGCGGCCGTCACGCCGCTGCCAGATGTCGGCCGGCAAGCGTCCGTTCAACGTGCGGAGCATCTCGCCGTCCTGGAACACGTAGCCGGACAACTGGGCCGGCGGCAATTCGCAGAAGTCGTAGTCGGACAACGACTGGCCGGCCGGGATTTGAATGTCGCCGATCAGGTCCGCCACCGCCACGTTGCCGCCGTGCGAGCCGGCCCGCTGGCCGCCGTGGAAGTAGCCGGCCGGCTGGATTTCCTGCACGGCATACTGGCCAGGCCGCAAGTTTTCGAAGCGGTAGCGACCTTCTGCATCCGTCGTCGCCTCGGCCACCACGCGGCCGCGGGAGTCGAGCAGGCGGATGGCCACTCCCGCCAACGGCTGCTCGCCCGCGTCGCGAATGCAGTCCTGGTCGGGATCCAAGTGCACGACGCCTTCGAGGCTGCTGGCCGGCAGCTCGCAGAAGTCGTAATCGGTCAGGGCCTGTCCGGCGGGCACTTCGATCTCGGAGATCAGATCGTCGACGGCCACGTTGCCGCCGTGCGAGCCGACGCGCTGGCCGCCGTGAAAATACCCGGCGGGTTGAAGCTCCTGGACGGCGTACTGGCCAGGCCGCAAGTTCTCGAAGCGGTACCTGCCCTCCGCGTCGGTCGTGGTCTCGGCCAGCACCTGCCCGCTGGCATCGCGCAGGCGGATCACAACGCCAGCCAAGGGCTGCTCGCCTGCGTCGAACCGGCAATTCTGATTCGGGTCCAGATGCACCCGGCCCGTGAGACTGCTCGGCGGCACCTCGCAGAAATCGTAGTCCGTCAAGTCCTGGCCCGAGCGGACCGCGATGGCGCTGATCGTGTCTTCCAGGCTGGCGTCCCCGCCGCCCGAGCCGGCGCGCTGGCCGCCGTGAAAGTAGCCGGCGGGCTGCTGTTCCCACACGGTGTACGTGCCGGGCGCCAAGTCGGCGAAGCGGTACCGGCCATCGCTGTCGGTTTGCGTCGAGGCGACCACGCCGCCATCGCGGTCCCGCAATTCCACGGTCACGCCGGCCAGCGACAGGTCTTCCGGATCCCGCTGGCAGTCGCGGTCCAGGTCGGAGAACACGAGCCCCTGGATGCTGCCGGAACGGAGTTCGCCAAAGTCGTAGCGTTCGCCGGCATCGCCCCAGCGGAGCCCGATCCCGTGAATCTGGTCGCCCGGGTTCACGGCGGTCCCGGCGGCCGTTCCGCCCACCGTGCCGGCCGAATCCAGACCGTCCAAGTATCCGGCGGGCTGCGACTCGGCGACCGTATACCGGCCGGCGCGAAGATCGCGGAATTCGTAACTGCCGTCCTGGCCGGTCTGCGTTGTCGCGACCACCTGGCCGGCCTCGTCCAACAGCCGCACCGTGACGCCCGCCAGGGGCTCTTCGCCGGATTCGTACTGGCCATTGTTGTTGCGGTCGTGGTACACGGTGCCGGACAGCGACGCGGGCGCATGTTCGCAGAAATCGTAGTCCACCGCGGACTGGCCGGACGTCAACACGATGCCGTCGATCCGATCGTTGCCGGCCGCCGTTCCCAGCGTCTGTCCGTCGACCGTGCCGACTCGGTCCGGGCCGTCGATCAGGCCCTCCGGCGTCTGTTCGACGACGGTGTACGTGCCGGGCAACAGTCCGTCGAACCGATAGTTGCCCGCGGCGTCGGTTAGCGTCTGGGCGACCGTGGCGCCGGTGGCGTCCAACAGCCGCACGACGACGCCGGCCAGCGGCGGCTGCGAACCGCCGGGCGTGTAGCAGTCGCCGTCCGGGCTGGTCAGATGCACGCTGCCGCGGATCGAGGCCAGCCGGAATTCGCCAAAGTTGTAATCGAGTCCCGAATCGCCCCACCACAACTGGATCTGGCCGATGCGATCGCCGGGCTGGTCCGCCTGGCCGACCGTCAGACCGCCCACGGTGCCGGCGCGGTCCTGGCCGTCGACCCAGCCGCCGGGATGCGACTGAACCACCGAGTATACGCCGGCGCGGAGAAAGTCGAATTGGTAGAAGCCTTGGGCATCGGTCGTCGTCACCGCGACTTGCTGGCCGGTGTCGTCCAGCAGGCGGAGCGTGACGCCGGCCAGGCCTTCCTCGCCCGTCTCGCGCAGGCCGTCGTTGTCGCGATCGTGGTACACGTAGCCGGACAGTTGAGCCGGCAGGAATTCGCAGAAGTCGTAGTCGAGCGCCTGCTGGCTGGACGCGATCGTGATCTCGCCGATCGTCCCGTCGGCCGTGACGCGCCCCACGGTCCGGCCCGCGACGGTCCCCAGCTGCTCGCCGCCGTCGATCAGACCTTCGGGCGTGAGTTCCGCAACGGCGTATGTGCCGGGGAACAAGCCGGCAAACTGATACCGGCCGTCGGGGTCCGTCGTCGTCTCGGCCAGCACGCGCCCCGTGGCATCCAGCAGCCGGACCGTGGCGTCCGCCAGCGGCACGCGCGTCGCGCCCGCGACATAGCAGTCGCCGAATCGATCGGCCACGCTGACGCGGCCTTGGATCGAGGCGGGGACCAGTTCGCCAAAGTTGTATTCGACGCCGGCTTGTCCGCCGCCCAGCGAGATCTCTTCCAGCGCGTCGCCCGGATTCCGGGCCTGCCCGCGGGCCTGGCCGGCGACCGTGCCCGCGGCATCCAAGCCGTCCAGGTAGCCGGCCGGCTGGACCGCTTCCACCACCCGATACACGCCCGGCGCCAAGCCGCGGACCACGTAGTAACCACTGCTGTCGGTCGTGACCGTGACCGGACTCTGGGGGCTGATCGTTTCGAGGGCCGAGACGACGATCTGCACGCCGCCCAAGCCTTCCTCGCCGGCGTCTCGCCGGCCGTCGTTGTCGCGGTCGTGGTAGACATAGCCGCTGATTTCCGCCGGAGCCGCTTCGGCAAAATCGAAGTCGACGGCGTGCGTGCCGCCCAGGGGCACGGAGATCTCCGTCAGCAGGTCGCGGTCGTCGTCGACGCTGCGGCCCGTCGGGGCACCCGCGACGGTCCCCGGGATCGCCCCCACGCTGAACAAGCCTTCCGGCTGGGTTTCCCGCACCTGGTACACGCCGGGCTGGAGGTTCAGCTCCAAGCCGAACGAATAGCGGCCTTGCGCATCAGTGACCGTGGTGTGCCCCGTGAACCGGTATTCGCCGTCGACCTGCTGCCACAGGGCCAGCGTGACGCCGGCCAGGCCCGGCTCGCCGGCCGCCTGCCGCAGGTCGAGGTCGGTTTCGAGAAACACCTTGCCGGAGATCGAGATCGGCAGCGGCAATTGCTGCGTCTGGCCGACCGCTCCGGCGGTGCGGTCGCGTTTGCCGCCCTCGTCGTCGGCGGGCAGATCCAGCTCCGTGCCGGCCAGCGCGGAATCGTACCGGTTGCGAAACTCGCCGCTCGCCTCCGCCGCGTGGAAATGCGGAGCCGAAAACGTCGCCGTCAGCAGCGAACCCTGAAACTCGACCCCGGAAGCCAGCGGGTCGATGCTCTCGTTCAGCGCCTCGTAATCGACCTCGTCGGGATCGAAGCCCTGCACTTCGTCGACGTCGATGCTAAAGACCAGTTTGTCGCCGGCGCGAAAGCCGGTCAGGTCCAGGACCAGCAGCATGCCGCCGTCGTCGACCGTGGCCCGGACGGTTGCCAGGGGGTCGGCCGTCTGCAGGGCAACCAGCGTAAACGGGAAGGCATGGTCGGCGCCCAGGCCGCCCTCGACGGTGTCGAAGATCAAGTCGCCAACGCTCATCCCCGGCAGGTTCTGGTCCGTGCGCAGGGTGACGCGCGTCAATTGCGTGTCTTCCGCGCCGCCTTGGAACGTCAATTCGAACGTGTCGCCGTGCGCGTCGGACCCGATATCTTCCTCGATGTACACCGCGCCGACGTACAGCGGATCGGCGGCTAGCAACTGCCGCGGTTCCATGAGTTCGAATCCGCGCAGGCGGGCCGGTTCCGCAACGGCGCGGCGGATTGGTTTCGGCTTCCGACCGGAGACCCGCTGCAACAAATTCTTCGCATGCGTGAGCAGTTGCACGATTCACCTCCGTGCCTTGCGGTCCCTTCCTTGGTCGCCGGCGGCAACTGGGCCGGCCCGACTGCTACTTCAACTCCGTCGTCGGCCGAGGCGCCCGGGCCACGTTGTCCTTCATCGTCCAGATCCGCACGACCGTGTCGTAGCTGCCCGAGACGAGAACCTGGCCATTGCAGTCCAGCGACATGACACTGCCCTGATGTCCGGACAGTTGGCCGAGTTCTTCGCCCTTGGTCAGATCCCACAAGCGAATCAGGTTGTCGCTGCCTCCGGCCGCCAGTTCGGTGTCGCTGATAAAGGCCAGGGAAAAGATCTTGGCCGGGCGGCGGGGCAGGTTCTGGCCGCTGCGGCTGGCAACCGACCAGACATAGACTTTGCCGTCTTCGCCCGAGGACGCCAACAGGTCGCCTTTGGGTGAGAAAGCCAGCGCGCGAATGCGGCCTTGGTGCGCGGTGTACTCTTCGGCGCTCTGCCCGCTGCCCAGATGCCAGATCCGCAGCTTGCCGTTGCGGCCGCCGGCCGCCAGCGATTGGCCGTCCGGCGAGAACGACAGCGCCCGCAAGTCTTCGCAGGGGCCTTGCAACTCGCCCACCAGCTTGCGAGCCGCGATGTCGTACAGTCGCACTTGCGCGGAAAAGCCGCTGGTGGCCAGTTTCGTGCCGTCGGAACTCCAGGCCAGCTCCGTCACGGCGGCGCAGCCCTCATCCAGCACGCAGATCGACTCCCCGGTGACCGGATCCCACAGCATCACGCGGCCATCGTGACCGGCCGAGGCCAGCAGCCGCCCGTCCGCCGAAAACTTGACGGCGTGCACCCAGTCCTCGTGCCCCACCAGCTGTTTGACCGTCCGGCCCGAAACGACGTCGCACAGATAGATGCGGTGATCGTCGCCGCCGGCGGCGAGCAGTCCCCCGTTGGGCTGCAAGCAGACCGTCGTGACGACCGGCGGCGTGCCGCCCTCCTGGCCGGTTAGCATCTGCACGGCGGCACAGGTCCAGTTGCCGCCCAGTGGTTCGGCCGCCCAGCCGCCCGCAGACGCGGTCAGCAACGCGACGAGCCCTGCCGCGGCGGGCGCAGCAAGACGGATCAAGAACCGCCGACGGGCTGTCGACGGCCGCGTGTCGGCAGTTGCCGCTAGCGTTCGGCTGCTCCTTCGGTCGGCAAACATAGGCCACTTCCCTTCCGGTTTCTCTTGTTCCCTCAAGCGTGCCGAGACAAGACTTCGGCGCGCAAGCTTGCCTTTTCGTCAATTCCTGTTATCGGCGCGGCGGTTGCTTGCGGCTCAGACGAACCGGCAAATCCGGCAAGCTTATGCCGACAAGACGGGGCGCAGAGGGCCGAATTGCCAGTGCTAGCAGCCGACCATCGCAACCCGAAGCGTGAGCGAGGTACCGGACTGGACGGGAGGAAGACGGGCACTTTTTGACCGTGTGTCGCTACGTGGAGAGAAGTCCGTTGCGGGCGAATTTGGTGGAGCGGGCCGAAGAGTGGCGTTGGTGCAGCTTGTGGCATCGCGTCCAGGGGAGCAACCTGGTTTCTCTGGATGCTTGGCCGGTACGACCAGGAGAGGAGTGGGTGGCCCAGGTCAACCGTGCGGTGACGGAAGCGGAGGAGTTAGGCACGATGCACGCGAGACGATCCCAGTACAGCCGAGATGCTACGGCGTCAAGTGTGTAGGAAGGGAAGCCCGAGTGGGGGCCGGAAAAGGCAGTGGACAGAGATCCCGAAACTCGTTGGGGTGCCGGTGTAGGCACGAAACGAGGCTGGCTGGAAGTCGATCTCGGTGACGAGAAACGGTTCGATACGGTCGTCATCCAGGAGGGCTGGGGGCGGATTCAACGCTTTGACATCCAGTTCAAGGAAGGGGTCCAGTGGCAAACGATCCTGGATGGCAAGACCATTGGGCCGAACTTCCGACGAGAATTTGATCCGGTTGAGGCCCGATTTGTTCGGCTGAACATCCTCGACGCTGGTGACGTGCCTACAATTGGGGAAATCCAGGTGTTCGACCGCTTCGAGGGGCCACAGTGAAGAACCATTGCACGGCCTCGTTCCGCTCGGGGGGCCGCCTTTACTCGATGCCATCGGCGGCGGTCAAGCATTTTCCTGGCCTTTGGACCGGGCCGCAAGAGTCCTCTTCCGTTCCAGTCCTCTTCCGTTCCGGCGTGTGCTTCCACCATGGCTTTGCTGGTTCCCCAGCCATGAACCGGACGGCAGCGACGATCAGCAGCAGCATCGAGGACAGGGGCACACCTCCATTTCCGCCATTCTACCTTGGGATGGCACGTGTTGCCCGCAAGCAAGGCAAATTCCTTTGCGGTACAATCCGGGACGCTCGGATCGTTGCTGCTGGTAAGAAAGCGGAGGTCACCGATGAAACCACGCTACGGCGTTGCGTTCGTTCTTGCTGGTTGGCTCTTGGCGGCTTCGGCGTCGGCTCAAGTCGAACGGATTTGGCTGACCCACAAGACCAGCGACCCCAGCAAGATCGTCGCGAACTGGGAGACGGCCAAACCCGGCAATTCCGTCGTCCGCTTCGGCCTGAGCCAGGATTGCACGGCGAACGCAATGCCAACGTGCGGTCGCAGGTGGGCGGCTCGTGGGGTACGATGCTGCGTTGTGGAACCATCGCCATCACCGGGTTCGGCTACTTTGCGGAGCGGGCCGAAGTGGACGGCTTCACCTGCTACAACACGTCGCTCAGCGGCAAAGGAGACAAGTACCCGGACCCGGAATCCAAGGTCCTGGCCAGCGAGAACAGCTACATCCTGCTGACGTTCACGAAGAACCCCCTGAAGATGGCTGTCGAAATCAAGAACCTGAAGGGGCAAGTCCTCGACCGAAAGGAATTCAGGGTGACCCCGTGAAGTTCATTTGCTCGACGTTTGGCAGTTCCGGTGATGTTTTCCCCATGCTGGGCTTGGCCCTGGAGCTTCGGCTCCGTGGCCACGAGGTCGTGTTCGCCACAAACCAGCACTACGAACCACTCGCCCGCAAGCACGGGATTCCCTTCGAGGCCCTCGGCACAGTGGAACAGTTCGCCGACTGCATCAACAACCCCGATCTGTGGCACCCGCAGCGGGCCTTCCGGCATGTTTTTCAAAGTCTTTGCCCAGTCTTGACACGCCAGTACGAGATCCACGCCGATCATGCCTCGACGGGTAACGCCGTTGGGATCACGAATTGCTTCGGGTTTGGAGCGTTGATGGCACAGGACAAGCTGAATTTGCCGGTCATTACCCTCCATTGCCAGCCCGCAGTTCTCTGGAGCGACAAACAGCCGCCGCTCCTCCCCGGTTTGTTCGGCCCACGCTGGTTGAAGAGCTTTTTCTACCGCATTGGGGAACGATTCTTCGTCGATCCCGTGGTGTGCCCATTCATCAACGGCTGGCGGCAGGACCTCAATCTGCCCCCCGTCCGCAAGATTACCCGCTGGTGGCACTCGCCCTACGCCGTCGTCTGCCTCTTTCCCGACTGGTACAGCACTCCGCAAGAGGACTGGCCGAACGCCCTGATCCAGACCGATTTTCCCCTCTGGAACGACCGGAACGAGGACGGGCTGTCGGCGGACGTGGAGGAATTCCTGAGTCACGGCGACCCGCCCCTGGTCTTCACCCCCGGTTCTGCGAATCTGCACGGGCGAGCGTTCTTCGACTCGGCCGTCGAAGCCTGCCGGTCGCTGAGCCGGCGAGGCGTTCTGCTAACGGAATTCCCTGAGCAGATTCCCGACCGCCTGCCAGATACCGTTGTCGACTTTCGGTACGTGCCGCTCGACGTGCTTCTGCCGAGAGCAGCAGCGTTCGTCCATCACGGAGGCATCGGCTCCACGTCGCAGGGATTGGCAGCGGGCACTCCCCAAGTCCTCATGCCGCTGGCCCACGATCAATTCGACAATGCGGAACGGATCGCCCGGCTGGGCGTCGGAAGTTGGATCAGGGCCAACCGTTTCACAGGGCCACGGCTTGCCCGTCACTTGGACACGCTACTGACTTCGGAATCCGTTGCCGCCTGTTGTCGTAAATGGGCACAGCGTTTTGAACCACGAGATGGCCTCCGGCGTGCGGTGGGGGCGATTGAGGACAGGGTGACAAGAGACTGAACACGTATTTGCTGAATCAACCCAACGACTGCGGTGCCAACCGACCGAGTATCATGCGACTCCCCGCACCTTCCCGGCGATCAGCGGCGACAACAGCAGCACCAACATCCCGAACGGCAGCAGTCCGCCCTCCGGCACGTTGTAGTCGGCCGCCAGCCGATCCCACGACGCCCCCACGACAAAACGGCCGAAGGCAACTTCAAAGGCCAGCGTCAGGATCAGCCAAAGAAGGCCGACAGCCAACCGTTCCGTCATTCGGGTCGCACCAATCCACCGGACGAACGCCACGGCAATGACCAGGATGATGATCGATCCGGTGAAGACGCCGACTTGATTGGACCTGAACTCGCCGACATGCGGCACCAGGAAGATGCCACGGGCGATGCCGTGCAGGATCTCGGCGACGATCAGGACCAGCCAGACGGCAATGGACCTGGTGGTGATGGCGAGTCGAGTTGTCTGGGGTGCGGGTGCCATGCTGCTGTCACCAAGGGCCGATGATCTTGTCGAGAACTGCCAGCGTCAAGGTCGCCAGCAGGTCCACCAAAACGGCAAATGCCAGCGTGAGGCGAAACGTCTTCTTGCCATCCGGTCGGCCGATCAAGAAGGCAGCAAGCCCAGCAACACCGCCCAGGACGGCGAGAAGGGGAAACCCACCGATGCAACCGTAGAACAGCACGGCGACAAAGCTGGGGAGAACGGCTTCCAGGCCGCTACAGTATCCCGTAAATGGAATTGGAAAGCGAAAGACGAGGGCGACCACAGCGGCGACGGGAAAGGCCCCAAGCACGGCCAACAGGCTGCCAGTCCCGGCCAAACGTAATCCCAAACGTACGGACACAGCAATCCTCCCCCTCGTCAGTTTTCGCTCCCGTCCGCTCCGATGTCAAGGGCGATCTGCCTCGTTGCCTCGTCCAGGCCGCCGGGATCAAAGCCAGCTTGCAGCCCGCCTTGGCTTCGTTGACCGTACATCCCACGGCACCTACAATCGCCCGAATCGTTTGGGTTTGGGTTCAGGCTTTGGAGCCATCGGAGGTTGACGTGTCGTCGAGACAACGGCTGCTGGTCTGGCTGGCGTTCGGTTTCTGCTTCTGCCCCGTTGTATCCTGGGCCGGGGAACCTGTCGCCACGCCTGCGTCGCAGCGGCTCCTTCCCGTCTGGCGTGTGTTGCTTTTGGCCTACCGTCACGTCGAGGTGGACTACACCGACGACAGCGGCAAACAGCACCATTTCAGCTACAAGCTGCCCGACGAAGAAGTCCAAGCGGCCGTTTGGTCCTTCCGCCAGTTTCCGTCCCTGGCTTACAAGCATTCCAAGGGTGAGGTGGTGATCCAATACGACATCGTGTACCCCGCCAGGAAGATCGACTCGATAACGAAGATGGGAAAGGACGTGTGGTGGATGTCGCCGGATGACACCCGCACCGAGATCGATGAACATGTCCCGAAGGGCAGCTACGATTCGATCCTGGCCCTGGTCCCTCTGAGCAATCATGCGACGGGCGAGCATGTCCCGACAGGCGGTTGGGGATTGGCGATTCCACCCACGGATTGGTCAAACGGAGCCACCTACTGCACCGTAGGCAACGCCCCGATGGACATGTGGAACGAGCCGGACGTGGGCGAAGTCTGGCTTCACGAGTGGCTTCACGGGGCCTGTGCCCATTTCGCCAAGAAAGGCTGGGCCATGCCGAAGGGCGATGCGGATGCGGGCGGCAGCCACGGCTACCAGCATTCCTCCATCTACGGCTGGGGCGAGTTCTATCGGGACTTGATGACCGGACAGGTCTTGGACGAAGGCCGCCGCACGGGGATCACCAAGGAGGCATGGGAATCGGGACCGATCTGCGGCAAGAAACTGCTGGTGGCTGCGGATTACTTCTCCTCCGACACCACGGCGACGTACCAGACCACTGGGACAGTCGCCTGGACGCGTCGGGGTGGCAAGAATGAAAACATTGCTCTGGGGGATGCCCAAGCAGGCAAGAGCAATCTGCAACTGCCGGTGCGGCTGAAGAACTTGTGCGTGGTCACGGCACGAGTCCGGATTCCAGCGTTGGGCATGAACGACAGCGTGGGGATCGTGGTGGGCGACAGCTACGCCTCGCTCAACCACGGTCCGAAACTGGCCGGAAAGACGAAGATCTCGATCACGTCCGAGCAGGGTCAAGAAACCTCGTCCGAGGTGACGCTCGTCCCCGGCTGGTACACCGTCACGGTGTCGGTCGATCCAGCGGCTGGGACGATGAAGATGAAGGCATGGCCTGACGGCGGGGCTGAACCGTCATCGTGGCAGGTTTCGGGGAAATTGGTGGTCCAGGGGACCGATCCAACGATCGGACTCCAACACATCGGCCAAGGCACGCTGGTGGATGATCTCGTGGTCGTCGAACAGCCGTAGGCCATTCACGGTTGAAGGCGTCTGCCATGCCCACTTCATGGCCCAAATTGCTGCTCATTTTCGTCCTGCTCACAACTGGCCGCATCGGACTGTCGGCGGACAACAGACATAATCTGCCCCACCTGGAACGGTCCTTCTGGCTCCACGCATCCTTGGCTGCCACGGCCCAAGAAGGCTACTGGGGACCAGCTTACCCAGCGTCCAAGAGTCCCACTGAACCGGACATTCGAAACGCCGCCAAGCTGCTGACCGGCACCTACGCATCCAACCGGCTGTACTTGGTCTACCACGCCGAAATCTCCGTCGAAGACGCCGTACAGGTCTTCGGCTGGTGGCGTCGGCACTGCCCAGGCACGGCGAAACTTGTCCCCACGTTGGTCCTGCGGATGTACGACAAGCCGCAGACCCCGGTCTTCACGGCTGATCAACTTCGTCGGCTGGTACAGTTCTTCCAGAGGTCGATCAACGCCGACCAACTTGCCATCTACGATGTCTATGGAAATCGTGACCAGGGGGAAGCGTTAAAGATCCTGACCGAACAGTACCCCAAGGGACTGATCCGGGTCGGCATTCAGCCGGACGAGAAGATCGGGCCACCGTTCGTGGCGGCCGTCCAGGACACATGGAGCGGGTTCTGCCACGGCAAGACCAATGCCGATTGGCAGGACAAGGGTTTCGGGGCCGAGACGCTACGAAAGTGGGTGGTGAACCGGAACCGGCAAAGCTATCCGGTGGCCTGGGACCTGATTGTGGTGGCGTGGGACTATTCGGCTACCGAGCGGGGTGGCTACCCCGGCTACGATGACGCCGCCAAGAACATGCTGCTGCCAGCGGGCAGGAACCGGCTGGCTGCCGGGGAGATCCTCCAAACTGGCCGTGTCGGCTCCCTCGCCGGATTCAGTAGCGACCTGTTGATCCTCCAGGCCAACTCGGAGAACCCAGCCCATGACGGTCGGCAGGCGAGCTTCTACGAGACCCTGAAGCGGGGAGAGCCATACCGGGGCTATTACGCTGTTCCGTTCCAGGAAATCGTGGACATCTACAGCGGCCTGTATGATGGGAAGTCGCCTGACGAAAGATAACGCTCGGCCGATTTCGGATCTGGTTCTCAGACTGCCAACGTTTCCCTATCTGGTTCTGGCTGGTACGCCTCGTATCGGCTCGCCAAGTCGCGCATCCCCACCTGGTGATGAGCGGCTGACGATCACCTGTTTGATCCGCTTGTCGTCGCTCATTTGCCCTCCCCATCAACCAGCGTCAAGCCGTGACATTCGGTCCACGTCGGCGGATCGCACTTGGCTGCCAGCTTCTTCATGGGATGCCTGACACGGTTGACGCCTATTCGGTCGTTCTGCCGGTTTCTGCCACCAGCTTCGTTATTTCCACCAGCAGACCCGGCGACACGTCATGCGGCTGCCCGGCAGTCAGCTTTTCCAGAACGTCTGCCAGTGCGATTCGTTTCCTCGTCGCCATCGCCGCTGCGACGATGGCCGGTGACCGGCTCATCCCGGCACCACAGGCCACGAGCGTCGGCGTTCTCGAAGCGATGAAGTAGGCAACGGTGTCGATGGCAACCCGCAGGACGACAGGCTGGTTGCCTACGCCGTCGATCAAAGGGAAGCGGCAATACACCACGTCCCTGGGGAATTGGATCGGAGGCTCTTCGATGGCGAGATCCACGACGGCCGCAATTTCGAGACCAAGCACTCCGGTGACGTTTCGGGCGTCCGTGGCGTTGCCGATCCAGAGTCTCGTGGGGATGATTTCACGCATGAACTTGACCGCCTCCGGGTGCAAAATGTCGCCGCCGTTTGCCACATCATGAATACCTGGAAGCCGATCACTCCTCGTCCGTGGCTTCAATCACCGGGAACTTTGCTCGGACAACGGTCCCTTCACCCGGTTTGCTTTTGATGCTCAGCTTCCCGCCCAGAATCCGGCACCGTTCCCGAATACCCTCCAGCCCGAAACGATTCTCCTGAACCGTTTCCTGATGAAATCCGATGCCCCAGTCTCGGACCTCCAACGTCACGCCGTCACCTTTCTGGGTCAGTTTCACACTGACCTTCTCGCTCTTGCTGTGACGGCAGGCGTTGGTCATCGCTTCCTGAGCGATGCGGAACAGGGAGTTCTCCAGCGTCGGCTCCAGCCGCTTGAACTTGACGGCGTGGCGGTATTCGATTTTCGGTGCCCCCGGTGCCAATCGGAGTTGGGCTGCCACGTCCTCAATCGCCTCAGCCAGACCGTACTTGTCCAAGACGGGCGTCCTCAGCCGATTCATCACTCGGCGAATTTCCGCCGCCGCACGACGCAATGCCTCCATCCCCTCACGGTAGGCGGTGTCAGCCGCTTTCGACCTTCGGGCCTTGGGAAGTTCCTGCGATTGGAGGTAAATCATGGCACCTAGAAGCTGCTGTGCCATCAGGGTGGACAAACTCCAGGAAGGGGCGAGAGCGTGATTCCCGTTCGGACCAACCAAGAACACTTTCGAAGGCGGCGTTCACGTCCCTTTGGTAACCATCAAGGCCAGCGATACCGACCAGTACAGGCAGGTGCTTGTTGATTTGTTGCCGATCCGCTTCGGCCTGCTGACTTAGAGATAACCGAGTCTTCAACTCAGCATTTCGCCGCCGCAACTGGGCCAGTTCCTCGATCAGTTGCTCCTTGGTCTTGTCTTGGTCGTTCATGACGCACCTGCCGTCCTGCTCTTGTACACTGCTCGCCGACAGTGGCATTTTATCATGTTGTCGCCACTTGCCGGAGAGGCATGGAGTCCGTCGCTCGCTCTGTGCTGGGGCGGCGGGGGCCGAGCGACTCCGGCAGACTCCGGCAACCGCCGAAGAACTCGGTGGGGTGGGGCCGCTGATGGCGACCAGCGGGCCGGCCCTACATGCCGGGGCTGTGACAAGCGTCGGTGCAAGATTGTAGCCTACTACGTGTTGTCCGGGAGCGGGACGATCACGCTGGGCCAGGAGACGCATCCCCTGCGACCCGGCAGCGTGGCCGTGATCCCGGCCGGAGTGCTGCATTCGTTGGAGGCCGAGCCGGGACAACAACTGGAGTTCGTGATCTTCGGGACACCGCCGATGACCATGGACGATGAACGGGCCAAGCCGGTGAAGCCGGTGGGCTGACCGCTTTCACGCCACCGGCAGCGGGCAACGCAACCACGCCTCCACGATGTCGAACGTGTTGAACGACTCGCCGTCCCAACGCCCGAAGCCCTGCTCGTTCACGCTGATTTCGTCCCACAGTTGCCAGCCCCGCTCCTCGGCCTCCAGCATGTGGTCCAGCGGGGACACGGCCTGGATCTCGGTCTGCTTGTCGCAGGTCCACTGGAACGCCTTGACGGCGGCTTCTTCGGCGGTGGCGGCGTCAAAGATCAAATGAATGGGGCCGGATTCGACGTAAAACTTTGGCACGGCGGATTCCTTTCGTGATTTTGGCAGTCCCTTGTTGTTTTCCTCTCGACGTTTTCTTCATCGGCGGGCTGGTGACACGGTTGGTCCGACGTGGAAAAATCAAGGGCGTGAACCGCAAAGCCGTGGAGGCACCGGAGGCAGCACGGAGCCAGACGGAATCTGGCGTGGGCTGTGGCACAACGAAGGCACGACCATGAGCAGCAGCACCGATCCCACCCCCCTTCCGGCAGCCGACATCCCAAAGGCAGGCGAGATGCTTGCCCGGTCGTTCCACAACGATCCGATGACGTGCCATTTGCTCCCCGATGCTGCCAAGCGACCTAACCCTTCTGCCCGCAGTTTTCAGTGCCTTCTCCGATACGGCATCCATTGCGGCCAGGTCGTGGCGACCTCGGAGAGATTGGAGGGCGTGGCGATCTGGCTTCCGCCCGAAGCCGCCCAAGATTCGTTGGCAAAACTGGTCCGAGCGTGCCTGTTCACGCTGCCATTGACCGCTGGACCAGGCTTTTTTGTGCGTTTCCTGTCCTATCACCAACACCTGGACCGCCTGCGTCGGGAACACACGCCGTTTCGCCACTGGTACTTGCAGTTGCTCGGCGTCGATCCAGGCCATCAAGGACGGGGATACGCCACGGCCCTTGTGAATCCCCTGCTCGCCCGGTTCGACAGGGAACGGCTGCCGTGCTGTCTCGACACGATGAACGGCGACAACGTGGCGTTCTACGAGCGATTCGGGTTCAGGGTGGCAGCCAAGAGCTTTGTGCCAAAGACGCAGATCGGTCTCTGGCTGATGGCACGAGGGGCTGGAGGGTAGAACGTCGATTTCATGTGACGCACCGTACCAGGAACGTGCGGTGCCGGTCAAGAACGCAAAACACCCCAGCCGGTCGGCCGGGGTGCTTTCCCACGGATGTAGACGACAATGGAGGAGGCCAGTCTAGTCCCCGTCAATAAATAGTTCCACGGGCTCCGCAAGTCCCTCCCTGATTGCGAGATCAGCACCGAGTTCATCAAGCACGGTATCGATGGGATTGGCAAATCCTGTCCGTCCCCTTGAATCGCCCGCAAAAAGCAGACCGACTGCCTGTCGCCCCGGATCGGTTACGATCAAGGAGCCGGGAAGCGTCCCTGACTCGTTCCAGCCATGCCGAAACCCGTTCCGCATCCAACGGCCCCCCGTGGCCGACGAAAAACTTGATTGCCCCAAGGTCCAGAAGCGTCTTCACGCTGGCTCGGATCTGACCGAGGTCGTCGGCGTAGTACGGGTAACCGGGCTGGCCGGATCGAAACATGCCACCGAGCCAGCCGCCCATCAACAGATCGCCAACGATGGCTTCTCCAGTGCTCAACAAGACCGAGATCGAACCCACCGTGTGGCCCGGCGTGCAGACGACTTTTCCATCGATGCCCAAGGCTTGCAACGACATCTCGTCCGGCAAAAGGATATCGGGCCGGACAGACGGGAACTCGTCATTCACAAGCCAGTGCAGCAGCTTCGCCCGCCGGGAGGTCGGCTTGGTGGCTTGATTTCGGCCGTTCTCCATGACGGCGGCATCAGCCGGATGAATGGCGGTGGGGGCCGACGTGGTTTCCTTCAGTTGCTTGGTGCTGCCGCAATGATCCGAATGCCCGTGCGTGTGGAGGATCAGGGCCAGATTCTGGACGCCGTGCTGTGCCAGCTTTCGAAGGAGCTTTTTGCCATCCTTCGGGCTGCCCGTATCGACCAGGATTGGTCGCTCGCCCACGACCAGGAACGAGTTTGACAAGCTGAGACGGATCTGAATGACGGTGGCCACGGCAACTCCAGGCTGGCTGGCATCACGACAACGCCGCACGTCTCTCGTCGATGGATTTGATGTGGTGCGGGATGTGGTTGGTGATGTTGGTCAGCAGCTTCTCCAGCGTGATCGGCCCGGCCTCGGAGTGAATGCCCTTCCGCTGGAAATCTTCCGGCTTCAAGGACCGCAGAATCGCCCCCATGTGCTTCCGTGCCAAGGCGATGAAGTCTAATTCCACGATCACATCCCGTTGGCCGTAGGCCAGCCGTGCCGCAAACAAGTCGGGATCGCCGCTGAACATGGTCGGTTCGTTTTCAGCGATGACCCGCTTCATACGGTCCACGTACACTGGCTCAAAATCGGCGATGTGGCAGATCACGTGCTTTGTGGACCACTTGCCGGGGATGGGGCGGGCGTCGAGTTGTTCGGCGGTCATCCCGGCCACGGCGGCACGGAGCTTCTGGGGACCGGCAAGGTAGTCATCGATCAGTTGGGCGTAGTCCATGTGGGTTCTCCTGTGGCGTCATCATAACGCAATCCTGGCGGCCGGTGGGGTGGCGGACGCTATCAAGAACGTGGCACCGGCGTGTTTGTCCTGAGACTCGTGAGAAATGAGACTTGGCGGGCGGCTAAGGCATCCGGCTTGGGATCGTGCCAAGTGCCACAACGCTTGATCATTCGCCCAGCGGAAACGCCCTCCACCGCCTGATCGTTTCTTCGTGCTGCCGCCGCAACTGCTCGCATCTTGGGTCAACGGGCCGGGGCGGATCAGGTGGAACCTCCCGGCGAATCACGACCGTTTCTTCGACGTGACGCTGGACCGGTTCGTGGACGTGGATGTGCGTTTCGTTGTGTGTGTCGCCGCCCCGGTAGCTGACGATCACGGCGTTGCCCGTGACGATCACGGGCTGAGGTTCCGAGGCGACAGCCACCGTCACTGGTGGTGGCTCCGGTTGGGAAACCGGCCGTTGGGAACGGGGGTGAAAGTCAACTTCGACCGTCGTCCGGCTGATCTGGGTGCTGCTGGTTTCCGTCGCCGTGGCGTCGATGCTGCTCCCCCGTTCGACTTCGACCTTTGCGGAGCAGCCGCAACTGGCCAGGGCCAAGCACGCCAGCAGGACCACGACCGATGGTCGCAGCAGGCTCTCCAAGTCCTTCAAGAGCCGGACTGCCTGGGCCTTTTTCGAGGCGATGTTGTGCGGGTGAAAACTGTTCGGCTGGGGCCGCACGGTGATGATCACCACTTCGTCGGTGCTTGGCGGCCAAGCGGCAGCCTGGGAGATGCCGAGCAATTCGACCAATTGATTCGTTTCGGCTGACATGGTGCGGGACTCCACGGGATGCGGCTTCGGCCAACCGTTGTTGGCGACTGCCGGTGTGTGGTGTCCGATTTGGCTTGGGGGGGGGCCGTCGCCCGTTCGGCCACGCAGCGTGTTGGCAGGCGATTCGGCGGAAATGACAAGCGAATTGCCGGGTGGGATCGTGCAGCACGCCGGTCCAGCCTTCAGAGGCTTCGACCATCACGGCGACAACACCGGCGAAATACTGCTACCAATTTGCTACCAATCGCAGGTGGTCCAAAGAAAAAAGGACGTGCGGCTGATCGCCGCAAGTCCTTATCAGCAAAGAAG
>CAIYOB010000481.1 GCA_903927685.1 uncultured Planctomycetaceae bacterium
GAATCGGCCGCGAGGAAGGCCCGCATCAAGCGGGCTGAACAGAAACTGGCGGCGGCGGGGATCTGACGCATGCTCTCGGGAAAACGTCAGATGCGTTTCGTGCATATCTCCATCGGGACGTGATGCTGTGCACCCGCCTGGCCGGACGCATGGGGGCCGTGCGACCGCGGCCGACGAGTGGCGGATCGCCGCAGTCAATTCCAGGGAAGATCTGCACGGTATCGGATCGCCCGGCAGACGCTGGACGACCTGTTGGATGAAGAGTAGCACCGAGGCCCGCCGCTTCGCGACTGGCGGCTGCGGAACGCAGATGGAATGGATTCGTCGGAGATGACTTTACTCCTCCCACAGCACTTGGCCGACTGCCGCCGCAGCGGACTGTCCGATGAGACGATCCGCGAGGCCGGCATGTACAGCGAGTCGGATGGGAAGGAGATTGCCCATCTTCTGCGGTGGAGGGGCGACGCGAGACAGCTTGGCCCGTGTCTTGTGATTCCGTATCGCCAACTGGACGGGACGCTCAACTGCTACGCTCGTCTGCGGCCGGATCGTCCGAGGGCCAATGCGGGCAAGTATGAGGCTCCACTGGGGGTCGGGAATCGCGCCTACTTTCCGACAGCCGTCATCGGTGCCATCAAGTCCAAGGGCGGAAGACTCGGATTGACCGAGGGCGAGAAGAAGGCCCTATGCTCGTGCCAGGCGGGTGTCCCCTGTATCGGATTAGCGGGCGTCTGGAGCTGGCAGAAGAAACGGGAGAAGGACGAGAACGGCAGGGGACAGGGTGAGCGACGGCTGATTGATGACTTGGACCAAATCGATTGGGCCGGACGTGAAGTGCCGATCATCTTTGACACCGACCCCCGTCGCAATCCTTCCGTCGCTCAGGCCAAAGCGGAGTTGTTTCGCGTGCTGTCGGAACGAGGCGCACAGCCAGTTGACGTTGCCATGCCGACGGGCCCTGCCGATGGCGATGGCGTCCCGACCAAGATGGCACTCGACGACTACGTGGTCGCCTGCGGCGAAGAGTCCTACCGTCAACTGGTCGAATCACACCTTTCGAGCGGACGGACGACGAGGTCGCTCGAAGAATACCGAACTGACATCCTGCGGAATCGTGTGTCATCCGTCGGCTTCCCGGGGCTATACCTGGACGCCTCGCCTACCGGATCGGGAAAGAGCTACGCGGACATGTCGGCGGCACAGAAAGCCGGTTCAAGCTTGACCATACAGCCATCCCACAAGAACTGTCTGCAAACCGAGGAGGACTACCAGCGGATCGGACTGTCCGCCGTTGCGTATCCACAGCTCTGCGAAAAGACGTGCCAGAACATCAATGAGGCGAATAGGGTGTTGAATGTCGGGCTCAGTCCCACGGATGCCCTTTGCCCTCTGTGCCCTTGTTTCGACGGCTGCGAGTATCACGCGATCCTGGACGAGGCGGAGGCGGCGAGACACCGCATCGCAACTCACAAGCGTGCGGAGTTTACGTTTTCGCATCTGGCAGACGGCCGACGGTACATCACGATTCACGAGGATTCGACCAACTTGCTGCGGCCCAAAATGGAGATCAGCCGAGGACTTGATCAAGTCGAGGCGGTGGCCACGGCCGCGAAACGAGCGGAACAACTGAAGACTCCATGCGACCCATCGGCGGAGTACTTCTTCACCAAAATGGAACGTTGCTGTGCGATGCTGAAAGACCACCTCGATTCCGCCACGGAGACAGCGGACATCGAACTGCCCGCAGCAGCTGGAGCTCCCGCTCATTTGGATCGTAGGCTGTGGCGAGCGGTTCAGGAGGCAGACTGCTACCCGGGAGCCGAGGCGATGCGTCTGGTCAAGGGCCTGGTGTTGGGCGACGTGGCGGAGTTGGTGGTCCGAGTGGATGAGGTGTTCAAACAGGGGCGTGCCAAACACGTTGGCCGCTCGATTATCGGCGTGTTGCAGACCAAGATTCCGGAAAATGCGACCA
>CAIYOB010000482.1 GCA_903927685.1 uncultured Planctomycetaceae bacterium
CACACACGGCGATTCGATTGGCAACAGACGCTGCAACTGCTGCGCTCAACGCCGGCCGGAGCGATGATCTATCAGCCCACGCTCCGTCTGCCGCGCGGCTTCTACGACCAATACGGGATCGATCCGCAGCTGGTCACGATCAGCGATAACCACCCCGACCTGATCGCCGTGCTGCCGGGCGAGCCGGGGCGGCGCGTACTGCGGCTGGTCGATCTGAAACGCGGCGAGTCGCTGCAGTTGACGCATCGCGTGCAGGTCCTGCTGTACGCCCTGGAACTGGACGCGGTGCTCCGGCAGGCGGGGCGGGAGGACGTCCAGGTCGATCTCGAGACGGGCGGCGTCTGGCTGGGCGGGCACGCGACGCCGACGGAGTTCCCTTTGAACGACCTGCGCCCGCATCTGGAGAGCTTCCTCCGCCAGGACTTGGTCCGCATCCTCCGCACGGCGGCCGACGAAGCACGCTGGCATGTGCATTTCCGCTGCGAGTGGTGTGAGTTCTTCAAGCACTGCTGGAGCCAGATGCAGGGCACGGACGATCTGTCACGCCTGACGCGGTTGACCTCGTGGGGCAAGCGGTTCCTGCGGGAACGCGCCGGCGTGGGAACGACGGCCCAACTGGGCGAATTCCTGCAGCGGCCCGAGGCGGACGAAGTCCTGAGCCGCTGTGCATCGTTGGCCGGCACCGGCCCGCGGCTGGCGAAACAGGTGGCGGCCCTGGAACAAGGCCGGCCGCAGCCGCACGGCGCGGCCTCGCCGTCCCTGTCGCGCGGCGAGAACATCGGCCTGTTCCTCACCCTGCAGCAGGAACCGCTGAACGAGTCGATTTACCTGGCTGGCTTGTACCTGACCGTGCGAAAGGAACTGCGCGAGGCAGTCTTTTCCGACGAGTTGCGCCAAGCCCTGTTCGACGGCAGCCACTCCCGGCCGCTGGTGCTGGTCGCCGAGCGTCCGGATGGCGTCGACGAGGTGCGCCGCCGCTGGGTGCGGCTGCTGCACGACGTGATCGTCCAGGTCGACCAGTACAACCGCGAGCGGGACTGGAAGGATCAGCTCAGTCTGCAAGCGTACGTGCTGTCCGAACAGGAGCGTACCCTGGCCATCTCGTGGCTGCTCGATTCGCTTCGCGATCCGGAACTGGCGGAGCAGGCGATGACGCTGCTGTTCCATTTCCAGGCTCCGGAGTTGCTTGCGGCCAACGAGCACCCCGACCGTGAGGTGCCGTTTCCACTGGTCGTCCTGCTGGACTCGCTGGGCCAGGTCTTGGCCTTGCCGGTCGAAGTCAACTACACCCTGCCGGAAGCGCTGATCGCGTTGGGCAGCCGCACCCGGCTGCGGCGGAACGAGTATTTTGATTTCCCGTTGGGGCCGGGGATGCGGGCCGAGCCGATCCACGCGGTGTGGCATCACGGCAAGCGGGAAACCCTGGACGAAATCGTCAGGCATGCGACAGCCCGGCTGCAGGGCGGCTGGGCGCTGCTGCAGAGTCTGCGGCAATTGGCCGCCGAATCGATTTTTACCTGGTCGGCCAAGTTCACGCTGCCGACGCGCCAGGAATTCGCGGACCCGCTGCTGTCGCGACTGGCCTTCTTCGCCCGGTACGAGAGCCTGCTGCGCTGCTTGGATGTACGCAACATGCGGTGCGAGCCGCGGACCGTCCAGCTGTTGCTGGGGAAAGCCTTGGAACTGGAAGCCCTGGGCGACGACCGGTTTCGGATCGTCAACGGGACGCTGGAGGTCTCGCCGGGCGGTTATCCCGAATGGCTGCTGGTGCGGGACGACCCAGCCGGGCGGCGGGCCCAGCTGGAGTTCCGCGATTACGCGTGCCGGGCTCAATTGTGGCAGCGCAAGCAAAGCGACTTGGCGCTGGTCGGCGTCGTCCAGCTGGACCGCGATGCGCTCGGCACGCCCAATGGGCTGACTGTCAGCTATCCGCGCGGCTTCGACGGCGATCGCTCGCGGGTCGGCGAACGGTTCTTGCTGCATCCACGGTTCACCGATTTCACGACCGACGGCGTCGTCGAATTTCTGCGCGCCGGCGGCGTGCAGACGCACGGCCTGCTGCTCCGCTTGCTGCGCGATCCCGAGGCGGCCAGCGGGCCGCTGGAACTGGCTGCGGACGTCGCGGAACTGGCCCTGGAGGAGATCGCCGCGTTTGGTCTGACCGAGAGCCAAGCGGACGCTTTCCGCGAGATCTGTCGGCGGCGCGTGGTGCCGGTGTGGGGGCCTCCGGGCACGGGCAAGACCCATTTCCTGGCGGCTGCGATCTTGGCGTTGACGGCTGCGCATGCCCGCGCCGGCAAACCGTTTCGAGTGCTGGTCACGGCGTTCACGCATGCCGCGATCGAGAACCTGCTTCGCAAGATCGCCGCCCTCCGCGCCGCGTGCCAGCCGGGCAGCCCGGTGCGGATCGGCAAGGCCAAGAGCTGGCAGGGCGAGGAGACGGCGGGCATCGAGACGGTCGAGGAGAACCGCCTGGGCGGCTGGCTGAGCGAACATCCGCAAGCGATCGTGGGCGCGACCGTCTACTCCTGCCTGAAGCAGTACGCCCAGTTGCCGCCGTTCGAGCTGTCGGTGATCGACGAAGCATCGCAGGTGCGCGTGCCCGAAGCGGCGATTCCCGTCGGCCTGGTCGCGCCGCGAGGGCGACTGGTCCTGGCGGGCGATCATCTCCAGCTGCCACCGATTGTGGCCGGTGTCTACCCTGAAACGGAGCCCGGCCAGCCGCTGCTGCACCGCTCGATCTTCGAGGCGGTGGCCCGCGTGGCGGGCACTCACTATGCGGCGTCCTCCGGACCGCGGCACAGCGCCGGCGGCAAGTCTCCCGACGACGACCAGGAGACCTGCGGTCGGGCGTTTCAGCGCGGTCAGGAAACCGGCGCCGAGCAGGAACCTCTCGCGGAGCGCGAGGCCTGCGGTGGGCTCGTTCGGCAGTTGACGGAGAATTTTCGCATGAACGACGTGCTGACCAGCTTTTCCGGCGGCCTGCTGTACGGCCCGGCCTATCGCAGCTTCGATGCGTCCGTGGCCCAGCGGCGGTTGAACTTGCTGCCCGAACGCTGCCTGGACCCGCTGGTCGAAGCCTGCCTGGATCCGGAGTTTCCGCTGGTCTTTGTCGTCCTGGATGGCGTTTGGGCGGCGCGGGAGAACCCGCCGGAGGCCCAACTAGCCGCCCAATTGGTCGCTGGCTTGCGCACCACGTTGCGGCAAGCGGACGGCCGGTTGTTCGGCGACGATGGAGCCTTCTTCCGAGACGGCGTGTTCGTGGTCAGTCCGCATCGGGCCCAGATCCGGGCGATCCAGCGAGAGTTGCGCCGGCAGCGCCGTTGGCAGTCGCCGCCGCTGGTCGACACGGTGGACAAGATGCAGGGCCGGGAAGCCGACGCCGTGATCGTCAGCTATGGCGTGTCCGATCCGGAGTTCGCCGCCGCGGAAGCCGAGTTCATCTACGGCTTGAATCGGCTGAACGTCGCGGTCACGCGGGCGCGTGCCAAGTGCATCGTCTGCCTGCCCCGGCCGCTGCTCGACGCGCCGCCGCAAGTGCTGGACCTGCCCGAAGCGGCTCGTGGCCTGGCCTACATGCGCGACCTGGTCCAGGCCGTGTCGAGGGGCGGCGAGGAATTGTGCTTCGACCTGGAGGACGGCGTCCGAGCCGCCGTGTACCGCACGCGGGACAGCTACCAAAGGCCGCTGCCGCCACCCGTCTCCGCCCAGCCGACGGCTGAACCGGAACTGGAAATGGAGCCGGCGACGGCGGCTGAGCCGAGCGGGCCGCTGCAGGCGAACGCGCTGCCAGCGCCGACCGCACTGGCGGTGGTCGAGCCCTATTCCGTCACGCTCCAGCGGGTGACCGTCGAGCTGCCTTCGTCCCAGTCCGTGACAGCCGCCGAAACGCCCGCCCGTTATCGGCGCGCTGGCCGTGGCAAGAAGAAGGCCGCCCCGGCGGAACCTGCCGCCACGCCCGCTCCGGAGCCGACCTCGCCGTCCGATAGCCTGCTGGATCGGCTGAACGAGGCGCAGCGCGAGGCGGCCAGCCACGGTCAGGAGCCGCTGTTGATTATCGCCGGAGCCGGCACCGGCAAGACGACCACCCTGGTGCACCGCGTCGCCCGGCTGATTTCCGAAGGCACGCCGCCGGAACGGATCCTGCTGCTCACCTTCACCCGCCGCGCTGCTGCCCAGATGGTCGAGCGCGTGGCCGCCGTGCTGCGGGATGCCGACGTGGACCGTAGCGTCTGGGGCGGCACGTTCCACGGGGTCGGCACGCGGTTACTGCGGCAGTACGGCAAAGCGATCGGCGTTCATCCGCGGTTCACGATCCACGACCAGGGCGATGCCGAAGACCTGATGGGCGCGCTGTGCCGGGAACTGGAACTGGGGGCCGACGACAAGAATTTCCCCAAGAAACGCACCTGCCTGGCGATTCACAGCTATGGCGTGAACGCGGAATTGCCGCTGACCCAGGTGCTCGGCCGCCAGTTCCCGCAGCACGAGCGTTATGCGGACGAACTGGCCAGGTTGTTTGCGGCGTACGCCCAGCGGAAAGCCGACTTGAACGTCTTCGACTACGACGACTTGTTGCGCAAGTGGTGCGACCTGCTGGAGCACGCCGAAGTCGGTCCGGCCATCCGCAGCCGGTTCGATTGTGTGCTGGTCGACGAATACCAGGACACCAACCGCCTGCAAGCCCGCTTGCTGCAGCGGCTGTGCCCCGCCGGCCGAGGACTGACCGTGGTCGGCGACGACGCCCAGTCCATCTACTCGTTCCGCGCCGCGACCGTCCGCAACATCATGGACTTTCCCGGCCAGTTCCCCGGGACGCGGATCGTGACGCTGGAGCAAAACTATCGCAGCACGCAGCCGATCCTGGAAGCGACCAACCGCCTCATCGCCCAGGCCAGCGAGCGGTACACCAAGGAGCTGTGGTCCTCGCGGGCCGCCGGCCCGCCGCCTCAGTTGATTACCTGCGAAGACGAACGCGAGCAGGTCGACTTTGTGGTCGAGCGGATTCTGGAACATCGCAAGCAAGGCGTCTCGCTGGCCCAGCAGGCGGTCCTGTTCCGAGCTTCGCATCACAGCATCCAGCTGGAGAGCCAGCTGGCCAAGCTCGGTCTGCAGTTCGTCAAGTACGGCGGCTTGAAGTTCGTCGAGGCGGCGCATGTCAAGGACCTGCTGTCCCTGCTGCGACTGGCCGAGAATCCTCGCGATCCCATCGCGGGCTTGCGGGCGCTGTGCCTGCTGCCCGGCGTGGGGCCGAAGAAAGCCGAAGAACTGCTCCGCGGCTTGTGCGCCGCCGACGGCCGGTTCGACGTCTGGCGAGACGCCAAGATTCCGGCCAAGAGCAAGGACGCCTGGCCCGGTTTTGTGAGCTTGATGACTTCGCTGGCCGCCGGCGGCTCCGGTGGCGATCTGCGGGATCAGGTCCGTCGGACGCTCAAGTTCTACCAGCCGATCCTGGAACAGAACTACGACAACCCGACCCAGCGGATGCTCGACTTGGAAGAACTGGAGCAGCTGGCCGCCCAGGCCACGGACCGGGCCACGCTGCTGGCCGACTTGACCGTCGATCCGCCCGTCAGCGGCGATGATTTCCGCGGCCAGGACCGGGAACAGACGCTGACGTTGAGCACGCTGCATTCCGCCAAGGGACTGGAATGGCGAGTCGTCTATGTGCTGCACGCCACCGACGGCAAGATCCCGCTCGAGCGCAGCGCGGCCGACCCCGACCAGCTGGAAGAGGAACGCCGCATGTTCTATGTGGCGTTGACGCGAGCTGCCGACTGGCTGTACGTCTGCCATCCGCGGCACGAGGCGTCCAGCTACGGCAACACGTCCTACGGCCGCAGCTGGGGCGGCGGGGTCTACGAAAGCTGCCAGTTGACGCGGTTCATCACCAAGTCCGTCAAAGATGTCTTCCAGTGCCAGCGGGCCGGAGCATTTCAAACGCCCCAGAGCACGGATACCGCAACCGGCTCGCGGAAGAAACCTGCATTGGCCAAGGCTTCGACCACCAGCCGCCGCCGCGCGAAAGCGGGAAACGCGTGAGGCGCGTGACCCGGTCGCCCAGCCCAGGACAGTCGGCTGGGACGACGTCGCGAACAGGCAGGGGAACCGTGGGGGGGCCGATGATGGGCGAGGATACGAGACCGCTGCGGATGGCCGTCGGGCGCGGGGCGGTCGTCAATCCGCCGAATCGCTTCGAACGCGTTCATGCCGTGCCCGATGACGAACAGTTGGAGGCCCACGAGGCGTCCGCGGAACGTTACTCGGTGGCCACGGAGTTCCTGCCCGACGAGTCCAAGTCGCTGCTCACCGAGACGGACAGCCCGGACGTGCCGTTCCGCCACAGCATCAATCCGTACCGCGGTTGCGAGCACGGCTGCGCCTATTGTTACGCCCGGCCGTATCACGAGCTGTTGGGCATGAACGCCGGGCTGGATTTCGAGACCAAGATCCTCGTCAAGTTCGACGCCGCCCGCATCCTCCGCCGGGAACTGGAGCGGCCTTCGTGGCAGGGCGAGGTGATTTGCCTGTCGGGCGTGACCGATTGCTACCAGCCCGCGGAGCGGAAGTTCCGCATCACCCGAAGCATTCTGGAGGTCCTGCACGAGGCCCGCCAGGCGGTGTCGATCACCACCAAGAACTCGCTGATCCTGCGCGACCTGGACCTGCTGGCGGCGCTGGCCGCGCAGCGATTGGCCCAGGTGAACATGAGCATCCCGACGCTGGACGCCGAGTTGTCGCGGGTCTTGGAGCCGCGCACGGCGACGCCCGCCGCGAGGCTGCGGGCCATACGGGAGCTGGCCGCCGCCGGCGTCCCGGTCCGCGTCCTGGTTGCCCCGATCATCCCGGGACTGACAGACCACCAGGTGCCGCAGGTTCTGCGCGAGGCGAAAGAAGCCGGTGCGTTGGAAGCCCGCTACAATCTGTTGCGTTTACCGCTGAGCGTCGCGCCGGTGTTCCTGCACTGGCTCCAGACGCATCGGCCACAGCTTCGGCCCAAGATCGAACAACTCATTCGCTCGACGCGCGACGGCCGCCTGAACGACGCCACCTTCGGCGACCGGATGGTCGGCACCGGAGCGTACGCCGAGAGCATCCGCGCTACGTTCCTGGCGTTCGCGACCAAGGTCGGGCTGATCGGGCAGCTGCCGGAATTCGACACCAGCTTGTTCCGGCCGCCACGAAGTGTCAGCGGCCAGTTGCGATTGTTCTGAACCCGGTCCGCGCGGATCAGGCCAGCTCCGGGCGGGTCCAGGGCGAGCGGTAGGGACGCCGCAGCCGCTGGGTGGCTTCCGCGTCGCCGACAACCTGCCGCGACTGGGGATCGTAGACCAGCGGGCGGCCGAGTTCCATCGCGACGTTCGCCAGGATGCAACTGGCGGTCGAGATATGGCCTTGTTCAATATCCGCCACCGGTCGGCTGCGTTGGTCGATCGCGGCCAGGAAATCGAGCATGTGCAGCCGCGTCGCCGGCGCCGCATTCAACTCGATGCGGTCCTCGGTCACGTCCTCAGGGTACTTCTCCCGCTCGAACACGCACTCCTTGTGGATCGCTTCGCCCGGGCCCTGCGGAACGAAGTCGTAGCTCATCGTGCTCGCCTTCAATGTGCCCTTGTCGCCGTACAGGAACAGGGCCCACGGGTATTTCGGATCCGGCGGCGTGCCCCAACTGCGATGCTGCCAGACGACGTCCAGGCCGTCGTACTCGAAGACCGCAGTCTGCGTGTCCGCGATATTCGACTTGCCCTCTTTCTGGACGTAGATCCCGCCCGACGAAGTGATCTGCTTCGGCCAGCCCAGCCCCAGCATCCAGCGCACGGTGTCCAGCATGTGCACGCACATGTCGCCCATGATGCCGTTGCCGTACTCCATGAACGTCCGCCACCAGCGGATATGCGGCAGGCCATCGTAAGGCCGCAGCGGGGCCGGACCGGTCCACATCTCGTAGTCAAAAAAATCCGGCACGGGCTCGACCGGCGGACTGCCGTTGGCCCGCATGTGGTAATAGCAGCAAACCTCGACATGGCCGATTTTGCCCAGCAGTCCCGCGTCGACGATGTTCTTCTTGGCGTCGATCAGGTGCGGCGTGCTCTTGCGTTGCGTGCCAACCTGAACCACGCGGTTGTGCTTGCGGGCCGCGGCGAGCATCGCCTCGCCTTCCAGCACGTCCACACTGACCGGCTTCTGGACGTACACGTCAGCCCCACTCTGGACGGCGTCGATCATGTGCAGCGCGTGCCAGTGATCCGGGCTGCCGATCAGCACGATATCCAGGTCTTTCTCCTTGAGCATCTCACGATGGTCGCCGTAGGTTCGGGGAACCTGTTTGGACTTCTGTCGCTGGCTGACCAGTTCGGCGGCCTGCGCCAACTGCTTCTTGTCCGGGTCGCACAGGGAGACAACCTCGACCGGCGCAACTTGAATCAGTCGAAACAGGTCGCTCTTGCCGTACCAGCCGGTGCCGATCAGCCCGACTCGGCGCGGCTTCCGACTGACGGCTTCCAGGACCTCGGCGGCTTGCAGGACTTCGCTGGCGGAGGCGAGTCCGCCCAAGGCGAAGGCGGCGTGCTGGAGGAATTGGCGTCGATGCATCGCGGTGGCTCCTTGGGTTTCGAGTTCGAGACGGGGCGGATTCCGCTTCCGCAAGTCGGCTCCGTCCGCTGCTTTGTCTACTCTGGCGGCTGGCCCTCGTCAACCGGCACGTGAGTTTGCGCACCTGACTCGGCTGCCCAATGGCACCAGATCTCGACGGGGATTCATGCTCGTGCGTTGTCCAGGCTAAGAATTGGGGTTGAGTGGCTGGGGTCGAGCCACGAGGTACGAGTGGCGAGCC
>CAIYOB010000483.1 GCA_903927685.1 uncultured Planctomycetaceae bacterium
CGCCGCGAAGCCACCCTGGGCTGTGGAGTTAAACCGCTTCGCGGTTGGCAAACCGTTTCCAGTTCCGTGTTCAATCCTTCAATCCAGCGGGGCGTCTTCGCCGACGTCGATCGCCCGCTGGTCCGTGGCCTCCCGGGTGTCTTCGCCCCAATCGCCGTCGGTGGCGACAAAGGCGCCTTGCAGTGCACACAGGATCTCCAGCAACCGCACGCCGCGCCCGGCCGCCGGACCGCCACGGCGGGCTCGGGCCAACAGATCCGAGAAACGCTTGTACTCCACCGGCGTGCCCGCCACGGTCGCCTGCAACACCGCCGCGTCGATCCCGCTGAGCGCGCTGATCCACTGGACATGATCCTCCCGCGCCGCCAACGCGGGGTCCTGCAGCCGCGCGACCAGTCGCACCGGCCAATCGTCACTGTCGGCCGCGGGAGAGGCTTGCGAATGCACAGCGCCGGCGGCGCCTTGGCCCCGATACAACGCCCGGGCACGCCGCAACGGGTCCGCCGCCCGGGCGTCGTCGCGCTGCTGTGCCTCACTCACCGGTTCCTGCTCCCAGACGGCAAACAGGTCGCGCAGCCCGCTCGGCGGCGCCGGGCCCTGCTCGACCGCGATCTGGCCCAAGCCTCGGTAGGCGGCGACCGCCCGCTCGGCCGCCTGCCGCCGCCGGTCGTGCGTGGGCAACCGTCCGGTTTCCGCCCAACGCTGGCAGTGCTCCAGCGATTCCAGCAGGTGCATCTCCCGCAGGCACTCGAACAACTGGTCCTCGTCGCCCGCCTTCTTCAAGGCTTCCAAATACAGCCCGCGGTCGAATCCGTCCCGCCCTCCCATCGCCTTGCTGTAGATCGCCACCAGCCGCGCGTTGCCGCTCTTGACCACCGTGTCGTTGATCCGCTGACGGAACGTCGCCGACGCCATCAAGAACGCCTGCAGGAAGTACTCCCCGCGCTCGTCCTGCAAAGCCTGGTACGCCTTGGCCTGCCCCGTGACCAGGTAGAACAGGGCCTCCAATTCAGGCCGCGCCGGCTTGCGGCCCTGCTTCTGAATCAAGGCCTCCAACTCGCTCGATTCGTGCTTCGCCCAGGCTTCGACGATTTCATCGTTCAACCGCTCGTCGTTGGGCACTTGCTCGATCGTCTTCGCGAGCCCGCGGCGGATGTCCGGATCGGCGTCGCGCACCCAACCCAGCGCACTGCGAACCGACCGCTGGTCAGCCGTGAGCTTGACAGGTCGCCCAAGCTTCCACAGGCTGACCACCTGGACGTCCCGCGCCGCTGCAGGTACCCCCAACTGGACGAGCAGCTTCCCCAGCCGCTCGTCGCGAGCCTGAGACCACAGTCCCCACAGCCGGTCGATCTTCGCCTGGTCCCCCGGCGGCGTCCAAGCCAGCAGCACGGCCCGAATGGAATTCGCCCGTGGATGGTTCTTGGCCAACGCCTCGGCCAACACGTCCGCCACGCGCACCTCCGGAGATTCCGCCAGCGCCTTCAGCGCCCGACGCTGCCGGAAACCGCCGACCAGGAACGTGGTGTCAAACAGGTCCCGCTTCAGCTGATTCAGATCCACGATATTGTCCTCCCACGAAAGTCAGTACCCCTGGCAAGAGAACAAATGCCATCATATAGCAAGGGATGGCATTGTCAAGCACATTCTGGAAGAATTGGCTACCCTTGGCTCTTCGCCATCCGCCCCGCTTCCGCCCGTAGTTGAAGTTCGACCTCCCAACCCTCCTGGCGGATCCGGGCGTCCAGATAAGTCAGGAACCGGAAGACGGTCAAGTAGCACGCGACGGTCCACATGGCCAGCGGCAGCAGGACTTGGACCAGCAGCGGGCCCTGGCTCCAATCCTGCAGGACGACTCCCAACACAAAGCACACGGTGCCGTAGGTCGACAGGACCAGTAGGGCGCCCAGGACGCACGCGGACATCCAGCGGGAAATCCACTCGCCAACCCGGGTTCGGTGCAATTCGCTGCTGCGCCCTCCCACGCTCTTGACGCGTTTGTCGCGGGAGACCAGCGGGTTCCGCTCCAGCAGGACGACTTCGGTGATGAACGGGCGAAAGGCGCGCAACAGGCTCGCATAACCCACCAACGACAGCAGCAACAGCCCTTCCACGGCAGGATCGAATTCGCTCTCCCCACGAATCGTCAGCACCAGCAGCCACCCGGCGGCGACGCCGCGAACCAGCACGTGGCACCAGGCGATCCGCGGCAA
>CAIYOB010000484.1 GCA_903927685.1 uncultured Planctomycetaceae bacterium
ACGATCCGCGGATCGGTCCAGGCATGCGACGCAAAACCGTTGGCCAGTTCCAACGCTGTTTGCACGACCAGAAAAGCGTCGGCGGCAGCGTGGAGCCCGCTGCCGTCCGTATCGCCCAGGTAGGCCGCTTTGTGCACCGCCACGTCGCCCAGCGCCCCACGCGTCCCGCCGTTGACCAATACGTTCTCCAGCCGGAGCGTCTGCGACGCCCCGTACGACGCGTCGTTCGGTACGCGAACCGTCAGCCGCACGACGTCCAGGTCGGTTCCCGCCAGCGCGGTCGTTCCGGCGGCGGTGATCCGTGCGACGCCGGTCGTGCCGGTGTTCAGGGTGACCGCCCAATCGCCCGGCACTCCCTGTGCCAACGCCGCCGCGGTGATGCTCAGCAAGCTCGGATCGTACAGCAGATCCAGGCTCAGCGAAGTGACTCCCGGCGCAGCGTCCAGCCGGATCGGCAGCCCCGCGGCCAGGCTGGGAATGTTCACCGGCTGGCCCGCCCCGCGAGCAAAATCCGGCAGGCTGACCGTCACCGTCCCGGCGGACCGCTGCGCGACGGTCAACGTGGTCCGGAAGTTGTCGCCCGCCACGCCGTCGGAGTCGCCATCCAGCAGCCGTCCGGCCGCGTCGCGGAAACGCGTCGGGCCGCTGAACAGGGTGACGGTGTATGCATCCGGTTCCAGCAGCCCGCCGGACTTGACAAAGGTGATCTGCCGCCGGTCGGCGCTGGCCACCAGCGACCCGCGGACCGGGCCGCGAGTCGCGCCCACCACGATCACGTCGGCCGCTCCCAGCGTCTGTTCCGCCCCGTCGAACAGGTTCAAGGCGCTGACGTCCACAGGCGCGTTGAACGTGGCCACGAAGCCGCTGGCGGTCCGGACGACACCGGGAACTAAGGGAACCAGAAACTCGGTCAACGCGTCCGCCGCGGCGGAATAGGCGGCGTCATTGGGATGGTTGTCGCCGTCGCTCCGGACGTACTGCCGCTGCAGGGCGTTCGCGTTGGTCGAATGCGATTCGGCGTCCGCCCAGAAATCGAACAGATCAAACGAGGCCACATTGCCCTGGGTCGTGTACTGCGTGATGAAGTCGCCCGCCAGCCACTGGGCCCAGTCGCGAGCCCGGCCCGCGGCCGCCGCGGACAAACCGGCCTCGGCCCGCAGCGGCACCGCCGGCAGCACGACCAGCGTCTGGCTCGGATGCTGGTTGGCATACGGAGCGACGTGATCGATGAACGCCTGTTGCCAGCGAGCCAGGTTCGCCGGATCCGCCAGTTCCTCCAGCGTGTAGAAACAGCTCTTGAGCATCAAAACGTCCGCGTCGCGGGCGCCGCTCAGGGCTGCCACCGTCTGGAACGAGTCGCCGTACTGACCGTCGTGGTTGCTGTCGGCAAACAGCGACGCGATCTCGGTAGGCACCGAGCCGCCGGGAGGCCAACTCCACAGATCGTAGTCGCTAAAGCCATGCCCGAGTGCCTGCAACTGGCTGACCAGCCCGGGATGGCCAGCGTGGTCCTCCATGATACCCTGGCCGGTCGACTGGTGCAAAAAGAAGATGTCCCCGGCCAGCGTGAACGTTCCCGCCGGCCGCAGGATGGCGGCGGACGAGACCGGCAGCGTCACGCCGGTGACCGCGACCCACTCCATGCTCCCGCCTTGATAACTGCCGTCGGCGCCGATCTGCTCGTCGCTGACCGCCCCGCCGCCACTGGGCACCAGCATTTCGAAGCTTCCCCCCAGGTCGACCGCCCGCGGAGAATCGCCGGCGTTGACCAACACCAGGCCGTGTTCAAAGTCCCGGCGATAAACGCCGTTCCACAACAGATCCTCGACGTCCGCCGGCCACGCGGTCGTCGCGGCCCCCAGGTCGACTTCGTATTCGGGGTAGTAGTAAGCCCCCAAGTCCCCGTCGGGGGGCAGGATGTTGACGTAGGTGTAATCCTCCTTGGCCAGGAGGTACGAGCCCAGGATGAACAAGCGATGCTGCAGGCCGGCCGGCGTGTCTGGGGCGTCCCGCAACGTCCCCTGCAGGATCAAGACCTTGTCCTGCGCAGCCAAGTCCAGAACCCGGTTCAACTGCAGATTCCAGTCCGACGCCTCGCCCTGCAACTCCGCCCCCCACTCGCCAAAGCCCTCGACCATGCCGCCGTCGGCCAGGCTGTAGTCGGTGTCGTCCCAACTGGTCACCAACGCGCCCAGATTGGGCAGGTATAGAAAGTCCTCGGGCTCGGGGGACATGCCGGCCACCATCGCTTGGGCCAACTCGCCCAGCGAGTCCGTCCAGCCGTTGTCCCGCGGGGCCGTGCCCGCGAAACGGGCGTCCCAAGGGGCAAGCACGTCGGCGTTGTAGGCCGCGACGTCCCAGCTGTCGGCAAACACGCCTTGGGCCTTAACGCTCCGCATCTGGTCAATCGTCGACCGCAGCCAATACGCGCGCCACGCTTCGTTGTCGATGTCCATCAGGTCCCACTGCCAAGCGACCTGCCGCAATCTGGTGTCGGGGTCATCGGCGGCGTGCAGGAACCAGTCCTCGTGCGGATTGACATCGCTCCAGTCGCTGGCCCAGTCGTCGTCGATCAACAGGTTGTGCTGCCCATGTCCGACGGCCAGCCGATAGTGCAGCATGACGAAGTTCTCGTTGTACGCACGAACGGCATCGGTAAAGACCGTCCGCATCTTCTGCGCCCCGTCGTAGTGGCCGGCGATAAACTGCAGCATCGCGTCCGACAGCCCGTCCGGGACTTGATCCGAAAACACATGAATCCCGATGGACGTGTTGGGAAACTCGATGCTGGGCCCCGGCGCGGCATACTCCAACGCGCCCATGTCCGGCGCCGCCTCCTGGGGCCGCACGCGTCCGGCGAGGTCCGGCGAGACGATCAAGGCGGGATCGCCGGCGTTGCGAGCCGGACTGGCGGCGGACAAGCGGTAGTCGTCCCCGTTGCGGTCCGCAAAAGCCGGCTCGGCGCTGACCGAATGCGAGTCGTCCGCCGTCAACGTGCGCCATGCATCCAAGCTGTGGACTTGGCCCGTGTCTTCGTTCACCGCCACGCCGGCCGGAGTATCGAGGGAAACCAGCAGGTTGTAGTCGCTGACCAGGCCGACCAGACTGGACGCATCGAAGCGGATCGCCACGCTGCGCCCGCCCGCCAGGATGTTGTTGCGGACCGTGTTGCCGGTCGAGCCGTTCTGCAGGTTCAGCGCCGTGCGGCCCTCCCCGGACTCGAAGACCACCGTATTGTGCACGAACGTGTTGTCCCGCGTGCCCCAAGCGTCCCCGTTGCCGTCGTCCCACCCGGCTAACCCGCCCGCCAGGTTGTCGTACAACAGATTGTTGCGGAACAGCGAGTGGCGGACCGACGCCAGGTTGATCGCGGCGCCGCCCAGTCGGCCGTTGTTCCAGACCACGTTGTTTTCCACCAGTGCGTCGTCCGTGATGCCGTCGCCCGTGGTCCCCAGTTCCGGCCACAGCATGGCTGGATCGGCGTTGATCTGAATCCCGCTGGCCCCATTGTCGTGGACGCGGTTGTTCCGAATGACCGGCCGGTCTCCGGAGTTCGACACGTAGATCCCGTGCTCGGCCTGCGAGCCGTAGCACTCGTTGTTCTCCAGCACCAGGTCGTCCGAGTAGTCCGTGAAGATCCCCCAGGTGCCGTTGTCCGCCGCCACCGAGTTGCGAATCGTCACGTGATTGGACAGGCTGACGCGAATCGCCGCGCGGTCGGCATTCTGGACCCGCAGGCCGTCCACGATGACCCACGGCGACTCGCTGATGAACAAGGCGTCCCGCTCGCCGCCGGAACCGTCGATGACCGCCTGGCCGGCAACCGCGGCGCGGTACGTGATTGGGCGGCCGGCAGCGCCGGGCGTGTCATGCGTAATACCGCCGGCATAGGTTCCCGGCTGGATTACCACCGTGTCGCCGGGCGCCACGCGATCGGCCGCATGCTGCAGCGTCCGCCAAGGCGCGGCGGCCGTCCCGGCGGACGCGTCGTTGCCGGTGACCGCCACATAGTAGGTCGTTCCGCCTTGCCATTCATAGGGACCGACGTCGAAAGCCAGGCCAAAGGGGCGTGAAGCGCCGTCGCGATCCACGGCCGGCCCGGCGGGCGCATAGTCGACCGCGGGACTGGCCGACTGCAGATGGAAATCGCCGTCCAGCGGATCCACCAGCAGCGGATCGCCGTACAGGGCGTGCGCGTCGGCTCCGGCCGCGGCGGCCCAATCGCCGTCCGTCATGTCCTGAGCCGAGAACTCGCGGACCCCCGCGTATCGCACGACGGTGGCTGGGCGGTCCGGAGCGTAGTACAGGTTGTAGTCGCCGCGAAACACGGTGCCTTCGCCCAGCAGCATCAGCGCCCCGCCGTTGCCGTTGTCGCACATGAATACGTTGTTCTCGGCCGTGAAACTGACTCCCGAAGGCCCCGCTTCGTCGCCGACCGCGATCGTATATCCATAGCCGCCGGTGACGCCGTTGCCGAACAAGTTGTTCCGCGCCGTGACTTGGGCGTTTTCCGTGATCGCCAGCGCGGTCAAGCCGGTGTTCATGGCCAGCGAGTTCTCGACCAGCACGTCCGTGCCCCAGAGCTTGATGCCGTCCCGCCCCGTGCCGGTCACCGAGACCCGCCGCAGGACGACGTGGTCGGCCTTGAGGTCCACGCCGTCGCCATGATGCCCGGTTACCACGACCTGTTCGAGCGTCACGTGCTGGCCGTCCTCGACGGCAATCCCGTCCATTGCCGTGTCATTGCCGCCGGTCGGGCCGGACAGGGTGACTTGGCGAATCGTCAGCCCGTCGATCGAACCGACGGGCCCGACGTCGATTCCGCCGGATTCGTAATCGTGCCCCGTGACGTTTTCGATCAGGATCCCGTGACTGGTCGCCGAATCGGACGCCTGCAGTTTGATCCCTTCGCCCACCAGGCTGAATTCGAGATCCCGCAGGACGATGTCGTCATTGCCGCCGGAGCCTCCGATGGCATAGCCGCGCAGCCCGTCGCGGATATAGTCCCGGATGGTCAGGTTCTCCAGACGCAAGTGGTCGTGCGGGCCCAGGCCGACGCCGTACCGCCATTCCAACCCGGTGCCTTCCAGGATCGCCGTCTCGCCGGGATAACCGGCAAGCGTGATTGGGGCGTCGGCGGTTCCCGAGCGGGGGAACTCGATCCATTCCCGGTACACGCCCCCGCGGACCAGGATCGTCGTCCCCGGTTCGGCCAGGTTCAGCGCATGCTGGACGGTCGCCAACGGCTCGGTGACCGTCCCCGCCGCGGCGTCATTGCCGCTCGGGCTGACGTACAGGGTCGCGCCCGGCTGCGGACGGATCGCCAGGCGGTTGCCCGCCTCCAGGATCTGCATGCCGGGAATGGTCAACAGCCCCTGCGCGTCGGCGGTGGCGATTCCGGTCTGCAGGACAACCGAGGTGGCCACGTTCGTGTTGGTCCACTCGTAGCGCGCCCCAGGGGTGACCACGAACTGCTGCAGACGACGCGGCGTGAGATCCGCCGTTTGATCGCCGGAGGTCGAACGCAACGTGATGCCGTACTCCAGCAATTCGTCGGTGATCGCCGGGCCGAAATCGTGCCACGGCACGGACCATTCGATATCCAGGTTGTAGTAGTAACTGGCCGTGCTGCTGGTCGGCGGCGGGATGGGCGGGGCGTGCGAAGCTTGCGAGACCGCCGGAAAGCTGAGATCGCGGCGAAACTGGAATTGCCCCCAGTCGCCTCCCGCATCGCCGCCGATCATGACCGGGTTGGAACCGGCGAAGCCCGGCCAGCTGTGTCCGCCGGGGACGTCCGCCAGTTGGAAGCCCAGGTCGGCGGCAAAGAACGCGGCCGCGACCGGTTGGCCTTGGGACTCCCAGTCGATCACGTCGTCCTGCATCGTGTGGGCCAGGCACAAGTACGCCGACTCGTCGCCGCGACGCTGCACCACTTGGGACTGATGGTCCATCCAGTCCCAGACGCCCGTGCCGTTGTACTCCGCCAGATGCTGGGCGTGCGGCCCCCGGTTCTCGATCGGCAGATTGGCCGCAATCGTGCCCCACTTCGGCTCCAAGTCGGAGCGCCAATCCGTCGAGCTGCTGCTGCCGTCGGCCGCGGCATAGTCGGTCATCGGCAGGCCCGCGTACACGGTGGCGAACACGTCGGGATAGCGGAGCCCCAGCGACAGCATGCCCGAGCCGCCCATGCTGGCGCCATGTCCGTGGATCCGGTTTGCGTCCACGTTGTACAGCCGGGACACCTCGTCGATCGCCTGCAGGATGCGGAGTTCCGTAAAGTTCACAATCGTGCCGGTGGTTGGGGGCAACTCGGCCGTGCGGTAGTCGATGTCCGCATTGAACCCGTAATGCCACGTCTGCCGCGGGTCGTCCACTTCGACCCAGATCGAGTTGAAATCGTAGGGCGAGCCGTCGTGCACTGCGTACCGCCCGCCCCAGCCCTGCATGTAGATCATCAGCGGGACGGCCTGCGAACCGTCGTAGCCGGGCGGCAAGGCGATCGAATAGTTGTAGGCGTAGCCGTCGAAGGTCGGATTCCAGGCGGCATAGTCCATGAACTGGGTGAACACGGCGCCGCGCCCCGACGCCGTGGAGTGGACGCGGACCGGGGCCGGAGCCGCGACGGACTCGACCAAGGCCGTCGCGGTCGCGTCCTGGCCCGCGACGAGGGTCCGGTCCTCGACGCCCCCGCGGACCGTCGTCACGGCGTAGTAAAACGAGCCGCTCTCGTGCGTCGTCCACACGAACAGGCCGGTCGTATCGGCCAACTGAGGCCCGCCGTCCTGGATGATGAAGTTTCGCTGGATCGGCTGGGGATCCCAGGGACTGGGCCACTCGCGCGCGCTCTGGTACGCGGAGGAACCTTCGGCCAGCGGCCCCCAGCGTTGCGTCAACCGCGTCGCCGCATCCAGATTGGCCGCGGTGATGGGCTCGGTGTGCCGGTAGACGTGGTAGGTCTCGCCGGACACGGCGGTCTCTTCTTGCCAGGTGATAAAGGACTGGCCCGAGCGGTGAAACGCCTGGATGCCGGCCAGCATCCGGCGCGGCTCGAGGCATTCGACCTGCAGGTTTCGCCTGGAAGGTCGCGGTCTGCCGGCCGCAAAGCCATCTCGCTTGTGCCGCCTCACCCCCACACGCCGGGAACACGCTCTTGCGGAACGCATGCTGAGTCTCCTAAGCGAAACGCCAACCTGGCCGGGCGGTCCTGGTCGTACTCCGCGGGACCAAAAAGAGGTGCCGACAGGAGCCTGCATCGAGAACCACGAGACGATCCGCAAACTGACCAGACCTCCAAGCTTTCATCTTAGGAGATCGAGACAATTCGAGCAACAAAGACCGAGAAGTGGCGGGAGACGCGACGAAGTCGGCCCGTGTGGGCGAAGTCGAAAATCGGCGTAGGACGGATTGTCAATCCGTCCCACCTGCGGCCCCGTGTGGGCGAAACTCGTCAGCCGCACTCATGCCGCCCCAACCGGCGTGCCGATTCTAGTCTTGTCATGCCTAGAGGTTTGAGGTATAAGCCACCCATGATTCAGAAACGGACCAACCCGGACTTTCTCAACGGCGTGCCCGAACTGCTGTTGTTGCAGATGCTGTCAGCCAAGCCCATGTACGGCTACGAATTGGTGCAGGCCATCCGCCGGGGGACCGGCGGCGGCTTGGAGTTCGGCGAAGGCTGCATCTATCCGATCCTGCACCGCCTGGAGGCCGAGGGGGTGCTCGGCAGTCAGCGGCAGACGGTGGGCGGACGCAGCCGTGTCGTCTATCACCTGACTCGCAAGGGATCGCAGCGGCTGGCGCAGAGCGTCGAACTGTGGCGGCAGATCGTGCAGGCAGTCAATCAAGCGTTGCAGGGAGGCGAACATGGACAGCCAGCGTTGGTTCCGTGACTTGCGGACTCGGCTCGTGTCGCAGGACCTGCCGCCGCAGTACGTCCATCGTTTCCTGGAAGAACTGACCGACCATTTTCACGATCTCAAGGAGGAGACCATGAGCCAAATCGCAGATCCGTGTGCCCGTTTGGGCGAACCCCAGCAGGTGGCGGAGGCCGCCGTCCTGGCGTACCGGCACCGCAGTAGGATCGGACGGCACCCTGTGGCCGCGTTCCTGGTGTTCGCGATTTCGCCGCTCCTGTCGCTGGTGGCTGGAGGCGTCGCGGGGTTGTTCCTGTTGGCAGCGGCAGCCCGCGGTTTAGGGTTCATCGACGAGGACGGTCATCACTTTGGAGCTACCGCCGCGGCCTATCTGCCCTACATTCTCTCCGCGACGACGATCGTGCTGCCCGCGGCACTGCTGACAGCCCTCTACTATCGCGTGGCGCGATGGACGGGCATCAGTCGCGGCTGGATTCTCGTTTCGTGCCTCGTGCTGTCGGTGTTGACTGGCTTGGCGATCTGCCAGGTGACGCTGTCGGACATTCCCGGGCAAAGCAGCCTGATCGTCGGCCTGGGTGTGCCGCCCGACGGACACGTGCTCCAGGCATTGGTTCCGCTGACCCTGGGCGTCTGGCTCTGGCGCCGGACGCGCAGCCAGGGCTGGACTCAACCGGCGGACGGCGAAGCGACGCACGCCTGAAGCGGTAGTGCTGGGCCGCGGCAACTCATGGCCGCGGGCCCGCCCAGGTCGGCACCTTGACGCCGGATGTCGAATCCAGGCCCGGCGCAAAGGGCTTGAGATCCAACACCGGCGTGCCCTCGAACGCGTCGATGCTCTCGATCTCCAGCACGTTCTCCTGGACGCTGACCACCTTGCACAGACTCAGCCCAATCAAGTTCGGACGCACCGGCGCCCGGCAAGCGAACACGCCGGTCAGCGGATTCTGCGAATTCCCCCGCGGATGCACCTGGAGGATCGCCCGCTTCTGAGTCGAATCGTTCTGGTCGAACCACCAGAGGACCTGCACATGCGACCACTGGTCCAGTCCGAGCAGGCCGTCCTGGTACTTCTTGTCCAGCACGATCAACATCCGGCCGTCCGCCTTCCGGACATGACCGATGGGGTGGACTTTCAGCTCGGCGGCGGGAGCGGCCGGAGCGGATTCGGCTGCCGGGGCAGGAGCGACGACAAGGGCCGCGGTCAGGAAGCAGGCCAAGACGAAGCGAGACATGGTTGTTTCTCCAAGGGCGTTGGTTCTGGTCCTGGCACCCAACGGCCCAGATCCCGTTTGGTGCCGATGGCGCAAGACGCTGGCGGCGACCCAATCGCGGCGGCCGAGTGCCGGCCCGGGGGCCGACTCGACCAGCCACCCGTCTTGTGCATTGACGAGTTTACGGAAGTCTGGAGACTAAAGATAGAGTTCGTCAGCATCAGGCAGCCACATTTCCGAGGAAAGCGGGAAGTGCCGGCGGGTGCTGGCCTAACGAAGGCTCGCCGTGCTCAGCGGGTGCCGGTGGTTGAGGTCGTGGCCTCACGAACCATCGTTGCGTGAATGCACTCCTGACAGTTGCGAGCCTTCGGCGTTTCTTGGCAGAGGGGCATTGCCACGGCGGAGCAGATCGCCCTGCGGACTCGCTCCACCAGTTGACGGTCGGCCAATCGCACGATGTCCCGCCGGGACTGGTCGCAGAAATTGCCGCTGTTTTGCCGGGGAATCCACGTTGACCGCCCCTGCCGAACCGGTTATCACAATAAGGGGCAGACCGAACCGCCCCTCCGACCATTTCCAAACTCGCCCGCCAGTCCGAGGTTCACGTTATGCGCAACACCGCCGTGACGATGTTGGTTTCCCTGGTTCTTGGTTTCGCGGCCGTCCACCCGGCCACAGGCGAGCCGCCGCCGGCCAACGCCGAGCAGGAAATGCTCCCGCTGTTGGACGCCCCGCTGCTGTTCGTCAAACGGCATTCGTACACGGGCATTCATATCTACGACACGTTCTACAAGTGGCCGCCGGGAGGCGGCGGCATTTACGTGCTGGAGAATCCTGCGGCGCCCAAGGATCAGTGGAAGATCCGGCCGATCATCGATCCCGACACGCCCGAAACGCTGGGGCTGGGTGTCTATACCCATCCCGAATTGTCATGGGATGCCACGAGGCTGTTGTTCTGTTTCAAGGGCGAGCCGACGGGCAGCACCAGCATCTACGAAATCGGCGTCGACGGGCGCGGACTGCGGCGGATCACGGATCCCTCGTGCGCGTGCGAGATCTACAAGGGCAGTCATGGCGGCCAGCATGACGTGGCCCCGGCCTACCTGCCCGACGATCGGATCGTGTTCCTGTCGACGCGTCCCAGCGGCCTGGTTCCCTGCGCCAACTCGGGCGTCGGCATCCTGCACGTGATGAACGCCGACGGTTCGGACATTCACAGTATTTCGGTCAACCACGTCAACGAGTTCGATCCCAGCATTTCGCCCGACGGCCGGATCCTGTTCGGCCGCTGGGAATACGTGGACAAGAACGCGCTGACGATCCAGTCGTTGTGGTCGGTGAACCCCGACGGCACGCAGGAGACGGCGGTGTACGCCAATAACATGGTGTTCCCCGAAGCGGTGCTGGATGCCCGGCCCGTGCCGGACTCGCACTTGATCGTCGCCACCTTTGCCAAACACAATTCGACGCCCCGCGGCTCGATCGCCCTGATCGATCCGCGGCTGGGCAAGAACGCTCCGTCCGCCGCCAAGAACCTGGAGCATCCGGAGGACCCGACCTACGATCGAGGCGATTCCTGCGAGCCGTGGCCGGTCACCCCGGATGTGTTCCTGTTCAGCGGCCGGCCGCCGGGACGGACGCGGAACGTGTTGGAGATGATCGATACGGCGGGCCGGCGGATCGAACTGCTGTCGGATCCGAACATCTGCCTGCACTCGCCGATGCTGATCAAGCCGCGCCCGCGCCCGCGCGTGCTGTCGGACCTGACCGACCGCCACGCGACCACAGGCCGCTTCTTCGTCCA
The DNA here is from genome assembly GCA_903927685.1 of uncultured Planctomycetaceae bacterium. Next base: position 10,890 of record CAIYOB010000484.1, read on the forward strand.
GGATATCTACAAGGGCCTGACGGGCGTCCAGCGGGGCGAGGTGAAGTACCTGCGCGTGATCGAGGAGACGTCGCGGGTCAGTCCCACGCTGATGGGCGGCAGTCCCTACAACCAAGTCTCGCTGGTCAGCGCGGCACTGGCCTTCAATGTGAAGAATTTCCTGGGGCTCGTGCCCGTCGAAGAGGACGGCTCGGCATATTTCGAGGTCCCCTCGGGCCGCGGCGTGTTCTTTCAGGCACTCGATGCCGAAGGCCGGACCATCCAGATCATGCGGAGCTTTGTGCAAGCGGCTCCGGGCACCACGCGCTCGTGCGTCGGTTGCCACGAACACAAGTACAGTACAACCGCGTCGGCCAGCGGTTTTCCAAACCTGCTCGCCCGGACGCCTCGGCAACTGCAGAGCGAATCCTGGGGCACCGGCTACGTGGACTATCCGAGTATGGTCCAACCGATCCTGGACCGGCACTGCGTCAGCTGCCACGGCGGCCAGCAGGATATCGCCGCGGGCATGGACCTGTCGGGCGGCTGGACCGAGCATTTCAATATCAGCTACGAGAACCTGGCCAACCGCGTTGAAACCCAGTTGACCGCCTATTGGATCGCCGGCATCGACTGTATGAACGGCACAGCCCCCTGGTCCTGCCAGATCTTCCCGCCCCGCGGGCACGGCTCGGGGGCTGCGCCGCTGGCCAAGCTGTTGGTCGAGGGCCACGGCGGCAAGATCCCAGACCTGAGCCGTCCGGAACGCGACCTGCTGCTGGCCTGGATCGATACCAACGGGCTGTATCACGGCACCTGGGACGCGACCCAGGCCGGCTGTGCGATCCGCGAATGGAACAACGTCAAAGCCGCCTTGACCGGGCAAATGCAGGCGGCCGGCTGCTTGCGCTGTCACGGCGACGGTCAGAAGATCCTGTACTTCGAAAACGACTGGATCAACCTCCGCGATCCCGAACTCAGCCGGATCCTCCGCGCTCCCCTGGCCAAGGACGGACCGGGATACGGCTTGAGCCTGTGCCGCGATCGCCAGGTCGACCCGAATCGGCAGCGGCTCCATTTGCTGTGGAACGGCTATGCGCATGCGGTGCAGCCGCCCGAAGCGTTTCCTAAGCGTCCGCTGGTGCCTTACGATCCCAGCGGCCAGCCGGTGGTCAGCGTGGCCTCGACAGCCGATCCGGTCTATCAAACGATGTTGGCAATCATTCGCGACGCCCGCGAGGCCGCGTTGGCCAACCCGCGCGTCGACATGCCGGGCGCGGAGGTCGTGCCTGGCGCGTGCCGGCAGTTCCTACCGCCGCCGGTGCCAGCCGTGGCGCCCGAGTTGGCGGCCGCCGTGGATGCGGAGGGCATCGTGCAGCTGGCGTGGGAGCGCTCCGCCCGCACAATCGGGCTCGACGCCGAAGTGCATCGGTCCAGCACGCCCGGGTTCGTTCCCGAGGCCAGTACTCTCCTGGTGCGGACGCCGCTGGCTCAGTACGCGGACCGTCAAGCGCCGGTCGGGCCGCAGCACTACGCCCTGGTGCTCGCCTGGGAGAATCAGCGCAGCCAGCCTGCGTACATCTCGCTGACGGTCCCGGAGCCGCCGCCTCCGCCGGCCCCAGAGACCTTGACTGCGGCGTCCGGTTCGTACGCGATCCGCCTGGCGTGGCGCCCGCCTGCCGTTGCGGTGCTGGGCTACAATGTCTACCGCTGCCTGCCGGGAGCGTCCGAGTTTCAACTGCTGACGGCCGCGCCGATCCGGCAGACTCGGTTTGCCGATGCGGGTGTCGAATCGGGCAAGCCGTATCGGTATGTGGTGCGTGCCATCAGCCAGCGGGGCGTCGAGGGCCCGGCGACACCGTCGGCGGAAGCGATCGCGACCGTGGTGACCGAGCCGGTATTCGCTGCGGAGTTCGACAGCCGCGCCGCCGCAAGCTTACTGGGCGGCCAACGCCTGGAGGGCAAACTGCATGGTTCCGCCGCCGGCGCGGCCGGCGTCCTGGACGTGCGGACGGGCGGCCACGCCACGTTTCCGCATCAGGAGTCGTTTGATCTCTGCCAGCCGCTATCGCTGATGTGCTGGGTCTGGTTTGACCAGCCGGGGCGGATCCCGGTGCTGGTCAGCTGCGGGCACTGGAATCAGGCCGGCTGGTTCTTGCAGCGTTTGGGAGGCACTTGGCGCTGGCATGTCGGCGGCGTGGACTGCGACGGCGGCCTGCCGGTCGAGGGACGTTGGATGCACCTGGCGGCCGTGTATGACGGCCAGTCACTGAAGCTGTACCAGGATGGCCAAGCCGTGGCGGAACGTCCCGCCAGCATCAACCCGACCCCGTGGACCGGCGAGTTGCATATCGGCCAGTACAGCGGCCAGCCGGGGCCGGATTTTCAGGTCAACGGCCGCCTGACGGGCGTGCGTCTGTATCACCGGCCGTTGGAACCGGAGGAGGTCGCCGCCGCCGCGAAGCAGGTCCCGGGCCCGTAACCCCGCGCGACGCCCGGGGCAAGGGCTTTCGTCTAGTGCTTTGTCCAACCCAAGAATTGGGGTTGGGTGGCTGGGGTCGAGCCACGAGGTACGAGTGGCGAGCCCCCAGTTCTTGCCTCTGGGGGCTCGCTGC
>CAIYOB010000485.1 GCA_903927685.1 uncultured Planctomycetaceae bacterium
CTGTGGCACGTGTCCAGCACGACCAGCTTGCGGCAGGGGATGTCGCTGAGCACGCGGAAATCCTCCCAGGAAATGCAGGCTGAGAACTTGCCCTCCAGGTAATCCTGGACCCGCAGATCGTGGCCCACAAAATAGTAGCGATCCGTCTTCGGGTCCACCACGCCGTGGCCGGCCAGGAACAGGATGATCAGGTCGTCCGGCGAGACCTGCCCCGACAACTCGGCCGCCAGCGTTCCGAGCGATTCCCGCCACGCGGCGCGCGTGACTTGTTCGTTGGCCAGCAGCTGGGATTGGCGCACCGTGTACAAGCCGCGGGCGCGGTCGCGAAACGCCTGCAGGACCGCTTCGGCGTCGGCCCGCGAATAGTCGAGCGTCGTGATCGCGGGGTCGACGTAGCGATTGACGCCCACGGCGATGATCGACAACCGGGGCGTCCGTTCGGCCGCCGGCGGATCGGGGCGTTCGATCAGGACCTGGTCCAGGGCCGCCGTGGGCGCATCGCTCAGTGCGACCAGCTGGATCAGGTTCTGCGGATCACTGGGCAGGGGCACGGTCCATTCGTATTCCAGTTCCGTGCCGCCGGGGACGGCTCGTTCGCGGATCAACCGCTGCTGCGTCGCCACGACCCCGTTGGCATACAGCCTGGTTCGGACCAGCCCGCCCGGAGCCGGCACGCCAATCCGCGCCATGACCGTCGCCGATCCCGCGCGGACCAATTCGCCGGCCCGCGGCGAGACGATTTCAATCACCGGCGTCGCGGCGATGTGTTCAGGCAGGACGTCCTGCGTCTCGACTTTGGGCCGGACGTCCGCTTGCCGCAGGGCCTCGTCCAAGCTTCCCGCCGGCAGCAGCCGCTGCAGCACCTCGGGCCGCTCCAGCGTCTTGGCGTACTGGTCCGCCCGGTAGAAATCCGGCAACTCATGCAAGCCGCGATTCACCTGCCAGCCGAACAAGGTGTGGCCGTTGATCGAGGCGTCGTAATAACCCTCCGGCGTCCAGAAGGCCCATTCGCGGTTCGCGTCCACAAACAAGGTCGCCAGCGGCTGCCAGGCCGGGACCAGTTGAAAGGCCGGCCGAGACTGGCCGTTCCGGCTGCAGCGGAACACCACCTGCGACATCCAGGGCAGCTCCTGCAGACGAGCCAGCATCTCGGCCGGGCGATGCTCGGTCTGCGATTGCCCTTCGCCGGGCCAGCGGATCTCGGTGATGAGGTCGCCGGGCCGCAAACCGCGGCGGAATAGCGGCCCGGCCGGTTGCAGTGAGGCGGTGCGAAGGGTGTTCTCCTGAACCGCGAATTCAGCTCCCCAGCGGTTCACCGCTTCCGGCGTTTCCGCCAAGCCGTCCAGGCTCCAGACGATGATCGTGCCGTCGGCCGAGCCGGACACCAGGAACCGCGCATCCCGCGACACGCCCACCGAGGTGACGAAATCCTGGTGGCCGCGAAACTGCCGCCAAATCGGACAACGCCCCCGTTGCGCCAAGCCAAAGACGTAGAGGCTGTTCTGCACGTCCGTGCCCACAGCCAGGGCGCGCGGTTCGCCTGGGGCGCCGGGAATCCAGCAGTAACAGCGAGGCCGTCCTTCCAGCGCGGGATCCAGCTCGATGCGGCCCCGCAGTTGACCGTCTTCCCGCAATTGCAGGGCGCCGTTGGCCTCCCGCCGGACCGTCCATGTGCCTGCCGTCCAGTCCGGTGCCAGCCACTGGTCGGGTTGCAGCTGTCCGTCCCCCAGCTCCAGTTTCGCCGGATCGAACTGGGAATCCAGATCCGCATAGTCGTTGAACCCGCGTTCGCGCGGCTCGGTACCCCAGGCGATTCGATACAGCGGGTCTTGCCGGGCAAACGCCACCTTCCAGACCCTTCGCCCGGTCCCGCGCAAGGACGCCGCCGGCTCCGCCGCGGTCAGCCCGCTGAGCGTGATCTCGTGATCGCGGCCGCCGGAATACGCCAGCCGTGTTCCATCCGGACTGACGGCACAGGCGGTCACATGGTCGGGCCGTGTCCGGCTGCCCAGCGGTCGGCCCGTGCCAGCGTCCCAGACCAGCACCTGACTCACCTGCGTCTCCTTGGCCACCGCCGTGCCGGCCACCAACGTCTTCCCGTCCGGACTGAAGCACATGGAAATCGCGCACGGCGCGGCGTCGAGGACGAGGGGCTTGCGACCTGCGTCGCCGGTCAGATCCCAGACATACACCCGGCCCTGCAAATCGGCCGACGCGAGCCGCGTACCGTCAGGACTGGCGGCCAACGCGGTCACCAGGCCTTCATGCACCGTTTCGAGCAGGCGCGTCTGCTCGGGTTGGTTCAGACTATGCAGGCTCAGTTGCCAGCGCAAATCGCCGCCCGCCGTCCCTTGGTAAATGGGGATCGCGACGTCACCATTTCCGAGAACCGCAATCGGTCGCAGCTTGGGTGCGGCCGCGATCCGCCGAGCCGCCCCGGCCCCGTACGTCGCCTGATCCGGTTTCCTCAGCACCGTCGGCTTCCACCCAGCGCGGTTCCACAGGACCACCTGCCCGGCAACGTCGCTGGAAACCAGCCAGTTGCCGTCCGTGGAAAAGGCGAGCGAGCAGACGGTCTGACGGTGCGAATCCAGAGCCTGTACCAGCCGGCCGCTCAGCGGTTCCACCAGCAGGATCTCGCCCAGCGAACCCATCGCCCCGTAGCCGGCGAACGCCAGCAGGCCGTCGCTGGGAGCGGCGGCCAGCGCGTAGATGCTGCCCCGCAGAGAACGTGCGACCTGCCAACGGATGGTCCGCTCGCGCAGATACGTGCGCCGCAAATCCCGCTGGAGCGCCGTCAGGTTCCACACCAAAACGCTCTTGTCCAAACCGGCCGAACACAGCCGTTTCGAGTCGGGAGTAAAGGCCAAGGCCTGAACCGTGCCCGTGTGTCCGCCGGCGTTGATCCGCAGCCACGGCTCCTCCGCCGTCTTTCCCTGGACGCGGATCAAGTCGCGAAATGCCGACTCGCCAGCAGCCGCCGACAGGCACAGGGCCAGCGTGCCCACAAGGAACAAGCTCGCGATTCGTTCGTTCAACGTTTTGCCGTTCATCGGTGGCTCACCAACGAGTTCCGCACTACTGCCGCGGCGTCCCCGGAATCGATTTCAACCGGATATTGACCCATAAGCTCGGCGACTCCTGCGTCTCGGTCGTCGCGCTGACGACGAACGTGCTGCCGGTCTTGCCGTGGGGCGGCTCCTCCAAGACACCGCGCGTGTTGCCGGTGAAATGCTCCTGCAGCTGTTCTGCGTCCAGCAAGCCGCGGAACTTGTTGCTCTTCGCCTGCCGCTCGCGGATCGAGTTCAGCGTCTTGTTGACCGTGCTGAGCATGGTCTTCTTGACCTCCTGTTCCGCCGGCGTCAATTGCTCGTCCGGCTTCTTGAACACGACGTTGGTCAGCGCAGCCAAGTCGGCGGTGGGCTTCTCGGTCGCGACCACGATCAGCTCCTCGCTGCCCGGCGGGGCCACGAACTCGAAATATCCGTCATCCGGCAACTTGATCGTCGTGCCGCCCTTGACCAGGGGGGCCTGCTCGCCGCGTTCTTCCTTTGGCAGCAAGCAAGTCTTTTCGCCGCTGGCGCCCTGGTGAAAGATGTAGATCGAGGCGTCCGTCACCGGCTGGATCTTGACCTGGATCTGATCGCCGATGGCGAACTGGTGGTTTTGCGGGTCGACGTCGATCTCCTGGCCGTTCTGCAGCACCGCGATGCTGTAGTCCAGCGCCACCACGTGAGCCACCTCCTTGGTAAAGCCGATCAGCTTGCCCAACTCCTTGCCGTTTCCTTCTTGAATGTACTTGCGCACCAGATCGCGTGTCGTCGGCTCGCCGGCCTGAGCGTCACGGTTGTTCACCGCCAGGCCGAGCCCGCTTGCCCAGACCGCCGCCGTCGCCAGCAAGACTATCGCTCGGTTCATGTCTATGTCTCCTTGTCACCTGAAGGTTCAGCCAATCATCACCTGGGGAAAACCCGCCGCCACCACGCCGCCGTGGACCGTCATGTCGCCCAGTCGAGCCGCCGGCATGCCGCCGATCATGACCGTCATGGAACCCATCGCGATCGCATCCGGCGGTCCGACACAGGTGGCCAGATCGCCGACGCGTGCCGCCGGCATGAAGCCGATCATCACCGTCGGGCAGCCCATCATGATCGGCCCGCCGACGTGGGGCGGGGTCGCCGGGGTCGCCGGGATCGGGCAAACGTGCATGTCGCCAATGCGTGCCGCCGGTGCCATGTCCACTGCTCCTGGATTCAGCCTTGCGTTTCTTTTGCAGCGTCGCCTTCCGGCTGCAAGCCGATCTTCTCCAGCCACGAAACGACGCGGCTCGCGCCGTACAGCTGCCAGGTCTCCGGGAGATCCGGCAACTCGACCAGCACCGCTTCGATGCCCGCGAGCAACCTCTGGACCAAGGCCGGTTGGGCATAGGCCAACAGCATGGCCATCACGCTGGGCCAACAGAAGCCCAGCATGCCGCTGCTGGCCTCGCCTTTCTTGCTCTTGACGCGGGCCGCGTCTTGCAGGTGCGCGACCAATTCCGCTCGGCTCTGCCGCGAAAACAGCCCGACCATCGCGTCGCTGCCCCACCCCTGGGCGACCAGAGCCGGCCACTCGTCCGTTTCCGCCGCGACCAGAATCCGCGGCGAGACCGCCACGGCCGCTTCCGGGGGCAGCCACGAGAACAGGTAACTGGGGGCGTCTCTCGTGGCGGGCGGGGGCAGGCCGAGTTTCCGCAAGTCGACGATCCAATACAAGGGCAATTGCCCAGCCAGCAGGCTGGCGAGATCCTGCGGAGGCAACTGCGTCGCATTGCCCCGGCAGAGCACCAACCCGGTCGAGCAGGGCTCGACGCTGAAGCGGACATTCCGCACCGCGACCGCGCGATCGCCCGCGCCGCGGGGCGTCAGGGCAGGCAGCGGCGTCGAGTCCAGACCCCGGTCTCCCGCGGCGCTTCGCGCGTCCTGCTCGATGCGCACGGCGAACTGCGTCTCGCCGGCCAGAATGCCGTCACCGTCGCGAAGCCGCGTTCGGGCGGACACCGGCTGGCCATTGACCTGCGTCCCGTTGCTGCTGCCCAGGTCGGTCAGGTAGCAGCCGGACGGATCGGCCTGGAGGGCAAAGTGCACGCCCGACATCAGGCGGTCCTGCGGCACGGCCAAGTCGGCCCAGTCGGTGCGGCCCACGCGCAGTTCCTGGTCGGCGGCCAAGCGGACCTTCCGGCCGGCAGTCGATCCCGAGATGATCTCCAGAATCACACGCATGACTCGATCCGCATGTCAACCTGTTCCGCAAACGCACCAAACTAGTCGGGTGCTGACTTCTTCCCCGTCTTGGCATCATCGGCCTGCTGCGGCTCGACCGGCGCCGCCTTGTCCGGCGCCTGGGGACTGGTCGGCGAGGCCCCACTGCCGGACCCCGCCGCTCCGCCGCTGTTGATATTGACCATCACTCCTTGAATGAAGATTCCGGCCGGATTGATATCGATGAAGTTCCCGCCAACCTTCAGCGTCAGCTGCACCCCGCTCTCGATGACCGCGGTCATGCCCGCCTTGAGATGAATCTCCGTGCCGGCTTCCAAGGCATGCTTCAGGCCCACTTTCTCGTCCTGGTTCATGCCGACGGTCAGCGACTGGTTCAGGTCGACCTTCTCCATCCGGTCTTTGGCGACCTGCAGATGGCAGTTGCCGCCGACCGATTCCTTCTTGTCCGTCTGGATGATGATGTGCTGGTTTCCCGGACCGTCGCCGCCGCCCACCAGCAGCTTCATATCGCCGCCGATGTGCTGTTCGTGATGCCGGTGGACCTTCTGGTGCTTGTCCCCGTAGACCAGTTCGCATTGGTCGCCGGACTTGCCGCCCTGGTCGGTGCCGACGATCAGGTGCCGGTCGCCCGCCACGGCTTCGAGGCTGTCAGCTCGGACCCGGACGTCCAGGTTTCGCTGGGCGTGGAGAAAGATCTGTTCCTTGCCAGCCTTGTCCTCCATCCGCAGTTCATTGTACCCGTTGCCGCCGGGGGTGGAGTTCGTCTTCAGGCAGGTTTTGGTCTTTTCGTCGGGCAGCGCGTACGGGGGCGACTGGTCGGCGTTGTACAGCGAGCCGACGACGAGCGGCCGGTCGGGATCCCCCTCCTCGAACGCCACGACGACCTCCTGGCCGATTCGTGGGATGGCCATCGCCCCCCAGTTCTTTCCGGCCAGCAACTGGCAGACGCGGACCCAGCACGTCGTCTTGTCGTCGCGTTTGCCCTCGCGGTCCCAGAAGAACTGGACCTTGATGCGGCCGTACTTGTCAGTGTAGATCTCCTCGCCAGCCGGGCCGGTCACGACGGCGGATTGCAGGCCGTGAAGCGTGGGCCGAAGCGTGCTCCGCGCCGGGCGAAAGACGACCGAATCGGGAATGCACGTGAAGCGGTTCGAGTAATCCCAGTCCGGGCGTTGGCCCGCCGCGCCGGTCTCATACGCCAGCGGTTCCAGGGCGCGGTGCTCGATCGCCGTAATGACGTAGGACTTCTTTTCCTCCCCGCGGCTGCGATGCTGGCGGACTTGGAACTTGCCGCCCGGCGTGAAGGACTTGCAGACACTCTCCGCCGAGACGACGTCGTAGCCGGCCTCGACTTCCTCCATCCGCAAGCGAGTCAGCGCGTCGCCGTCGCTCTTCTTGTCGTACTCGCCGGGATAATCGTAGACTTCGTACTTGTCCCCGCCCGGCAGGGAGATTTTCGTCTGCTGCCGGCTCATCAGCAGTTGACTGGGCGTACGCTCGCCGCGGGCCGGATGCTGGTCGAAATTATAGTCGGTCTGAGCCCACTTGCCGGTGCAGAATTCGTATTGGTGTTCCCACGACGTCAGGAAGTCCTCGATGGTCCGACTGCCGTAATCCGTAGGGTAATCGACTTCCTTTTCAGCGCAGTCGACGTAGGCCGCCTTTTGGTCGGCCAGCACCAGGAGATGCTTGCCATCCTGGTGCTTGAAGAAGTAGAAGATCCCCTCCTCTTCCATCAGCCGGGACGTAAAGTTGAAGTCGGTCTCGCGGTACTGCACGCAATACGTGCGCTGCGGATGCGCGCCTTGGATCTGGGCCGTCTCATAATCGTGGAAACCGAGGTCCTGGAAGATCTGCTTGATGATCTCCACGACCGTCTGGTCCTGGAAGATGCGGCAGTCGGCCGTGCGGGTCAGGAACCAGAGCCAGGGCACCACTTCCGCGCGATATTGGCGGCGACCGCTCCGGTCCTCGTCGCCGGCCAGGAAACGGCTGACGAAACCGTTGAAGTACCGCGGCGGCTGATCCTTGAGCCGGATACTCCAGGTGACATTCTGGCCCACGATGTCGGCCGCCTTGACCGCGTTGTTGTCGGAGATCATCTCCAGCTGATACGAGAACAGCCGCGAGATCTCCTCCCGCCCGGAAAAGGCGGTCAGCACGAGCGCGTCGTCACCCAAGGGCGTTCTCAACATTAACCGTCGAGCTGCCTGTTTGAGAGCCATGGGTCGCTTACTCCAGAACTTCCCCGCGGGGAGAACCGGTCCCGCCGAAGGCCGGCCGAAAGGCGCGTGCGCCGTCCAAGCTAAGAACTGGGGGTTGGGTGGCTGGGGTCGAGCCACGAGGTACGACTGGCGAGCCCCCAGTTTTTGCCACTGGGGGGCTCGTTGCGCTCGACCCCAGCTCCCCGTTCTTCGCTTGGATGAGGCACTCGCTTTCCCAACTCCCCGCGGGGACGATGCCGCCTGCCGATCGCCTGCTACTTCGTGCCTTCCTCGACCTTCCAGTTCATCTCGACGTTGCCCTTCTTCTTGCCCGCCGCATCGTATTCCACGTAGGTCTGCTTCACCTCCTCGAAATTCAGCGACATGGTCTCCGTGGGCACGGCATCGCCACCTCCGGCGGCGCTGACGTTGTGCGAGCTGACCATGACATTCTTCAACTCGTACTTCAGGAACGTCGCTCGGTTCCCTTCGCCATAGGTCGTCGTGTCGTGGATTTCCACCTTCGGAAAGACCTTACCCGAGCAGATCGACTCGGCCAGCTTGGGACTGGACTTGTCGTACTCCTTGGTGCAGACAACATCCTCGACGGTGACCACGCCGCGGCGGCGGGTCTGGCCTGTGGCCCCGGCGCCGGCTTTGTGCAGTCCCCAACTGAAGGACAGGATGTCGCTCCAGCCTTTGTGATCCTTGTCTTGCGCCTCGCCGTCGACCCCGTCAAACTTGATGAACAGCGCCATCGTACTACCTCCCCTGCAAAAGACTGGTGACGTATTTGGGTGGCGGAACGCGATTCCCGCCGTTTTGCCCCCGCAGTTCTTGCCTTCCATTCCATTATCGCGGCAACTGGGAAAGAGTTGCGTGAGTTCTTTGGGCGGGATTGGACGAGCAACGGTCTGCTCCACCGGCGAGGGCTTTCGATTTGACCGAAAAACGAGACTGGGATAGGCTGAAAACTAGCGGGCGCGGCGTAGGTTGGCAGCCAGGGACGCATCCGGAGGGCACTGTCATGTCGCGAGAACGTGTCGTTGCGGAGGCTCGCAGTCAAGCCGAACAAGGAGCGCACTACATCAAGGTTGGCTACGGCCACATGTACGACGCTTCGGGAACTCGGGTGGACGACGTGATCCGCCCCCACGCCGTAGGCTTCATTGTCAGTGGAGAACGACGCCCCCAAGTGCCGGGCGTGCCGGAGTACGTCCGGTTTGCCGCCACGTCGGAACTCAATGGCCGCCGCGTCTGCGCCGGACGTTGCGGCTTGGTCGTCCAGAACTCCGGTCTGGTCGGCGACCCCCACAACGCTCAGCACCTGGCCACGCCCAGTCAGCGCTTCTGGCGACGCCCCGAGAACTATGCCAACGCTCGTCACGACGTGATCGGGGAATGCTGCGTAATGAAACGTCACTTCGATTGCCTCGGCTTTGTGGTCTGGTGCTTCTGGAAGGCCGTGGGAACCCCGAACGGTCCGGTGGGATTCCCGTTCTTCACGGAACGGTTCACCCAGCCGGTGAACAGATCCCAAGTTCCGCCGCTGCCCGGAGACATCCTGTTTTCGCGCACGTCCGAGGATGGGGCCTCGACCGCGTTCACCCACATCGGAATCGCCGTGTCGGCGACCGAGGTCGCCCACGCCGCCGGTTACCGGTGGGGCGTCCAGATTACGCCGATCGACCGCAGTGGCGAGCGGGGTGGGGGAATTGTCTGGGAACAAGTGTACGGGCGGCCCACGTGCTTTGCGGCCAGTCGTCGATGAGCAGCGTACGGGAACGTTCTTGAGGGGCGGGTATCGCGGGCTGTCGAAGCTGTCGCCTGTGGAGGACAGCCGATGACGTACGCGAAGTCCGTCTCCGAGGTCCGCTTGGTCGGCTTCCGGCCCGTCCAGAGGCAGATCCACATGCCGGCGATGATCGCCCAGCAGGCCTGCAACTCGATGCCGGCCTGACTGTGGAAATACCGTTTTTGGCAGCCGAGGATCTGTTTCAAAAACCGAGAGAATTCAAAGGCGACGTTTGGCAGCCGGACGCGTAATGGAAACAACTCGTGGATTTCGCAGCCAAAGCCGCAGATCAAGCAGGACGCAACGGCCTATGCTACCGCCGGCCTTGCGCTGCCAGTTGGTCGAGTTCGCTCAGCTGCAAACGGACGCTGACGATGTACGGCGGCTCGTCGGGCGTCCAGTGGCCGTAGGTCGTCGTGACCAACGTGCCGTCCGGCAGCCGTTCGACGCCCGGATAGGCACAGTCGGCGCCTTTGTGGTTGTCCAGCAAGTGGACGCGATATTGGCCTTCGCGGCCCGCTGCGATGTCTTCGTAGCGGCCGACCCAAGCCACCCAGTCGCCCTTGGTCGGGCTGTCCAATGTCGTGTCGCGGAACGAGATGAACAGCCGGCCGTCGGGGGCGTACTTGCCCGTGTGGCGATCGCCCGTCAAGGCCGCGGGCAGTTCGCGCGGCGGCGTCCAGGTGCGGCCTTCGTCGTCGCTGAAGATCACGTACGAATTCCGGCGGCGGCTGTTCTCCCGCAGCAGCGCCGCCAACTGCCGGCCGTCCGGCGAACGGATGACGCCCGGCTCGCACAGGTGAACCTCGGTGGTTCGGCAGATGGCTTCGGGAACCGACCACGTCAGGCCGCCGTCCGCCGAGAAGGTCTTGAGCAGGGTGAATTCCACGGGCTGCTTCCGCTCGGCCGTGGCGCTGAAGAACCGGCCATCGTCGTGGAACATGGCCAGGTAATGGCCGGGCGTCGCCAGGGCTTCGACCGATCCCATCACGACGATCCCGCCCCACTCGCCGGCCGGTTGCAGTTCCGACCAGGTCCGGCCGTCGTCTTCGCTGACCGCCAGCCGTGCCGGGTACAGGCCCGACCACAGGATCAGGCGTTTCTTGCCCGCCGCGTCCACCACGCGATGCAGGGTCGGCACTTCCAAGCTGGTCGCCCAGGATGCGGGCGTGGGCAGCCGCTCGGACCAGCTCCGGCCGCCGTCCATGCTGCGTTTGTAGACGATCCCGCCGCGGCCATGCCCCTTGGGATAGACGCACAGCATCGTCCGCCCGTCTTCCAGCAGCACGGTCGTGGGA
>CAIYOB010000486.1 GCA_903927685.1 uncultured Planctomycetaceae bacterium
AAGCGCTGCACGCTGTACGTCCAACTCCAGGGCTGCGACTGGGCGACGCTCAAGGCCAAGATCGACGCGATGAACGAGGCATACAGCGTCAACGAGAAGCTGTTCGTGATCCTCGACGAGAACGGGCATGCCACCCGGCACATCCTCAACCCATACGACACCAACGGCATCCGCGGCCCCCGCGTGTGCGCCGTCGAATTCCCGACGAACCAGATGGAGCAGATGGTGATCCAGCGGGATTACGTGATCACGCTGGAGATGCTGTTCGAGGCATGTGAGAACGAGATCATCGAGTACACGGAGAACTTCACCAACATCGGCGGGCAGCGCGTCTGGCGATCCCAGAACATCATCAACAACCTGCCGCGCACGTACACCGTCTGGGAAACCACGGGGACCAAGATCATCCAGGAAGGCCACGCCGTCGGCTTCCACGGATGGTACACCGCCGGGGCCGCGCCGACACCGCTAATCGACTTGCAGTATGAACATCTTGACCAGCGCGTGATCGAGATCGGTGCCCCGCTGCATCTCGGGTACTCCTGGCTCTACTACCCAATGCGTTGGCGATTCGTGTTCGAGGTTCCGACGTACATGCTGGCCTATCCGACAGGGAACCAGCCGATCTTCACCAACGGATACTTCGTCCCACGGTACTGGGTGCCGAACATTTCACCTTACGCGTGATCCATGCCATACGACGTAGTTTGCACCTACCAGAACATCCCGATCATCAGCCTCGACGCGCGGCTGCGACGTGGAACGTCACCCGGCACGTTTCGGATTCGCCTGCCCCACGACTCGGATCTGGTTGTCGATGCGAACGATCTGGTGTTCGCTAGCGACGGCGGCCCGATCACGTTCCGTGGCTGCGTCCCAGACCTGTCAACGCTGCGCACCGAGCATCGGGACGGCAAGCGGGAGTGGGTGCTCACACTGCGGGACCGGCGGGCGACCTGGCCCGGCTACCGGATCTCCGGCCGCTACAACCGCCGCTACCGGGACAACAGCATCGACGGCGGCACGGAAATGAACGCCGAGTCGATCGCTGCCCTGGCGATGGCCTCCGTCGAGGAGTCCGGCCTGTCGTCGATCCTGCCGGAAACGTACCCCGGCATCGACTGGAACGACACGCCGTCCGACCAGGCGATCAATGAATTGCTGAAGTTCCTGCCGGGACACGTCTGCCGGGACGTGGACGACAAGTACAGCATCCGAACGACGGACCAGGGCGACGGGATGTCCACGGACTGGCCAGCAATCATCCCGGACTTCCTGGCGACGATCGAAGGCGGCCCGAAGAAAATCCGCGTCAAGTGCAACAAGACGTGGTTCGGCGCCGCGATGCGACTCCAGGCCGTGGGGCTCGACACGGACTACACGTACAAGCCGATCGACCAACTGTCGTACACGCCGGCCAACGGCTGGGAGCATGAATGGCCGACGCTGTTCTCCGGAGTCCAGCAGTTCAATCGGATGCGGGCTTTCGAGACAGTATTCCGCTGCTACCAAGTGGTCGCTCCCCAGAACCTGCCGTTCAATGAGTCGGTGTACATTAGCGACCTGAGCGACTTGGAACTCGACACGCACCGCGTCACGTTCGGTGCGTCTGAACCGGCGCCGGCCTACGTCACCGGCACGTACTACCCGTGGGGAGACCATCCGTATAACGTCGCCGATTGCCCGCTCGTCTGCTGCGACTTCACTATCGACAAGCCCAATCGCCTGATCCGGTTCGAGTATCCGATCTTCAAGATTGGAAACTGCATCCAGCCTGCCGACCTGCTGTTGCACACCGGGTTCCATCTGCGTGACTACGACGACGGCGACTGGATCCGCGAGTCGTTCGAGATCGAGCGCGACTACGGGACCGGCGAGTTCGTGTTAGACATCCCGTACCTGTGGCGAGCCCGCACGCTGGGATACTTGAACTGCCAGACGGTCGCCGAGCAGGACAACCGCGACGACCTTCACGACGAGGCCAAGGTGTACCTTGACGCATGGAAGGACCACTTCGACACCATCCGTGAGAAGCGGCATCTGAGCATCGCCGGGCTACATCCGGTGGAACTGAACGGCAAGCTGGCCCAGGTGGTTTATCGGCTTGGTCGCGGGCAGGTACCACAGACGCGCGTCTCCATGAACTTCGAGGCCAGAACATGACGCGATTAGTAATTACGCACAGGAGTTTCGATGGCTCGTTCAGCAGTCCACCCATTGCGAATTCGCCACGAGACAGCGGACTGCTTCAGGTTAAGCTCTCGACACCACGCCGCGATGTGCTGCGTTCGTCCTCGATACGAGAGAAATACATTTCTGCGGGTATTGGCCATTTGGTCAAGTCGTGTTACCCAATGACAGTTGCCAGGCTCATAGTTTCCGTCGTTGTTGCGTCGGTCAATTTCATGCTTGGAAGTTGGAGGGTATCCCATGTCTTGCAAAAAATTCACAAAGCCGCTGCGTCCAATCCATCGAGCGCATACAGATATGCCGCGATCATGGTAATATCCAGCGTTGTTTTTTCGCTTGTCCTTACATCGCTCGCACATTGCAGCCCAGATTTTATAGACTCTTGTCTTAGACATTCCGTGACTCGTGTTTCGTTGCGACGTTACGTAACTCCGGTAGCACCCACAGGACGATGTATGCCCGGACGCAATCTGTTCGAGAGAAAACGACTTCTGTACACCACACTTGCAGTCGCACAAAACTATCCTACGCTTTCTGCCGTCACTTCTGATGAGCGGAGGAAGTTCTTTGACAACAGTGAGCTTGCCAAACGTCGTTCCAGGTGGCACAATCAATTTACGCATGACGCTACTCCTATTAGCAGATTGCGAGAGACGCTGAGCAGCTACCAACTGCCCGGCGTTTCGTCATTTTACGGCAAGGCCGATTGGAGTTCAATATGACTTTGCCGCAAGACGCGAGAGCGCCGCACAGGCAGGCGAGGTGGATCGAGGCAGAAAATATCGGCAGCGTCGAAGCGCCTCCATTTTCGGTGCTGGAGGTCGTGGACTCATACCGCCCTGAGATGGCCACCAACCTCACTCCCAACGACGGACGCACCGTCCTCCGCGTCAGATTGGCCACCAGGGATAGCCCGTGCGCCACGGCAGTCAATGGGCCGTGCTCGATCCCGGCCGGAGAAAACCGCCGCGTCGTTACGATCGACGACCCCATGCTGGCCCAGGTCGCGATGGAGTTTCAGCCGGGAACCGTCGTCGGCGTGCAGGCCGGATCGTTCCAGTTGCAGGCCGGGTATTGCGGGTATCTCGTACTCGGCGACTACGACGCTGGCACGAACACCCAACGAGTGAAGCGCTGGGAGGACTGCCCCAGCGAGTTGATGGTCAAGGCCGACGAGTGCATCTAT
>CAIYOB010000487.1 GCA_903927685.1 uncultured Planctomycetaceae bacterium
CACGCCCAGCGAGACACTGACCGGGATCACCGCTCCGACGGACTTGGCCTTGGACGCGCACGGCAACCTGTACGTGACCAACTTCCAAGCGACGACGGTCAGTGCGTTTTACCGTTCCGCCAACCCGTGGCGCAACGCATCCCAAGCGTTGGATGCCAACGGCGATCAACAACTCACTCCGTTGGACGTGCTGGTGGTTATCAACTACCTCAACGCCCACGGCCCGGGGGTGCTGCCCGCCGAGCCCCTGTCGCCGCCCCGCTTTCTGGACGTGGACGGCAACTGGGCCGTGACGGCGTTGGATGCCTTGATCGTGATCAATCATTTCAATGCGCTCCCGTCCGGTGCGGGTGAAGGAGAAGCGATGGCCAGGACCAGTCCGGCGTTACAGTCGGCAAGAGCATCCGCATTTGACCTACGGCTGGGACCCATGAGCGTACGGAATCAACTTCCCGGTCAGATGCCAGACAACCTCGGCGTGGGCGGCCTAGAGGGCAGTCCGGGAGACGTGAACGACGTTGTTTTGTCGGACATTGCCCTGGATGTTTTCCAGGGCTGGGAGCGAGGCACAGACGCGGTATGGCCGTAACTTGGCCTGCAGCCACAAGCAAACCAGAATGTCCGGGTACCTGCGATCCTACCTAGGGGTGGCGCTGCTCGTCGCGTACGAGAAGGACATTCAGTTCCTGCAGGCCGGCCAGCCGATCGAGGCACGGGTCGAGCCGCTGCCCAACCAAGTGTTCTCCGGACGGCTGGCGCTGGTGTCCCCGCGTTTGGACGCGGCCACCCGCACGAATCGCGTCCGCTTCGAGTTGGCCACCCCCGGCCATCAACTGCGGCCGGGCATGTTTGCCGCGGTGACCATCAAAACTCCCCTGGTGCCGAGTGCATCCCTGCCGCACCTGGCGGCCGGGTCACCTCCTATGCGATTCACGTCGGGCAGCGCCGCGGCAGACCACTCGCCGGGCACATTCCCCGTGGTGCCGGAGCGGTCAGTGGTGGACACCGACACGCGGAAAATCGTGTACATCGAGCGGGAGGCGGGGCTGTTTGACGGGGTGGAAGTGGAACTGGGGCCGCGCGTTGCTTTGCAGGACGGCGAGCACCTGGTGGATTACTACCTGGTGTTGAAAGGGCTTCGCCAAGGTGAGCGGGTCGCCGCGGCCGGGGCCTTCCTGATCGACGCCGAAACCCGGCTCAATCCCGCCGCCGCGGCGAGCTACTTCGGCGCCAGCGGCGGCCCATCAGCCACCGCACGGGGCGGATCGCCGGCCAGCGGAGCCGCGGAGTCGCTCGCCGACCAGGCCCCCGGCCCGCCACCGGCGGAGGAGCCAACGGACGACGACCTGGCCAACGTTGCCCGTCCGCCTGACGGGGAACGGCAACAGGCCCCGAAACGGGCATCATCATGCCGGTGTACTTGAACGAGGCATTGAAGAAGCACGGCGGTTTGAAGAACATCCGTTCCATCGCCGAACTCCGCAAGCGGTGATCGAAGGAGCCGTGCACCAGCTGCGGCCCAAGCTGCTGACGGAAGGTGTGCCGATCATCGCGCTGGCCCCGATGCTCGGGGCCACCTGGGTTGGCCACGAAGTGATCTCGGCCATGGCGGCCCCGGTCCTGGGCGGCCTGTTGATTGCCGACGAGGTTGTCGACATCTTACAGCTCGTAGTAGGCGCGCTTCACCTGTTCGAGGACATCGAGTTCCGCGACGGCCAGTTCCGCTCGTGCTTCGTCCACTTCCGCTTCGGCTGCACAGACTCTCGTGCGCCGTTTGCCGAACCAGGGAACCTGCTGTGAGGCCATCACCTCGTAGGTCCCTCGCCCCCCGGTATACTGCGGGACAAAGGGATAGAACGGGTAGCCCGTGACGTCGAGCATCGGATCCTGCAGACTGGCCGCTTGCGGAACCCGCAGGGCGGCCGCCTCAACCTGTTTCCGATTAACCTGAATCTCCGGGGTTCTGGGAGAGGGCGTAGGTCACGTACTCGTCCACGGGCAGCGGGCCGGCGAGGCTCGCCTCGACCGGCAGGGTTGCCGACGCGATCGCCTGTGGGGACGACGTGGTGACGACCGGCGCGACCGCAAGGTCCGTGAACTTTGGATCTCGAATCGTCCGGGCCCCTCGACATTCCAAGGATGATAGCATCGGGACCGCCAAGACCAGCCACGACCGGCGCACGTCGCGGGCACTTCGGGGGGCGACGGTTCAGGCATGGGGAACTCCGGGGGCGGGGCAAATCCCGTTTCGGCCGCAAGGTTTCATGCGTGAGCTGGACAGACGAGGAACGGCCGATGCCGACGCGCTGGAGTTGGTGTGGCGCGAGACGTACCGGCTATGTCGTCTCTGTCGAATGTAATCGACCTGATCTGAATTCGGCCTGATCAGAATCATTGCCTGCGTTACAGCCCACCCAGGCTTCCTCGTCGGGATCTCCGCAAACCTCGTTCGGCGTTCCGCCTTCCGATACGGACGACGTGGCAGGACCGGAGTCGTATGACTAAGGTCACCAACGACCATCTGTCCAACGACCATCGATGGCACTGCGGCGAGACGTACGTTAGACTCAACTCACTGGACGTATCGAACGGCCGGCCCAACCGGGATGGTATTGTCCGGGGCTGGTTCGACGGCGAACGCCTCGTCGGCCACACCGACGCGACGCTGCGGTCCACGGACTTTCCCGGCGGCAAGTTCAATCCGTTCTCACGGGCCCCTACTTCGGGCCTGGCATGCTGCTGCACGCCCACAAGTTGACAATCTGTCGTGCCAAATGAAAGGGTACCGCAATGATGAGTCTTCCCGGAAAAACGTCTGGTCTGATCAGTTGCGCATTGGCCCTCGGACTCGGAGCTCCCACGTGGGCTCAGGGATTCAAGGTCTACATCTCGACGGACATGGAAGGCTGTTCTGGGGTGACGTGCAGCGAGCAGGTCTTTGGTGACGAGGGCCGGCAACTGATGACCGGCGATATGAACGCGTGCATCGAAGGCTGCTTTGCCGCGGGGGCGACGGAAGTTGTGATCCGGGATCACCATGGGGGCGGTCGCAATGTCGATCCCCAAGCGATTGACAAGCGGGCCAGGCTGATCCAGGGCCCGACACCGGAAGGTCGCTTCAAGGACCTTGACGGCTCTGCGGCCTTGATCCTGCTGGGGTATCACGCCCAGGCGCTGACGCCGGGCGGCACACTTGCCCATTCCTTTTCCTCGGCATCGATTCAGGGGATGTGGTTGAACGGTCGGGAGGTCGGAGAGATCGGCGTCGATGCGGCGATTGCCGCGGAATATAACGTCCCGGTGGTGATGGTCTCCGGCGATGACAAGTGTTGTGCGGAGGCTCGGGCCTGGCTGCCCGGTGTTGTGACCTGCCAAACCAAGGTGGGAACGGGCCCGCAGAGTGCGGACGTGCTGCCGCTGGACGAATCCCGCCGCCTGATCACCGAGAAGACCAAGGAAGCCCTTGCCAAACGCAGCGCGATCCGCCCCATCAAGATCGATCATCCCGCCACGATTCGCTGGGACTATCTACCGAAGGGGTCGTTGCGAACACACAACCCCGAGTTCAAGCCCGTCGAGAATCCCCGGCGGGTCGAAAAGACCGGCGATTCGGTGGAGGCATTGCTGCAAAAGACCTGACGACCAACACCGGGATTCGGCTGGGCAACGTTGGTGACCGTAGCCCGAAGCGCGAGCGAGTGGGAAGCCACCGACCGTAGCCCGAAGCGCGAGCGAGTGGGAGATTGCCCGCGTGGGCGACGGCCCTCTCGCTGGCGCTTCGGGTTACTGTGAACAGCCAAAGGCAGGCCTATCTCCGCGGATCCCTCGGGCATGTGCTTCCCTCCTCTCCCTAACAGCGCGGTGCAGACGCTTGCCAGGAAAAGTCCGGTCCGATAGTCTGGTGGCTGGTCCATCATCGCCGGCTCGATCCCCTTACCCGAGGTCAGCGCCATGTCGTTTCTCCGCCGCCAATTCCGAATCTGGATCTTCGCCGCCGCGGCACTCGGGCTGGGGCCCGGCTTCCAGCGAGCCGGGTGCGGCGCGGACCTGGTCGAGGTGCAGACGGCATTGACACGGCTGATTACGGACGAGATGTCCGATAAAGGCATCTCGGCCCTGTCGCTCGCCGTGGTCGACGACCAACGGATCGTCTGGAGCCAGGGGTTCGGCTGGGCCGACTCGGAAACCAAGCGTCCGGCGACGGCGGGCACCGTCTATCGCGTCGGTTCGGTTTCGAAGCTGTTCACCGACATGGCGGTGATGCAATTGGTCGAGCGCGGCGAGCTTGACCTGGACGCGCCGGTGGCGAAGTACGTCCCTGAGTTCCAGCCGCACAATCCGTTTCACAAGCCGATCACCCTGCGGATGCTGATGTCGCATCGCGCGGGCCTGGTCCGCGAACCGCCCATCGGCAACTACTTCACGCCCGACCAGCCGTCGCTCGCGGACACGGTCGGCAGCTTGAACGAGACGGAGCTGGTCTACGCTCCCGAGGCCAAGAGCAAATACTCGAACGCGGGCATTGCCGTCGTGGGCTATGTCCTGCAGCGGACGCAGAACCAGCCGTTTACCGACTATCTGGCACAGTCCTTGCTGACGCCCCTGGGGCTGGAGAACAGTTCCTTCCAGCCCCAGCCCCGGATCGTCCGCGAGCTGTCTCAAGGCGTCATGTGGACCTACTCGGGAGTCACGTTCCCGGCTCCGCAGTTCGAACTGGGGATCGCTCCGGCGGGCAGCATGTACACATCCGTCAACGATCTGGGCCGATTCATCAGCGTCCTGCTGGCCGGCGGACGCGGACCGGGCGGACAGGTGCTCAAGCCGGAGACGATCGAGGCCATGTGGACGCCGCAGTTCGCTACACCCGGCCAGCAGACCGGGTTCGGCATCGGCTTTCATGTGACCGAGTTTGAAGGCCAGCGCCGCGTCGGGCACGACGGGGCGGTCTACGGATTTGCCACCACGCTGCAAGTCCTGCCGGAGGCCAAACTGGGGGTCGCCGCCGTGGCCAACAAGGATTTCGCCAACTCGGTCGTCGACCGGATCGCCGAAGCGGCCCTCCGCGGGATGCTGGCCGTGCGGCGGGGCGAAGCCCTGAGTCCGCCGGAGACCACTCAGCCGGTACCGCCGGAACAGGTCTCAAGCCTGTCCGGCCGCTACGGCCATGGCGATCAAGTCCTGGACCTGGTCGCTCAAGACGGCCAGTTGTACCTGGTCAGCAATCGCAGCGAGTATCGGCGGCGGTTGCGCTGGTTGGACGAGGCCTTGATCGTCGACGACGTGCTGGGCTACGGGCAGCGGCTCGTTCCGCAGGACGACCGCCTGCTGGTCAACGGCGCCGCCTACCAGCGGCGCGAGCGGCCCGCGGCCGGACCCGTTCCCGAGCGCTGGCGCGGACTGGTGGGCGATTACGGCTGGGATCACAACACATTGCAGATCCGGGTCAACGCGGATGGGCAACTGGAAGCGCTGATCGAGTGGTTCGCCGCCTATCCGCTGGCCGAGGTGGCGGAGAACGTGTACAGCTTTCCCAGCTGGGGGCTGTACGACGGCGAACGGCTGACCTTTACGCGCGGCGCCGACGGCTGTGCGACCCGCGTCCAGGCGGCCAGCGTGGTGTTCGAGCGCCGGCCGGGCGCGCCAACCGCGAGAACCACCCCGTGACCGGAGCATCCGTCCCCGTTCCGCTGCTGGAGAGCCCGCCGGGCGCCGAGTGCGTCATCGACGGCCGGCGGTACCTGTACTTCGGCGGTACCAGCTACTTGGGGCTGCACGGCCATCCGGAGGTCATTGCCGCGGCCTGCGAGGCGACGCGGCAATACGGGATCCACTCGGCGACCTCCCGCGCGCTGTTCGGCAACACGCCGCTCACCTTGGCCGTCGAGCGTTTGGCCGCAGACTTCTTGGGACTCGAAGACGCGTTCTATTTCGTCTCGGGCTACGTCACCACGACGGTTTTGCTGCAGGCGCTGGCGCCCGACTTCGACGTCCTGTTTCTCGATGAATCCGCGCACTACAGCGTGGTCGAAGCCGCCCGGGCGGTCCGGTTGCCGCTGGTCCGCTTCCAGCCGCGGGACGCCGAGGATCTGCGCGACCGCTTGCCGCAGCATGTCGGCCCCCGCCAGCGGCCGCTCGTGCTGACCGACGGCGTCTCGCCCAGCCTGGGCCGCATCGCTCCGTTGGACCGCTACTGCCGCATCCTCGAATCCTACGTCGGCGCGGCCATCCTGGTCGACGACGCGCACGGCTGGGGGACGATCGGCGAGCAGGGGCGCGGCACGCTGGAGTTCCTGGGCCTGTGGTCGCCGGCCGTCAACGCCGAACGCGTGGCGG
>CAIYOB010000488.1 GCA_903927685.1 uncultured Planctomycetaceae bacterium
AATACCTGCAACTGGGCGACGTCGCGATCCAGGGCATGAACTTCCGCTGGCACGACGAGCCGGCCAACTACCGGCGGGCCGTAGCGTTCATCAAGGACGATCCACGGTCTCTGGGCGCGTTGGTCACAACGCACAAACTGGATCTGCTGCGGGCCTGCCGCGACCAGTTCGGCCGCCTCGATCCCTACGCCGAATTGATGCACGAGATCAGCAGCATCTCCAAAGACGGCGGCGAGCTGGTCGGGCATGCCAAGGACCCGATCACCAGCGGGTTGGCGCTGGAGGCATTCCTGCCTGAGCGGCATTGGGAGCGAACCGGGGCCGATGCGCTGGTACTGGGCGCCGGCGGTTCGGCAATCGCCATCACCTGGTACCTGTTACAGGCCAGGCACGGACGCAATCGGCCCACGCGGATCATCGTCACCAACCGCAGCCTGCCACGGCTGGAGGAGATCCGCCAGTTTCATGCCCGGATCGGCGCGGACCTGGCGTTGGAGTACCACCATACGCCGGCCCCCGAAGCGACCGACGCCATCCTGGCCAGCCTGCAGCCGGGTTCGCTGGTCGTCAACGCCACGGGGTTGGGCAAGGACGCGCCGGGGTCGCCGGTTACCGACGCGGCATCCTGGCCGGAACAAGGGATCGTCTGGGACTTCAACTACCGCGGCAACCTGGTGTTCCTCGACCAAGCCCGCGCCCAGCAAACGGCGAAACGACTGCAGATCGAGGACGGCTGGATCTACTTTATCCACGGCTGGACTCGCGTGATCGCCGAGGTGTTTCACGTCGCCATTCCGACCAGTGGTCCGCAGTTCGACGAGATCTCGCGGATCGCGGCGAGCGTCCGGGCTTGACAAGGCAGGCGGCGAGCATCGCGCCGCCCCGACCGAAGGAACAACCCCACCCTGGAGAACGACTATGGAACTTAACCCCGACACTTCGTTCATTCATCCCTTCGGCGTCCAATTCGACCTGGCCGCCGGAATTATGGAGAATCCCGCCGGCCACATCGCCCGCCGGGCGTCCGACATGCGGGGCTACTATGCTGACGAAGCGGCTCTCGAGCGGCTGATTGCAGCCGGGGATGATCCGGTGCACTACGAGACCTTCGAGTCGCCCGTCCCGGAGCAGTATGGGCATCTCCGGTATTGCATCAGCAAGCTGCATCCGGGCCTGGTCGACGACGAGTGCTTTATGACCAAAGGGCACTACCATACGGTGCTGGAAACCGGGGAGATCTACTTGTGCCTGCGCGGCCTGGGCGGGATGATGATGAAGACCTCGCGCGGCGAATGCCGGTGGGAAGTCTTCGCGCCGGGGCGAATGGTGTACGTGCCTCCGTACTGGGCGCACCGGTCGATCAATACGGGCGACGAGCCGTTGATTTCCCTGTGCATCTATCCGGGCGACGCAGGCCACAACTACGGCGATATCCGCACCGAAGGCTTCCCACAGCGAGTCTATCGCCGCGGCGGACAGGTGGTGATCGTTTGAGGGCAAGGACTGTTCCATGAAAGCACAACTGGTACCCCTGTATTTCGATCCGGGACGGGACGCGGATTTCGACAAGATGCTGGCCGCGCTTCGCACCCTGCTGGCCGACCACGCGGACTTCCTGGAACCGGTGCCGCTGGGCAGTCGGATTCCCGAGGCCGACGGCGTGATCTTCCCGCAGTTGCTGGGTGAAGCCTATCGACAGGCCCCCGCCTTTGCGGACATCCGCGTGCCGATCCTGTTGGTCACCTCCGAGTTCGGCACCCTGTCGATGTGGGACTGGGAGATCGCCGAATACCTGCGGTCCAGCGGCGTCGAAACGATCGGGCCTTACAACCTCGAACAGACCAAGAAAGTCTGCGCGGCGCTGGCCGTCAAGCGGGAACTGAGGACGACCAAGTTCCTCGTCTACCAAGATGACCCGGGCGAGGGCTTTCAAGCGCCGATCTTCAAACGCTTCTACTGGTGGGAAGACGAGTGCAGCCAGCGGATGGCGGACAAGTTCGGAATTACGGTCGTTAAGAAGAGCTTCCGCGAGTTGGGAGCGGCCGCCAAGGCGATCCCGGACGGACTGGCCGACGAGACCTGGCAGCGTTGGCGATTGCCGACGGCCGGCTTGACGGAACGCGCCGTGCGAAGCGCCGTCAAGCTGTACCTGGCGGTGAAACGCGATCTGGACGCCGATCCATCGATCCGGGCGGTCGGCATGAACTGCTTGAACGAATCCCACTTTTCCGACAGCACGCCCTGCCTGGCCTGGAACATGCTGTATCAGGAACAGGGCATCTTGTGGGGATGCGAAGCGGATACGTTGTCGATGGCCACCAAGTACATCCTGCACAAGTCGCTTGGCGCGCCGATCATGATGACCAATCTGTACCCGTTCCTGCTGGTCAACGCGGCCTTGAAACACGAACGGATCGAGAGCTTTCCCGCGGTGGAATCCGAGCGGGAAAACCATGTCCTGGTGGCCCATTGCGGCTACATGGGTGTGATCCCCACCGCGTTCGCCTCGGAGTGGACGTTGCGCAACAAGGTCCTGGCGATCGTGGACGCCAATGCCGTGGCCATCGATGCCCGCCTGCCGAGCGGCGATGCGACCTTGGCCAAGCTGCATCCGGCGATGGATAAGATGACTGTAGCCGAGGGACAGTTGAAGGGCTACGCCCAATTCCCCGGCTCCGATTGCCTGAACGGCGGCGTCATCAAGGTCCGCGACGGGCGCAGGCTGATGAGTTCGCTGGCGTCGCATCATTACCTGCTGCTGGTTGGGCACCACCGCGCCGAGATTCAGTTCCTGGGCAAAGTATTTGGCCTGAGCGTCGAGGAGATCTGAGCATGAAAGTCGGCATCGACAGCTACTGCTACCACCGCTACTTCGGCGAAATCTACCCGGACCAGGCGGATCCCGGCGTGCGTTGGACGTTTCAGGACTTCGTGCGGCGGGCCGCCGAGCTGCAGGTGGACGGAGTCTCGTTGGAGTCCTGCTTCTTTGCGAGCCTGGAGCCGGGGTACCTCGCCGAGATTAAGGCCGCGCTCGATGACCACGGACTGGAGCGGGTGCTGGCCTGGGGCCATCCGGACGGTTTGGAGGCGGGCCGCAGCGAACGGGCCTGGCAGGAGATGAACTCGTTGATCCCGCGGGCCCAATTCATGGGGGCCGAGATCATGCGGATCGTGGCCTCGTCGTTGATGTTCCGCAACGAGCCGCACGGGCCGCAGATCGACGCGGTCGTGCGGATGTTGCGCGAAAGCGTCAAGCTGGCCGAGGACTGCGGCGTCGTGCTGGCCATCGAGAACCACATTGATTACACGTCCGCCGAGATCCTGCAGATCCTGGAACGCGTGGACTCGCCGGCGCTGAAAGTGAATTTCGACACCGGCAACACGCTGCGGATGATGGAGGATCCGGTCGCCGCCGCGCGGCGTTTGGGCCCCTACACGGTCGCGACGCATACCAAGGACGTCGCAGCCTGCCGCCACGTGCGTCCCGAGGAATGGTACTTCTTCTCGTCCGTGCCGGTGGGGACCGGGTTGATCGACATCCCGGGCGTTGTTCGCGAGTTGAAGCGGGCGGGTTACACCGGCGTCCTGGCCGTGGAATCGGACCATCACAAGGATCACCAGGACGAAGACAAATTGGTTGCCGACAGCATTACCTACCTGAAACAGCTCGTGGCGCAAGTATCCGCGGAGAGTTGACGCATGACGGTTCCCTTTCAAGTGGTCATCACGGATTTGATCAACGACGATCTCGCCCCGGAACGCGAGGTGCTGGGCGATTTGGCCCAAGTGACGGCGCTGCAGGCTCGCAGCGAAGCCGAACTGGTCGGGCGAATTGAGCAGGCCGACGCGGTGATCCTGTACCACGAGTTGGCGTTGAGCGAAACGACAATTCGCCGGCTGGACCGTTGCCGGGTCATTGTCCGCGGCGGCGTAGGATTCGACAACGTCGACCGCCCCTTGTGCCGCCAACTGGAGATTCCCGTCGCCAACGTGCCGGATTACGGCACCGAGGAAGTCGCCGATTCGGCGCTGGCGATGTTGTTGTCGCTGACTCGGGGCATTCACCTGGCCAATTCGGTGCTGCAGACCGGACAGGGCGATTGGTCCTACGAGCGGGCGGTGCCGCTGATCCGGCTCCGCGGCAGCGTGCTAGGGATCGTGGGCCTGGGAAGAATTGGCACGGCGATGGCGATGCGCGGCAAGTCGCTGGGCATGGACGTCGCCTTTTTCGATCCGTACAAGCCGGATGGGTATGACAAATCACTGGGCATCCGCCGCGTCGAAACGCTGGACGAATTGCTCGCCCAGTCGCTGGTGGTCAGTATGCACTGTCCGCTGAGCGAAGAGACGTATCACCTGCTCGATGCGGCGGCGATCGCCAAGCTGCCGCGAGGGTCGTACCTGGTCAACACGGCGCGCGGCGGAGTCGTGGATGTCCGGGCCCTGCCCGATGCCTTGGCCTCGGGACAACTGGCCGGGGCCGGAATCGACGTGCTCGAACGGGAACCGCCGCTGCCGGACGATCCCGTGCTGCGAGCCTGGCGCGATCCCGGGCACCCCGCCCATCACCGCCTGATCCTGAACCCGCACCTGGCGTGGTACTGCCAGCAAGGCCAGCACGAGCTGCGCCGCAAGACCGCCGAAACCTGCCGCCGAGCGTTGTTGGGATTGCCGCTGAGGAATGTGGTCAACTAAGACCACCATTCATACCAAAACCAACCCAACCGGAAGCGTGGGACCGCCGAAGAACAAATGTGATTCTCCAACGCTTTTCGCCGTGAAAGGAATGTTACCATGACTGACAACCCAACTTCGTTCAATCGTCGCCATTTCCTGGCCGCTGGGACCGCGTCCGTGGTGGCAACGACGGCGATGCGCGTCGGCGCGGCCGAGTCCGGCCAGTCACCTCACATCGTGCGGCCGCCGGAAGGCAAACAGATCCTGCTGTCGTGCAAGCTGGGGATGATCGCCGGCGAAGCCGGCGGCAAGAAGCTGTCGCTGGCCGAGCGGCTGACCATGGCCGCGGAAGCCGGTTTCGATGGCGTGGACCTGGACCAGGCCGCGGACTTCACGCCCGAGCAGGCTCGTGAGGCCGTCTGCCAGTCGGGGGTGTTCGTGCACAACGCCATCAACCATGCGCATTGGGCACAGCGGCTGACCAGTGCCAAGGAAGAAGAACGGGCCCGTGGCCGAGCCAACATCGAACACTGCTTGCGCGTGTCGCACGGGGCGGGCGGCAGCGGCGTGCTGATCGTCGTAGGCAGCGGGGACGACGGCCCCGCCGAGGAGATCGAAGAACGCTGTCGCCAGGAGATCAAGAAGCTGATTCCACTGGCCGCTTCGTTGGGCCAGATGATCCTGGTCGAGAACGTCTGGAACAAGATGGGCTACGACCACGAGGCGCCGCCAGAGCAGACCGCTGACCGGTTTGTCAAATTCATCGACAGCATCCACAGCCCTTGGGTCGGCATGTACTACGACATCGGCAATCACTGGAAGTATGGTCAACCGGGCGAATGGATCCGCCAGTTGGGCCACCGGTGCGTCAAATTGGATGTCAAGGGCTACAGCCGGGCGGGCAACAAGTGGACGGAGATCACCGAGGGCGACTTGCCCTGGGACCAGGTCCGCAAAGCGTTGGACGAAATCGGCTTCGCGGGCTGGGCCACGGCCGAGGTCGGTGGCGGCGACGTGCAGCGTCTGACGGTCGTCCGTAAGCAGATGCAGGAAGCGTTCGGACTGTGACGGCCGGCCGAGGCCGCTGATTGGGAAACGAAGGACTTTTACTCGTTGAGGATCTTGCCATGCGCTATGTGTGTTGTCTGCTGTTCGTCGCCGCTTGCTGCCTGACCGTGTCCGGGTGCGGCAACGCCAAGGTTCAAGAGTTGACCGTCGAGGTCGAGCGACTGAAGGCCGCTGCCGCGGTCCTGGAGGCGAAGAACGCCGCGTTGCAGGCCGAGTTGACCCAGGCCAAGGAGCAGGCGGCCCAGGTCCAGCAGCATTTGGCCGAGGTCGCCGAGATCAAGAAAGGCTACGAAGAGGCGCGGGTCAAATTCGGGGAGAGCTTGAAGCAAGTGGCTCCGCTGCTGGGCATCACCGGCTCGCCCCTGCCGCCCTTCGAAGGCTTGAAGGACAGCAGTTGGGTCGGCAAATTCGCTCCGCCCGCCAATCTGGCGCCCGACATGAAAGCCCTGCAGAACGAATTGCAGGGCCTGATGGGGCAAGGCATCCAATTGCCCAAGCAATGACGGCGGCGGCCTCGAGGGACGGATTGGCAATCCTTCCTACGGTCGCCATCAGCTGTCCGAGTCGTCCGCGCGGCGGCCCTTGAACAGTTTGCGTCCCAGGGCCGCCTGGTACGGCGTCCAGGGGCTGTCGTCGTTGGCGTCCTCGCGCATCAACCCGCCGACGCTGTGGATTTTCGAATCCAGGTTGTCCAGGTAGTGCAGCGCGATCGCCTCCAGGGTCATCGGCAGCTTGGGGCTGCCGTACTCGTATTCCCCGTGATGGCTCAGAATCATGTGCTGCAGACGCAGCTTCAGTTCTTCCGGAAACGGCTCGCCTGACAGTTTTTCCGCCTCCTGGATCTTCTC
>CAIYOB010000489.1 GCA_903927685.1 uncultured Planctomycetaceae bacterium
GATCGCGGTTCCGCACGGGCATTACGCCGAGGACACCATGAAGCAGACGGTGGTCCCCAACCGGAACATGATCATGTTGTCCGTAGCGGCCGGTTGGGCCATCGCGCGGCGCGCGGATCGCGTCGCCTATGCGGCGCACGCCGGCGATCACACGATCTATCCCGACTGCCGCCCCGAGTTTGCGGCCGCCGTCGATGCCGCGTTTCGTCTGGCCGACTGGCGCGAAATCCATCTGTACTGTCCGTTCGTCACCCTGACCAAGACCGAGATTGTCTCACGAGGCGTGCAGCTGAACGTGGATTTCGGCGGCACCTGGTCCTGTTACGAAGGGGGCCCCATCCACTGCGGCCGGTGCGGCACGTGCTTCGAGCGGCGGGAGGCTTTTCTGCGAGCCGGCGTCCCGGATCCTACCCGGTATGCGGCGGCGCCCGACTATCCCGACCCGCAAGCGTAGCAGCAGGGCCGCATCCCCCGGGGTTGCCTGGTGCCTGGGGTCGAGCCGCGAGGGACGAGTGGCGAGCCCCCAGGTCTTGCTTCTGGGGGCTCGCTGCACTCGACCCCAGGCACCCCGACCTTTCGCCATGAGGGAGCAGCAGATTCGCATCCCCCGGTGTCCGCATCCCCCGGGGTTGCTCTCGCCGCCCTTCCTGGTAGATTGCATCGCTGGCCAACGCTTCTTGCCCGCCTCGTGATGGAGTCCCTGCCATGACCGCGTTCCCACTCACTCGCCGCCAGTTCACCACTGCCGTCGGCATGTCCCTGGCCGGGGTCTGCGGCAGCGCCGCCCTGGGCGACCCGACGCCTGGATTTCGCCTGAACTACATTCTGGCCTCGCCGATGTACGGCACGGCGCCGTTGGCCGAGGTGCTGCCGGAAGTCAAGAAGATCGGGGCGACGCAGATTGACATCTGGCCTCGCCCGCATGCCAACCATCGAGAACAAGTGGCTGAGTTGGGATTGGAACGGTTTGCCGAATTGCTTCGCGAACACGGGGTCGGCTTGGGCATGATCACCCGCTACGACCTGGGGCCGTTCGGTCTGCAGGACGAAATGCGGGTCCTGAAACAGCTGGGCGGCCGCGTGATCGTCACGGGGGCGCGCAACGCCGACGGGGCGACCTTGCGGGACCGGGTCAAGACGTTCGTCGATCAGTTGCGCCCGCACGTCGAGTTGGCCGCAGAACTGGATGTCGCGATCGGCATCGAGAACCACAGCAACTCGCTGATCAACGAGCCTGACTCGCTGCGGTATTTCGCCGAGTTCGCGCCGTCCAAACACCTGGGCATCGCCTTGGCGCCGTATCACCTGCCGCAGGACGAACAGCTGATCGCCTCGCTGATCGCGGATCTGGGCGAGCACCTGGTCCATTTCCAGGCCTGGCAACACGGCCAGGGCTGCATGACCAAGTTGCCCAAAGATCAGGAACTGTTGCAGATGCCGGGCCGGGGACCGTTGGATTTCGCACCGCTCCTGCAAGCGTTGAAACGCTGCGATTATCGGGGCTTCACCGAGATCTTCATGCACCCCGTACCCCGCGGCATTCCGATTCTGGAGACCACCGCCGCCGTGACGGACGAAATCAACCGGGCCCGCACCTACTTGACCGGCCGCCTGCCCCCGGCATGAGCCTGTGGATCGCAGACCCGGGGATGGCGTTGCTGTCTTCATCGCCGCTAGCTATAATCAGCGGGAATCGCGGGTGCCCCCAGGAGTTTCCGCTTGTCCGCCAAAACCAGAATTATCTTCGTCGGCAGCCTTACGGACCCCGCTGCGGAACAGTTGCGCGTCCTGGGCGATGCCTTCGACCTGGTCGAGGTCGCAGATCTGGACGAGGCGCAGCGCCGTTTTCGGGAAGGCGACGCGGCGGCGATCCTGGGCGCCGGCGCTTCGTTTCGTGCCTGCCTGGAGCATCTCGGGCGCGATTGGGATCCGCAGGTCCTGGAAGACTTGCCCGATG
Organism: uncultured Planctomycetaceae bacterium; assembly: GCA_903927685.1. Next base: position 1,958 of record CAIYOB010000489.1, read on the forward strand.
CCGTCTGCCTGGTCGACGCCGAATCCAGTCTGATCTGGGGCAACGCTCGCTTTCGCCGACTGTGCCAGCGCGAAGACGTGATTGGCGAGGACTTCTTCGCCGCGATCGGCGCCGCAGAGATCCTGGGCCCGGAGTTCAGTCCCCTGCAGATCTCGATCGTCACCGGCGAGGGGAGCACGACCAGGCTGCAGTTAGGCGAGCGGGGGTTCTTTCAACTGCACGTCTCGCCCGTCAGCGGGCTGGGGAGTTCGGGGGCCAAGCTGATTGTAGTGGTCCGGGACGTCACCTCGGAGGTCCATCAACAGCAGAAACTCGAAGCGATTCACCGGGCCGGGAGCGAACTGACGGACCTGCGGCCGGAGGATCTGATCGAACTGAGCGAAGCGGAACGCGCCGACCTTCTCAAGTCGAACATTCTGCATCATACGCAGGCGGTGTTCGATTTCGACGTCGTCGAAGTCCGCCTGCTGAACAAGTCGACCGGCCAATTGACACCGCTGCTGGCGGAAGGCCTGGATCCGGTGGCGGCCAACCGGACCCTGTACGCCCGCATGCAGGACAACGGCGTCACGGGGTTTGTGGCCGCGAGTAGCCAGAGCTACCTGTGCGAAGATGCCTCGGAGGACACGTTATTCTTGCAGGGATTCCAAGGATCTCGCAGCTCGCTGACCGTACCCTTGATGCTGCACAACGAGGTGATCGGAACCTTTAACGTCGAAAGCCCGCAGCCGCACGGCTTTTCGGAAACCGACCAACGGTTTCTGGAGATCTATGCCGGCAACGTGGCCATGGCGCTGAACACGCTGGATCTGCTCGAAGCCCAAGGGGCGGTCATCCTGCAGAAGGGCATCGAAGCGATTCACCGGGCGGTGGCACTGCCGATCGACCAGATCCTGAACGAGACGGTGCAAGTCCTGGAGATCTACCGAGGCGGCGATCTGGGCATCGCGGATCGTCTGAAGACGATCCTGAGACGAGTGCGCGATCTCCGCCAATTGATTCAAGAGGTGGGGCGGGGGCTGGCGCCCACTGACGCGATTCCCCTGACCGCGCCGACGCCCAGTTCGCCTGGCTATCAACACGTCCGCGTGCTGGTCGTCGACCGCGATTCCTCGATCCTGGAGAACGCGCACAGCATCCTGGAGAAGCACGGCTTCGACGTCGAGACGGCGCGCACGGGGGACTTGGCCCTGGCCATGATCCGCAACTGCCACGAAGCCGCTCCCTACAAGGTCATGATCGCGGAACTCGACCTGTCGGGCATGTCCGCTTACGACCTGTTCCTCCAATTGCAGGGGATCTTCCCGGACAAGGTGCCGCTGATCTTGATGAAGGGTTACGGTTGGGAACGCGGTCACGTGCACGTGAAATGCCGCGAGGCCGGATTGCACAAGAAAGCCCTGGTCCACAAGCCCTTTCTCGAAGACCAATTGCTGGACGTCATCGCGGCGCTGCTGGATTGGCAAAACGAATGACGCCTGAAATTCATCACCTGGTGGCCGCTTCGTTCGCCGTCCTCGGGCATCTGGCCCTGTGGACGGGGGCGTTCAGTCGTCTGCATGCGTTGGGCCTGCGGATGCGGCTGTTGCACCTCTGCGAGTTGCCGATCTTCGCCATGCTGCTGGGCCTGCCTGCGGCGGTCCTCCTGCGTTGGATTCTGGCTCCCCCCCTACTGCTGGACCTGGAATCCTGGCTTCCCGGCGGCCCGGCCGGCTGGTTTTATTTCTGGTGGTGCAGTGTCTGGGGCGTCGTCACGATTCTGACTTGGAGTTGGCGCAAGTGGAAGTCGCCGCCGCCCCAGTTCCTGAGTTGCCACAGCCAGATCGAATCGATTGCCGAACGCCTTGGGCACCTGCCTTGCCGCCCGGCTGGGATTCGCTGGCTGGCCCGCCTGCCTGGCAACCAGATCCTCGACCTGGAGACCAGTGTCAAGACCCTGCTGGTCCCGCGACTGCCGCCCGGCCTGGACGGTCTGACCATCGTGCACATGTCGGATATCCACTTCACCGGGCACCTGACCGAAGACTTCTTCCACTTCGTGGTCGACCGGGTGAACGAGTTGGATAGCGACCTGGTTGCGCTGACCGGCGATATCATGGACGAGCCGTCCTGCCTGGGCTGGATCGGCCAGATTCTGGGCCGCGTCCAGAGCCACTGGGGGGCCTTCTGTATCCTCGGCAATCACGACCTGCGGATCCGCGATCGCGCGCTGCTGGCGGGCGAATTCGAGCAGGCCGGCTGGCATTATCTGGGCGGGCGCTGGCTCCGGATGCGGATCCGAGGCCAAGACATTGTCCTGGCGGGAAATGAACTGCCGTGGTACCGCCCGGCGGCCGATATGAGTACTTGCCCGCCGCCAGTGGACGGACGCGGCGAACTGCGGATCCTGCTGTCCCACTCCCCCGACCAGATCCAGTGGGCGCGGCGGCACGGCTTCGACCTGATGCTGTCCGGACACACGCACGGAGGCCAGATCCAGCTGCCGGTGATCGGCCCGCTGATCGGGCAGAGCCGCTACGGCGTCCGGTATTGCTGCGGCGTGTTTTCCGAGCCGCCCACGCTGCTGCACGTCAGCCGCGGCGTGTCCGCCAAGCACAATCTGCGCATCAACTGCCGCCCGGAGTTGATCAAGCTGGTGCTCAAGTGCGGGATGCCGCTGCCGACCGAGGACCGGGAGCGGGCGAACTCCGCCTTGCTGTCACCGGTCCCGGTTCCCGCCGCGGTGTCGCGATCCTGAGCTGTCAGAACCGGTCCATCGCTCCCAGTGCGGCTTCGACCTGATCGGCCCAGCGCGCGATTTCCTGGATGCTCCGGCGAATCTCTTCGGGGTCGCAGGTCGTGCGGGGAAAGCTGTTGGACATCACAAAGTGCGGTTCGCCGTCCAGGTCTTGAATGGCCAGCGAGCCGTGGCACAGCCGGGCGTTCAATTCCAGGGCGCGGCGATAATAGGCGGGCTCGGCTCGTCCGCAGACGCTGAAGATCCGCACGACGCGTTCCCGGGCAATCGGCGCCTGGCACTCCTCGACGCAGACCTGCTGCGACCGCCCGTGCGGTTGCGGCACGTTCAGGGTCACGCGGTGCTCTTCGTCCTGACGTGTCACGACCAGGTCGCGGAGCGCGGTGTCGACCAGCTTGCCCAGGCTGCACGCCCCGCGGCTGATGGCTTGCAGTTCCTGGTGCACATGCTCGCCGTCGGCGGGCCGGGCCTCTGCGCGTTTGGCCAGGCACCGCATCGTCAGGTCGGCGACTTCCTCCGGGACACCGGGACAGCGTTCCCGGGGGTCCGGCACGGGGGCGTTGGCGTGCAACTCCGCCAACTGGCCGACGTTCCGTTCGACGTAAGGGAATTCGCCGGTCAAGAGATAAAAGTAGGATACCCCGACTGCGTAGACGTCGCTCGCCTTGCCGGCGGGCCGCGAGCGAAACAGTTCGGGGGCCATGAAGTACGGCGTCCCGGCCAGCGATTCGTCCGGCGAACCGCCGCCCGTCACTCGTTTCGCAAGTCCGAAATCAGCCAGCTTGGCTTGTCCGTTCCGGTGGACCAGGACGTTCGACGGCTTGAAATCCCGGTGAACCACGCCGCAGCGATGCGCCTCGGCGAGCGCGGAGCAAGCCTGGGACAGCAACTCGGTGGCCGAGTACGGGTCGAGTCTTCCCGCCGCTTGCACCACTTGCTGCAGCGTCTGTCCGGGCACGTACTCCAATTCGATATAGTGCAGCGGTCCGCTCTGGCCGATATTGTGGACGGCCACGATGTGCGGATGGACCAACGACGCCGCAGCTCGCGCCTCGGCCAAGAATAAATCCACCATCTCGCGCCCGCCGCCGGGGCGTGGCGACAGGATCTTGATGGCGCAGGGTCGGTACAACGTATTGTGCGTGGCTCGGA
>CAIYOB010000490.1 GCA_903927685.1 uncultured Planctomycetaceae bacterium
CGGCAAGCTGGAAGCTTACCCCACCTGCTCATATCTCCGTCCTACTGGTTTACCGTAAATGCCCGAAGCGGGCATTTACGACCTTGCGAGCAACAGATATACTTCCCGCTGAACCAAACTAGCCCGAAGCGGCTCCCTCCTCTCCAAACCCGCTTCGGCTGAAGTGTGATTGACTCGCCGGCCGCGTTTCAGACCGGGCCGGGGGTGAAGCGCGCACTCCATAGGTGCGTTGCCCGCCGAATCTCCAGGGTAAACCAACCATGCCCGAGCTGCTCTCTCCCGATGTGGTGGTCTACGTATGCGCGCGCTGCTTGCCGCAGGGTGTGCAGTTGCCGCGACAGTGGCAGGTGGACGGCGCCCGAATTCTCGTTCGGGAGGTTCCGTGCAGCGGCAAGATGGACGCCCAGTACTTGCTGCACGGCTTGGAAGGCGGTGGCCGAGGCTGTTGCGTGGTCGCCTGTCCCAAGGGCGAGTGCCATCTGGCGCAGGGTAACTACCGCGCCGAACTTCGCGTCCACACGATCCAGCGGTTGCTCGGCGAAATTGGTCTGGGAGCCGAGCGGGTCGAATTGCTCCATGTTTCTCCCGACGACGACCCGCGCGAGACCGAACAGCTGGTTCGCGGCGCCGTCCGGCGGATCTGTACCGTGGGCGAAAGCCCGCTTCACGCGGCAAGGTAGAAGACCATGAGCAGACAAGCCAGCGGCTTGGCGGAACGGATAGCGAGTGGAAGACCAATCCTGTTGGCGGAGATCTCGCCGCCGCGCGGAGTGGACGCCGCGGTCGTGCGGGACGCCGCCAGACGCTACGCCGGCAAGGTCCACGCGGTGGGAGTCAGTGATAACCGGGAACAGGTCTCGATGTCGGCGCTGGCCGCGGCGGCACTGGTTGCCGCCGAAGGACTCGAGCCGATTCTGCACGTGACCACGCGGGATCGCAACCGGATCGCCTTGGTATCCGAGGCGCTCGGGGCACAAGCTCTGGGGATTCGCAACCTGTTGTGCACCAGCGGCACGCACCAAACGCTGGGCCGCTTCCGGGCGGCCAAGAACGTCTACGACATCGACTCCATTCAACTGCTGCAGACCTATTCGGGCCTGGCGGGCGACTGCCGGCTGGTGGGCGACGACCAGGGCATTGCGGAGGCGGGCCCCTTCTGCCTGGCGGCGGTGGCAGCCCCATTTGCCGATCCGCTGGATCTGCAGGTCGCTCGGCTGACGAAGAAGACGCGAGCCGGCGCCACGTTGCTGGTGACTCAACCGGTGTATGACTTGGAACGGTTTGGCATCTGGTGGCAAGCCGTCACCCGGTGTGGCATCCACGAGCAGGCCGCCATCGTGGCGGGCGTCCAGCCGCTGACGAATGGCCACTTGAGCCATGCACAAGCCGGCCACCGCCCGGCGCCGAGGATCCCCGCGGCGATCCTCGAGCGGCTTTCTGTCGGCGATCTCGCGGAGCGGCGGGCCCAGGCCATCGAGATCGCGCTGGAAACCATCAAACAGCTGGCAGGCTTCCCCGGACTACGGGGATTCTGCATCTCCAGCGACGGCGACCTGGAAGCCGGCCTGCAGGTCATTGACAAATCCGGTTTGGGGAGCAACTGACCGTGCCTGTCAAATACGTCATCCATTCCAAGCCGGCCAAGCCTCGCCAGCGCCCCGTGGGCAAACTGGGCATCGTGGATTGGCGGGAGGACTGTTCCAGCTGCCACAACTGCGTCAAGCGAGCCTGCGTCTACGGATTGTATCGGGACGAAGCCGATACGCTTCGCAACGAACTGGGCTACCTGGACTATATCTACCAGTGCAAAGGCTGTCTGAGCTGCGTGCAGAACTGTACCAAGAACATCCTCACCCGCGTGGTCAACCCAGAGTTCCTGCGGCTGGGTGACGAGTACTACACGCCCGAGATCATCGTGTCGACGTGGTTCCAGTCGGAGAGCGGGCGGATTCCCGTTTCCGGTTCGGGCTACGGCGGCCCGTTCTCCGGCCCCGGTTTCGATTCGATGTGGACGGATATGTCGGAGATCGTGCGGCCGACGCGTGACGGGATCCACGGGCGCGAGTACATCAGCACCAGTGTGGACGTCGGCCGCAAGCTGCCCTGCCTGGCGTTTGCCGACGGCCAGTTGGCCTGTGAGCCGCCACCGCTGCTGGAACTTCCTCTCCCCGTGATCTTCGACGTGATTCCGGAACACTGGTGTCGCGGCCAGGTGGTGGCGGCGGTGGCTGCGGCCGCGGCCGAGATCGGTACGCTGGCCGTGCTCCGCGAGCAGAGTATCCACCCCGGGTTTGTCGTGGACCAGTCGCGCGTCGTGCCACTGCTGGAGGTTGTTTCGGCGGCGTCCGACCAAAGTTCGGCGCAGGTCTCCGACCCCGCCGCAACCGCCGACCACAGATCTCCCCTAGTCATGATCCCCGACAGCCCGAACGCGCTGGCGATCCAGGCCGCTGTGAAACGAACGCAAGGCGATCCGCTGGTCGCGATCCGCGTCCCCGCGACGCCGACGGTCGCTCAGCGAGTCGTCGACCTGACCCGCGGCGGAGCGGAGATCATTCATCTATTGTTCGACACACATGGCCGCGAGCAGGCTGCCGAGCCGCGGCATGTGCGGGACGTGCTGCGGGATGTCCACAGCGCGCTGGTCAAGCAGGGCATCCGGGACGAGGTCACGCTGATCGCCTCGGGCGGAATCGCCTTGGCCGAGCACGTGGCCAAAGCGATCATCTGCGGGGCCGACTTGGTGGCCATCGACATTCCCTTGGTATTGGCGCTGGAATGCCGGCTGTGCGGAGAATGCGAGCGCGGCGAGCTGTGCCAGATCGGCTTGGAGGAGATGGAGCCGGGGTATGGAGCCCACCGGATCGTGAACCTGTTGGCCGCCTGGCACCAGCAGTTGATCGAGTTGCTGGGCGCGATGGGCATTCGCGAGGTGCGTCGGCTGCGCGGCGAGACCGGCCGCGCGATGTTCTTCGAAGACCTGGAACGGGAGGCGTTTGGCCGCCTGTTTGGCAAGCGC
>CAIYOB010000491.1 GCA_903927685.1 uncultured Planctomycetaceae bacterium
ACGGTGGACGGCGTCATCCCGCAGCACGAGGACTTGGCGGTGATGCAGGAGGTGCGGCCGCTCGACCAAGTCGTCCCGGTCGATATCTACCTGCCCGGCTGCCCGCCGTCGGCCGACGCAATTTTTTACGTCCTGAGCGAGTTGGTCGAAGGCCGCCAGCCTAAGCTGCGCGGCAAGTACCTGGATTGGCACTAGGGCTCGGCCGAGCCCGGAACGGTCAGCAGTTGACCCGACGCAGTCTGCGAGGAATTGAAGATGGTCCAAAAAATCGTCATCGAACCCGTCACTCGAATCGAGGGGCATGCCAAGGTTGTCGTTCACTTGAACGACGAGCAACAAGTCGAGCGGGCCTTCTTCCACGTGAACGAATTTCGGGGCTTCGAAAAGTTCTGCGAAGGCCGGATGTTCTTCGAGATGCCGCAGATCACCGAACGGATCTGCGGGATCTGCCCGGTCAGCCACCACCTGGTCTCGGTCAAAGCCTGCGACCAGATCCTGGGCGTGACGGCGCCGCGCCCGGCCCAGTTGTTGCGTGAGTTGATGCACATGGGCCAGACGATCCAATCGCACTCGATGCACTTCTTCGAGCTGGCCGGCCCGGACCTGCTGCTGGGCTTTGACGCCGATCCGGCCATCCGCAACGTGGCGGGCCTGTACGCCGCCAATCCCGTCTTGGTCGGCAAGGCCATTCAGCTGCGCAAATTCGGCCAGTCGCTGATCTCGACGCTGGGCGACCGCCGGATCCATCCCAACTTTGCCGTCCCCGGCGGCGTGAACAAGGCGCTGGACGGGGACGACCGCGACGCCCTGCTGGCGGAAATCGAAACGATGATCGGCTACGTCCAGGAAGCGCTGACGATCATCAAGGACTGGGCGGACCACAATCGCACGGTGCTGGACGAATTCGCCGTCTTCCCGTCCGGCTACATGGGCCTGGTCAGTCCGGACAACGCCTTGGAACTGTACGACGGCGACCTGCGGCACGTCGGCCCCGACCGGCAGGAACTGCATCGGTTCAACGGCAGCCGGTACCTGGACTACATCGCCGAGCATGTCGAGCCGTGGAGCTATCTGAAATTCCCGTTCTTCAAAGACGGCGGCTGGCCCGGCGGCGTGTACCGCGTCGGCCCCCTGGGCCGGCTGAACGCGGCCGACAAAATGGCCACGCCGCTGGCCCAGCAGGAATACGAGATCTACCAGCAGGTCCGTGGTGGAGCCGTGATCGAGGGCACGCTGTTCTATCATTACGCGCGGCTGGTCGAGGACCTGTACGCCGTCGAGCGGGCCCGGCAGATCCTGGAGGATCCCGAGGTGCTGTCCCGGGACATCCTGTGCACCGGCCGCGTGACCAACCACGAGGGCGTCGGGGTGCTCGAAGCGCCGCGGGGCACGCTGTTTCATCATTACTGGGTGGACGACAACGGCCAGCTCGAACGCGTCAACCTGATCGTGGCCACCGGCAACAACAATTGGGCAATGAGCCGGGCCGTCGAGGAAGTCGCCAAGCGTTATGTCGACGGGGCCAACATCAAGGAAGGGGCGCTCAATCGCATCGAAGCCGCCATCCGGGCCTACGATCCCTGTCTGTCCTGCTCGACCCATGCCCTGGGCCAGATGCCCTTGGAACTGGTGATCCTGGACGCCGCTGGCCGCGAACTGCGCCGCGTGGCCGCGGCGCATTAGTGCCAAACGGGATATTGGGTGTTCGCCGGCTCGGCTACGAAATCACGGTTCGGCCCAAGGCTCAGACGTACAGAATTCAAAATTGGCCGAGATTGACGCTAGACACAGGTCTGAACCCTGTTCGGCCAATTTTGAATTCTGTACGTCTGAGC
>CAIYOB010000492.1 GCA_903927685.1 uncultured Planctomycetaceae bacterium
AATCTAGGCGGGCTCCTGCCGCTCTTGTCGTCGTTGGCCCGGGGAGGCACGCCCGTCAGCCTTCGCCGGACCGCCTCCAAGACGACACCGACAGGCCTTCGGCACCCCACCCGGCCGCTCGTGCGTCCGACCTCCCAGCTGCGCAGGAAGGTGAAGTGACCTTGCCCTCGCGACGGGTTTGGGTGCGGTGAAAAACTCTTCACCTCGCTCTCCCGCTGGTGCGGCGAAATACTCTTCCCTTCCCTCCGGGGAGGTCGGACGCACAAGCGGCCGGGTGGGTGCATCCCACGCCGCCCAACAACGCACCGGCTTGGCCGCTCCGGCATCCTCCCGTGTCGGGCATCCTCCCGCATTGTCAGACCCTGTGGCGCAGGTATGCTAATCCAGTTCCGAGAGTCCACCGCGTCCGGAGGGAGTGGCCATGAAGTGTCTTTCTGTATTGGTTCTGTTGCTTGTGGGGACAAGCGTGCATCCGGGCCTCGCGCCGTCGGCGGCACGGGCGGCGGGTGCGGACGCCTTGCGACTGGTTCCGTTTCCCAAACAGGTGACGCTGGCCGAAGGCACGTTTGACCTGCAACGGCCGCTGGTCATCGCGCAGGTCGGAGACGCCGACGACACCGGCCGCCTGTTGATCGGTGCGGAATTGTTGCGGGCGGGCTTGCCGGAACCGAAGCCGGCGATCGGTCCACCGTCCGCCGCGACCGGCACGTGCTGGCTGCGATTGGGCGGCGCACCCGGGGCCGCTCCGCCCAGCTGCCAGTTTCGCGCCGGGGCCGGCGACGAGGATTACCAGCTGCAAATCGAACGTGACGCCATCACCTGTTGCGGCCGCGGCCCGGCGGGGTTGTTCTACGCGGTGCAGACGTTGTGCCAGCTGATCCGCGCCAATCGTGACGGCACCCGGCTGCCCTGCCTGACCATCGAGGACTGGCCGTCGCTGACTTGGCGTTGTGCCCAGGACGACTTGACGCGCGGACCCAGTTCCACGCTGGAAACGCTCCGCCGCGGGATCGATTTGGGGGCCTCGCTGAAGCTGAACATGTTCAGCTATTACATGGAGTATCAGTTCGCGTTCGCCAAGCATCCCGACATCGGCCCGCCAGATGGCTCGCTGGAGCCGGCCGAGTTGCAGGCCCTGGTCGCCCAAGCCCGCCAACGCTACACCCAAGTGTTGGGCAACCAACAGTCGTTCGGGCATTTCGGCTGGATCTTGCGGAAACCGCAGTACGCCGCGCTGGGCGAGAATCGCGAGGTCCTGTGCCCGATCAAGGAGGAGACGTACCAGCTGTTGGACGACCTGTACGCCGAGGTCTGCCCGCTGCTGCCCTTCGAGATGTTCAACGTCTGCTGCGACGAGACCTGGGGACTGGGCGAAGGGCCATCCAAGGAACTGGCCCAACAGATCGGCACCGGCGGCGTGTACGTCCAGCACGTCCGCCGCGTCCAAGATCTGCTGCAGACCAAGTACCGCAAGCGGATGATGATGTGGGGCGATATCATTCTTCAGCATCCGGACAAGCTGGACCAGGTGCCCAAGGATACGGTCATGCTGACCTGGGGCTACGGTCCGCAGGATAGCTTCGAGAACCAGATCCTGCCGTTCAAAGACTCGGGCTACGAGTTCTTCGTCTGCCCGGGGATCAGCAACTGGAGTCGCATCCTGCCCGACTTTGCCGTCGCCACGACGAACATTCGCAACTTTGTCCGCGATGGCGCCAAGCACGGGGCGATCGGGATGCTGAACACCGATTGGGAGGACGACGGCGAGGCGTTGCAGGGCTACCGCTGGCACGGCCATGCCTGGGGCGCCGAATGCGCGTGGAACGCGTCGAGCACGCCGCCCGAGGACTTCCAGCGCCGGATCGGGGCCGTCCTGTTCGGCGAACCGGGTGAGCATTTCGGCCAGGCCATCCAGCTGCTCGCGCAGACCCATTCCTTGCCGGGAATGCAAGGCATGAACAACCGCCGCTTCTGGGAGAACGACTTTCCGCCCAACCGCAACGCGGCGGCCGTGCAGAAGTCCTCCGGCCGGCTGCTGGAACTGGTCCAGCCAGCCATCGAGCACCTGATAGCGTGCCGCCAGCAGGCGACGGCCAACGCCGATCTGCTGGACGCGTTCCTGCACGGAGCACGGCGGATGGAGCTGATCGGCACGCGAATGCGGGACGGATTGCAGGCGGCCCAGACGTACGCTCGGGCCGTTGAGCTGCCGCCGCGGGAATCCCTGCCTTTGCTGGAGCAGGTCGAAACGCTGGTCCAAACCAATCGCGACGCGCACGCGGCATCGGGACGCGAGTTCGAGCGGCTGTGGCGAGCCGAATGCAAACCGTACGCCTTGGACTGGACGCTCGATCGGTATGCCGCGACGGTCAAGTGGTACGACGGCGTCTTAGCGCAATTAGCCGTCGCGCGAGAAGCGGCGCGGGCCGGTGAGTCCTTACCGACCCCGGAAAAGGTCGGGATCCCCCTGCCCGAAAAATTCACGCGGCGCACCCGCCCGCACCGGATCGAAGCCGCGCCGCTGCTTGCTGACTGCCCTTGGGTGGACTCCGAAGCGTCTGCCCGCTTGGGGCTGGTCGTCCAAGCCGGGAGCGTCGCCCGGTCCGAGCTGCCGATCGAGGTCGACGTCGGCCTGCCGGCGGAACTCGCCGCTGGGCCCGTGCGGGC
>CAIYOB010000493.1 GCA_903927685.1 uncultured Planctomycetaceae bacterium
CGACCGCTCGGCCAAGGCGCTCAGCAACTCGCGCTTGCTGCCCGCCGTGAGCGAGCCGGCCACGTCTTCGCCGGCCAGCGTTCGAGCGGTGTAGGTGAACTGGGGCATGTCCGGTCAATTGCCGTCTGTACATCTGAGTCCGGGGTACGCGCTGTCAAGCTGCGCCGCCCCCCTAATCCACTTTGGTCACCCGCAGGACCTCTTCGATCGTCGTCTGCCCGCGGCAAACCCGTCGCCAGCCGTCCTGCCGTAGCGTCCGCATCCCGGCTTGCATCGCGGCCCGCTTGATCAGATTCGTCGGCGTCCGCTCGGCGGCCAGACGGCGAATCTCGTCGTTGGTCACCAATAGTTCGTAAATGCCGGTCCGCCCGCGATAGCCCGTCCCGCGGCACTGCCGGCAACCGACGGCACGGGAGAGCGAGCCTCCGCTTTTGCGAAAATCCTCGAGCGGAAAATCCTCCGGCACATCCTCCGGATCCGGAACGTACGATTCGCTGCATTCCGGACACAGGGTTCGCACCAGCCGTTGCGCCAGGATTCCTTCCACCGTGCTGCAAACCAGGAACGGCTCGACACCCATATCGGACAACCGCATGAACGCGCCCGCGGCATCGTTGGTGTGCAGCGTGCTGAACACCAGATGCCCGGTCAACGAGGCCTGCACGGCGTTCTCCGCGGTTTCCAGATCGCGGATTTCGCCGACCAGCACCACGTCCGGATCGTGCCGCAGAATACTCCGCAAGCTGGCCGCAAACGTCAGCCCGACTTTGGGCTGAACCTGAATCTGATTGATCCCGTCCAACTGGTATTCGATGGGATCTTCGGTCGTGATGATCTTCGTCTTTTCGTCCCGCAACTCGTTCAACGCGCTGTACAGCGTCGTCGTCTTGCCGGAACCGGTCGGCCCGGTGACCAGGATGATCCCGTGCGGTTGCTGGATCAGCCGTTGAAACTGGCTGTGCACGTCCCGGCTCATACCGACGCCGCGGAGCGAGAAGTTCATCCGGTCCTTGTCCAGGATGCGCATCACGATCCCCTCGCCGTGCAGCATGGGGATCATCGACACGCGGATGTCGATCTCGCGGCCCGAGACGCGGAGCTTGATGCGTCCATCCTGAGGCACCCGCTTCTCGGCGATATTCAGCCGCGCCATGATCTTCAAGCGACTGATGATCGCCGCTTGAAACCGATGGATCTGTGGCGGCGTCGGCTGGTTCTGCAATACGCCGTCAATTCGATAGCGGATTTTCACGCCGTCGGCCTGGGCCTCCAAGTGGATATCGCTGGCCCGACCTTCGATCGCCTCGACCAGAATCTCGTTCACCAGCCGCACCACGGAGGCTTCCTGAGCCGCCTCCGAGGCCTCGGAACGATCCCACTCCGGCTCGTCCAAGACCTCGATCCGATTGTCCTGTTGCTCGCGGATCGCGATCAGATCGTCGATCGTCTCGGCCCCGACACCTAGATTGACTTTGACCAGGCGCGCCAATTCGTCGGCCAGGGCAATCACCGGCACGACACTCTCCCGCACCGCCGCCCCGACCGCGTCCAACGCCGTCAAGTCGAACGGATTGCTGGTCGCGACCGTCAGCGAGCCGTCGCGGCACTCCAACGGAAAGACGCCGTAGCGATGGATCAGCCGCAGGGGAAAACGCCGCAGCACGTTGGTATCGATTGTCGCCAGCGAAAGGTCGACAAAGTCCATTCCCAACGTATCGCCGACGGCACGCATCAGGTCCTCGGCCGAAGCGTACTCCAGCTCGAGCGCCAAGGCATCCAGGCAACCATCGGTCGCCAGACACTGACGCACCATGTCCACTTCGAGCGGACCCAGACCTGTCCTAGCTTTCAGGGTCGTTGTAGCAATCATCGATCCGTGAATCTGCGCAGCCTAGGTGGGAGGGTGGGACTGCGGTGCCGCTTGATACTGCTCAAACACGGACTTCCGACATCCGCAGTCGTAATCGTGTTGCATGCTCATCACTCGTCCCAACACATCCCTGTGTCGCGAACGAGGATCTTAGGCGTGTGTCATTACGGTAGGTTGTAGGCGACAAAGCTCGTGTAACCGCTATGCTTTGCCGCTAATTCAAACGTCATTATAGGGCGAGTCACCGGGCTGTCAACCTCGCTCAAGCCGAAAAGTACCCCTTGCGGCGTAGCGAGGTGGCGTGAACGTCGCTGCGGCAGCGGACCGAAAGCTGTTTTGGGAGAGAGACTTAAGTGCCACTGACTGGGCATTTTCCCGAAAGCCGGCCGAGCCCGTGGCCCAGCGGCCCTCGATTCCGTCCTGAAAGCCGGACTGGAATCCGCGCGCCAAGGCTACCGAGCGCCGTCATCGCGCGAGCGCTTCGCTGTCCCCGCCTTGCCCTCCGAGATCAATTCGGCCAACTGCGATCGGATGCGTTCATACGACGCCGGCGACTCGTCCCACGCAAACCAGGATTCGGCCAACGGGGCGATCAGCCGGTCGGCTGCATCGGCCTGGTCGGCCCGCTGCAGGATCGCCAAGTACTTGCCGCCAGAAAGACATGCCGCCCCAGTACAGGATCCCGGTCATGCGGTTCCGCCACGCGATCCAGGCCGGCACGCGGTAGTTCAACAGCGGAAAATCGGTGTGCCACCACGGCGTCCGTTTCGCCTGGCACAAAGCCGTATACGTCCAATGCTTCCAGCCAAGCGACGACAGCAAAGCCCAGAACCAGCGTCGCTCAGCCGGCCAAGGTTCGGGCGGCATGCCGTGCTGCGCCCAGCAAGCCGGTCTTGTCGTTCAGGATCACGCGAACCGGCATCTCCTGCAACCGATTCTGCAGGCGGCCCTTGTCCAGGAACGCCTTCATGAACAGGTCGGTCGATTTCAGGCGGCTGAGGATCTTGACGGGGATCCCACCGCCTAGCCACACGCCGCCGGTGGCCATATAGTTCAGGGCCATATTCCCCGCCTCGGCGCCGAACAACTCGATAAACAGATCCAACGCCTGGACGCACAACGGCGAGCGATCTGCCAGCGCAGCTTGCGAAATCACCGCAGCCTGGTCGGGTTTCTGCAATTCGTCGGTCAGCCACGCCGGCTCGTCCCCGCGCCCCGTGTCGCGCAGGAACCGGTAGATATTGACCAGCCCCATGCCGGAGACAATCCGCTCGTAGCTGACGTGCTCGAACTCGTCGAGCAGGAATCGCAATAACTCGATTTCCAGTTCGTTTCGCGGAGCAAAATCCGCATGCCCGCCCTCGGTCGCAATCGGGTGGTGCTGCTGTCCGTCCCAAAACATGCCGGCTTCGCCCAGCCCCGTTCCCGGCGCCACCACGACGGCATGCCCCACCGCATCGGGAATGCCGGGACTGAGCACTTCGATATCTTTCGCCTGCAGGCAGGCCACGCCGTAAGCCATCGCTTCCAGGTCGTTGATGACCCGGACGTGGGGAATCTTCAAGGCTTCGGCCAGCTTCCGCTGATCGACGATCCACGTGAGGTTCATCGTCGCACAACAGCCGTTCTTCACCGGGCCCGCACAACCAAAGCACGCCGCCTCGACGGACGCCGGATGCTCCCGGAGGAACTGCTCGACGATTTCGTGCAACCCTTGGTAGCTACGGCTCGGATAGGTCCGCAGTTGGCCCAACTGGAATTGCCCCGCGTTGTCCTTGTCCACGAGCGCCAGACGCGTGTTCGTGCCGCCGATATCGCCAGAAAGGATCATGCCGAAGTGTTTCCTTGGGGGAACGATGCGCAAAAATCCTGACCTCATAACATAGTCGATTTCTTCGGGATTTGAAATGGCATTTGTCCCCGAACCATGTCCCCGAACCCACTCCGCGCGCCCTAATCCTTCTCGTCAGGCGGCTGTAAGGGTACACTGGGTGATTGTCGGCGTGGCCGAACCGGGCGCTGCGGAATTGAGTCGACTCGCAGCGCGGCAGGCAACGGTCCGACTTTCCCTTTCTTCTTCCTTTGGACAGCAACGGGCGGTACGGTATGAGACCAGGCAGGTTGGGCGGGGGATGGCACTGGATGGCAACTGTGGCACTGGCGGTCTGCGGCTGCCCCGGCCAGCCGACACCTCCGCCGGTTCCGACAGACGCTCAATCCGCCAGTCCGTTGCGGCTGATCGTAGTGGATGACAAAGCCTTGGCGGCGGCGGTCCAGCAGCAATGGCAGGCCCGGGCGGAAGGTGCATTGGAGGTCCGCGAGTTGACCGTGGCGGAACTGTGCGATCCGGGCCGCAAGCGACTGGCCGCCGACGCGGTGCTGTATCCCAGCGGATTGATCGGCGCATTGGCGGAGCGGGGCTGGATTGCCCCGCTGTCGGACGACGCGGTGGCCGCGCCGGCCTTGGCGCGGCGTGATATCTTCGCTCATCTTCGGCAGCACGAGACGATGTGGGGCGACCAGGTGTACGCCGTTCCGCTGGGTTCTCCTTCACTCCTCGTGATCTACCGGCCGGATCTGTTCGAGAAACTGGCGGTCAAGCCCCCGGAAACCTGGGAGCAGTACGCCGCGCTGTGCGAGCGGTTGTCCAAGTCGCGAGAATTGCTGGCCGGCCCCGGCGACAAAGAGGCTAATTGGTGCGCGGTGGCGGAGCCCTTGGGGCCGGGTTGGGCCAGCCAAACGCTGTTGGCCCGCGCGGCGGCGTACGCGCGCCATCGCAGCTATTTTGCCACGCTGTTCGACCTCCGCTCGATGGATCCGCTGATCGCTTCGCCGCCGTTCATCAAGGCACTCGAAGAACTCGTCGCCGCGGCCCGGCTCGGCTCGCCGGAGGCGACCAAGCTCGGCCCGGCCGACGTCTGGCGCCTGCTTTGCAGCGGCCGCTGTGCGATGGGGTTGACCTGGCCCACCTCCGCCGCGATATCCGCCCCGGGGGAGGACGCCGGCCCCGTTCGCCCCGGCCTGCTGGCCGCCGCGGCGTGCCCGGCGGCGGTGCAAACCTACCACATCGGCGACCAGCAATGGCAAGCTCGCGAGTCCACCGAATCGGGACGCGTCACGCTGCTGAGCGTCGCGGGACGCTTGGGCTCGGTGGTCAAGGGCTCGTCGCGTGCGTCGGCAGCCGCCAGCCTGCTGGTCCGGCTGTCCAGCGCCGAGTGGAGCCGGGATATCTCGCCGCGCAGTCCCGACACGACGCTGTACCGCAATAGTCAAGTCCCGGCCGCCCAGGCGTGGACCGGCGAGAGTTTTTCGGCAGAAGCGGCCACGGCGTATGGCGAATTGGCCCAACAGGCACTCCAGCAGACACTGACCGTGGATTCGATCCGGCTGCCCGGCCGCGCACGCTACCTGACGGCGCTCGACGAGGCTGTCCACGCGGCGATCCGCGGAGACCGGCCGCCGGCAGAATGCCTGACCGAGGCCGCCAACCAGTGGCGCAAGATTACCGCGGAATTGGGACTCGAAAACCAGCGCCGCGCCTATTGGCGGAGTCTGGGAAAGAACCCTCCGTGACCGGGCAGGTGCGTGGAGGCGACCCGCGAGGCACGAGCGGCCCGGTTCTTGCGGCTGGGGGGCTCGCTGCACTCACCCATCTCGCACCCGGGTCCTCATCGTTGCGTTGCGGAAGGTGCCAGCCGTGCCACGCGTAACCCGAAGCGCAAGCGAGTGGGAAACCCCCTTCCGCTGGCGATTTGGGGTACCGAGTGGGAAACGCCCCTCTCGCTGGCGCTTCGGGTTACGGTGAGCGCCACTCCGATCAAGGCCACGCACCCGACGTTTCGCCTTGTCAGGTACCGGCGAAAGTCCGAAACGGCGGACCTGAAACATGCCCCTAGACACCAACCGGGAGACAGGATAAGATTCAACCTCTCGACTGGATGACAGCCGAGGCAGAGTCTTGGGGGCGTAGCTCAATTGGGAGAGCGCAGCGTTCGCAATGCTGAGGTCGTGGGTTCGACTCCCATCGCCTCCACCTTGACGTAACTCACGCCGAAATCACAATTTGCGATGATTTCAAGAATCATGGGCCAGCGAGGTCGCTTACCTCGCTGGCCCTTTTTTTCGCAGGCCAACAACTGTTAAGGGCCAGACGGCCACACGTTCTTGTGCCCATCCCTGGCAAGGTGCCAACCTCGCTGGAGTTCACGCTGTGGTGCTTCTGCACGGCGGAGAAGTTGGGATCGCCTGGGGCCGAGGTACGAGTGGCGAGTCCCCAGCTTGTGCCTCTGGGGGCTCGCTGCACTCGACCTCAGCCACCCCTGCTGCGAATGGAAAGAGGTTAAGCGGCAAAGCCGCCGTTCGTAACCCGACGCGTGAGCGAGGATGAATTGATTTCCAGCCAGATTCCTCGCTGACGCTTCGGTTACGGAGTGTGTTCGTTTTGCGTGCCGGTGCATGGTTGAGGGGTGGGCGGAGAAGCCGTCATAATGGCCCCAGCGCCGCAGGCGCCAAACCTGGATGGCCGAAGATCCGAGGAGGAAGGGGTTCGCGATGAAGCGTCTTGATCGCTGCATGGGGTTGCTGCTGATGGTGGGCCTGGGGATCGCGGGGCAGGCACCGGCGGCGGAGTACTGGGTATCGCCCACCGGGAAGGATGCCGACCCCGGGACGCAGGCCGCGCCGTGGCAGACGCTGGGAAAGGCCGCGGCGGTAGCTGGGCCCGGGGACACGGTTTTCCTCCGCGCAGGAACCTATCTCGAGACGCTCCGCCCGACACGATCCGGCGCGGCGGGGAAGCCGATCCGCTTCGTGGGTGCGCCCGGTGAACGGCCGCTCCTCAGCGGCGCGGATCCGCTGTCCGGAACCTGGCAGCCGCACCAGGGGAGCATTTTCAAACTGGCGACGGAGCAAAAGTTCATCCAGCTGTTTGTGGATGGAAAGATGATGCCGGAGGCGCGCTGGCCAAACACGGCCCCCGGCGAATTGCTGACTTATCACCGCGCTGCTGCCGGCGAGGGCACGGGCTACGAGGTGCTCGTGGACCAGAATCTGCCCCCGGGCGACTGGAACGGCGGCCTCGTCCTGCTGTGGCCCGGTTCGCGGTGGGTCAGCATGACCCGGCGGATCGCCGACTACCAGCCCGGTCAATCCCTCCGTTTCGATCCCACCACGGAGCAGAAGGTCAAGGACAAGTTTCACGCCACGGATCCCTACCAGCCGCGGGCCGGCAACCCCTACGTGCTCCAGGGCGCCCTGGCGGGCCTCGACAGCCCCGGCGAGTGGTTCCTGGACGAAAAGACCGGCACGGTCTACCTGTGGCCGCCCGACAGCCAATCGCCGGCGACGCACACCGTGGCTGTCAAACAGCGGGACTACGCCGCCGATTTCAGCGGCCGCTCATTCGTCGAACTCGTCGGCGTGGACATCCTGGGCGCAGGCGTCAACATGGCCGATGCCCAGGGCTGCGTGCTCGAGGATTGCCGCTTGCGGTATGTCGAGCATGTGCGCCAGTGGGACAGCGGACGACTGCCGCCGGTCCGCAACGTCATCACCGGCCAGGGCAACCAATGGCGGCGGTGCCTGGTTCACGGCGCGGCGACGACGGGACTACAGATCGCTGGTCAAGACAACCGCCTGATCAATTCGATCATCCACGACGTGAACTACGCCGGCACCGGGCGCGGGGGCTTGGACCTGGCGCGTTCGGTCGCCGCGGTTGTCTCGCACTGCACGATTTCCCGCACCGGCCGCGACGGCATCCAGCACCACGGCAGCAAGCGGATACGCATCGAGTACTGCGACATCTTCCACGCCAACCTGATCAACAACGACTCCGGCGCGATCTACGCCTGGGGCACGGACGGCGAGGGCGGCATCATCGCTTACAACTGGGTTCACGATCACCTCGGCGACAGCACGGTCGGCATCTACCTGGATAACTTCGACAGCAACTTCATCGTGCATCACAACCTGGTGTGGAACTGCAGCGGCAGCGGCATCCGCGTGAACAGCGACGCGCTCCAGCACCTGGTCGCCAACAACACGATCCAGCAGGTGCGCGAGCCGTTCGGAACCTACTGCTATTCCGGGTACACACCCACGATGAAAGGCACGCGGATTCTCAACAACCTGGTCAACGAAGCGTTCGACCCCAAGAACCCGTCGCAGTTCGTCCAGGGCGAACTCGGTCCGGAGTTGTCGCACTGCGGTCCGGCCGCGGTGGACCAGGACGGCTACCCGACCGCGGGCTCCGCGGCGATCGACGCGGGGCGGGAAATCGCGGGCATCACGGACGGCTTTCGCGGCCCGGCCCCCGACTTGGGCGCGTACGAATCCGGCGGCCCGCGCTGGACCGCAGGGGCGGACTGGACGGACCCCGAGGCCCCGCCGCTGCCGCCGCGGAATCTCGCCTATACGCCCCATCGGCCGATTACCGAGCAGACGATGATCCGCGAGGGGCTGGCCGTCTGGCTGGACGCCGCCGATCGCACCACCCTCGATCTCACCGCCGCCGGAACGGTCGCGGCGTGGCGGGACAAGTCGCCGGCCCGACGCGTGGCCCTGCCCGCCTTGCCGAACGGCTCGGTCACGTGGCTGCCGGACGGGATGAATGGCAAGCCGACGATTCGTGGTGCGGGGACCGGCAGCTTGCGATTGGAGGACCTGCAGGGCGAGCCAAAGCCGATCACGGTCTTCGTGGTCTCCCAGTCGCTGGAGCCCCGGGGGCCGGATTGGCAGCGGATCATCGCGAGCTTCACGGGCGTCGGACAGGAGTGGGAGCTGCCGAACTGGATGATCGGCGTGCCCGGCGGCAAGAACCCGACCACGTGGCCCCCGCGGCTGTTCCTGTTCCAGCAGCGGGGAGGCGCCGCGCTCGGCCGGCTCACCGTGCTGGGAGCCTCGGCCGCCCAGGGCCAGGCGCTCGGCGGCGACGTCTCCGAGGTCCTGATCTTCGACCGCTCCTTGCGTTTCGACGAGACGGAGGCGGTCACGAAGTACCTGAACGCCAAGTGGGGACTCAAGTAGCGTTCGACAAGCCCCCGGGCTAGAATCGCCCGGAGGCTCGCGAGACTTGCTCACGGTCATTCGGTTCAAGGTGAAACATGCAGCGACTGATTCTCCTCCTGTTGGTTTGCGTGGCCGGCCCGGCCGTGCGAGCGGCTGAACCGCCGCCGCCGCTCCTGTCCGTTCCGTCTCCGCAACAGCTGCGCTGGCAACGCGCGGAAATGACCATGTTCCTGCACTTCGGCGTGAATACGTTCACCGACCGCGAGTGGGGTGACGGGACAGAGGCTCCCGATGTGTTCCGGCCCAGCGACCTGGACTGCCGACAGTGGGTGCGTCAGGCGCGGGCGGCCGGATTCGGGATGCTGATCCTGACGGCCAAGCACCACGACGGGTTCTGCCTGTGGCCCAGCCGGTACACCGACCACTGTGTCCGGTCCAGCCAGTGGCAGAACGGCCGGGGCGACGTCGTGCGCCAATTCGTCGACGCCTGCCGTGAACAGCAGATGCCCGCCGCGTTCTACCTGTCG
This sequence comes from uncultured Planctomycetaceae bacterium, assembly GCA_903927685.1. The sequence continues at coordinate 9,406 of CAIYOB010000493.1, forward strand.
CCGTGGGATCGCCACGAACCCAGTTACGGCGACAGCCCCCGCTACAACCAGCACTTCGTCAACCAACTGACTGAACTGCTGACGACCTACGGCCCGTTTGCCGAGGTCTGGTTCGACGGGGCGTGCGGTGAAGGGCCTAACGGCAAGCGGCAGGAATACGATTGGCCGAGCTACTACGGCACGATCCGCCAGCTCGAACCGACGGCGCTGATTGCGATCTGCGGCCCGGACGTCCGCTGGGTAGGCAACGAATCGGGCGTCGCTCGTCCCGGCGAATCGAGCGTCCGAGATGCCGGTGCTCACCAGGACGGCGGGGCCTCGGGCAAAGTCTGGTATCCCGCCGAATGCGACGTGTCCATTCGGCCCGGCTGGTTCTATCACGCCTCGCAAGACGACCAGGTCAAGAGCGTCGCCCACTTGCTGGACATCTACTTCAAGTCGGTAGGCCGCAACAGCGTACTGCTCCTGAACGTGCCGCCGGACCGCGCCGGGCAGATTTCGCAGTTCGACGCCCAGCGGCTGAGCGAATTCCGGGCAGCGCTGGACGAGATCTTCCAGACCGACCTGTGCGCCGGCCGCCCGGTGTGCGGCAGCAGCGTTCGCGCGGACGATCCTCGGTTCGCGGCGGCCAACGTGACCGACGGCAGCCTCGAGACGTACTGGGCGACTGACGACGGCGTGACGACCGGTTCGCTGGAGGTCGGCTGGGACGCGGCGCAACCGGTGAACGTGATCAACGTCCAGGAGTACCTTCCGCTGGGCGAGCGCGTGCGGCGGTATCACATCGAAGCGAACACGGGGGGCCAGTGGCGGACAGTGGCTGGCGGCACGATCATCGGACATCGCAACCTGCTGCGCATTCCCGCCGTGACCGCTCAGGGGCTGCGGTTGGTGATCGACGAGGCGGCCGCTTGTCCCGCCATCTGCGGCTTCGGAGCCTACTACAGCGAGCTGGCGGTCCCGGCCGGCTCCGGATCGCTGGCCGCGCACCAGCCGGCGGAAGCGTCCAACGTCCACGGAGGCGGCACGGTCTTCGGCGCTGACAAAGCGGTCGACGACGACCCCGACACGCGCTGGGCCACGGCCGACGAGGTACGCGAATGCTGGCTCGAAGTCGACTTGCGCCAGCCGCAGACGATCGACCGCATCACGATCGCGGAACTCGAGCCTCGGGTCACCCAGTTCCAAATCGAGTATCGGTTGAGCCAGGATGAAGCCTGGAAAACGGCGCTGTCGGGCAACCAGGCGGGGCGGCAGTTCGAAGCCAAGTTCCCGCCGGTGCAAGCCCGGTACGTCCGGCTGCACATTCTGGCTGCCAGCTTCGCACCAACGATCTGGGAATTCGGCGTCTTCGGCCCGGCCAAGCCAGAGCAGAAACCATGAGCGACGTCCCGGCCGCTGGGACTCGGCCGCGCGTGTGATTCTGCGAGTGGGATGCGGCGGACTGGATGTCAAGGGTTAGCCCCGTGGAGGTTCCCGATTCGCACTACAGGAATGAGCGTTCCCACAGGAGACCGATCTTGAACAAGCTGCGACTGACTCGACGCGATTGGTTGACCACCGCGGCGGCCCTCGGCGTGGCAACGGGGTTCTCGCCGTCCCTTCCGCAGACTTGCGGCGCCGACGAATCGCCGGTGCCGGGCAAGGCCGCCGTCCCGGAACTCATCGTGGATGTCGACGTCAATGATGAAGTCTGGCTCCGCGACCACGCGCTGACCGAGGCCGAGATCGTGACGCTCGTCAGGCAATTGAAGCAAAACGGCTGCCAGACGCTCCTGGTCCGCTGCGGCTGCCTGGGGCTGCTGCCCTACCGGACCGAGCTGTCGTACCCGCTGGGGTTCGATGCCGCCGACGCCCGCGCCAAGGCGGGGCCGTTTCTCGGCGACGTGGAAGCCTACATCGGCCAACGGACGGCTTGGAACGCGCGTTACGCGGAAGTCATCCGCAACCTCAACCCGCCGGAGGTGTTCATCCGCGCCGGACACGAACAGGGCCTCAAGGTGCTGGCCTGGCTGGACCTGTTCGATGACGGCTTTCCCGGTTACCGCTCGAAGTTTCTCGACGAGCATCCCCACTGCCAATGGGTCGGTCAGGACGGCGCGACGTACTTCCCGGGCTTGTTCGACTATGCCTGGCCGGAGGCCCGGGAATTCCGCGTGGCGCAGGCCCGGGAGTTGCTCAACTTGGGCGCCGACGGCATCCACTGTTCGACCAGTGCCCACGGCCGCCACCTGCCCAACCGTCAAGAGGCCGACTACTTCGGCTACAGCCGGCCGATCGTCGACGAATTCAAGGCCAAGTACGGCGTGGACATACGCGCCGCCGGCGAGTTCGATCGGGCAGCCTGGCACGATCTGAAGGGCGACGCGATGGTACAGTTGTACCGCGGCCTGGCGACGCTCTGCCACGGCCGTGGCAAAGCATTGTGGATCGGCCTGCAAATCGGACGCTATACCCAGTTCGCAGCCGATCCCCACTTTAGTACCAACGTGGTTGCCAGGTTCACGAATCACTGGAAACGGCTGGTCGACGAGCGGCTGGCCGATGCCTTCATCCTGGGTGATTACGAATTGATGTCCATTCCCGGCCAAGCGTATTGGACCGCCAAGCCCGACATCCAGCTCAGTGCGGGCGAAGATCTGTATGCCTGGGCGGCCCGAGAATATCGGTCCCATTGCCAAGGGAAGACGCGTTTGTACCTGTTCTCCGAATGGCTGCCGGGCGAACCTGCGGCACTTCGGGCTCGCACGCGTTTCTGGGCCGAGACAACTCGAAAGCACGGCTTCGACGGCATCGACATGCACGAAGCCTGGAACTTTGAATCCCACCCGGACAACATGGCCATCCTCGGTTCGCTGGCGGACTGGCTGCGAGGCAAACAGTAGCGATCGCGAGAGAGCCGTGGAGCCTGGAGCTACGAGCCACCGGCCTCAGCCGGCCCCCGTAAGCCCATTGGCGAGCCGCAAAGCCTAGCGAAAGACCTCCTCCAGGCTCTCGGCCGTCAGGCCCAAACTCAAGACCTGCAGGATGACAGATTCCGCAGCGTGCATTGCCCACTTCAGTAGGCTGAACTACCGGCGAGTCTCTTGGGGTGTTGGTTCCCCAAGATTGGGTGTTTGGGGGGCACTCAATGATCCGCGGGCCTATTTGACGGCCCGCACCGACAATTTGAACGACGCGTAGCGTCAGATTTCTGGCGTTCTATCTTCTTGGGGATCACGTCCGCTTCCGTGACGCGTTGGCGTCAGCCGCCTCAATCTCTTGTCCCGCCGAACTTGAGCCGCTCAACAATCCCCTTCCCGGGCAGAATCACTTACCGTGACGGTCCCGAACTCGTCTGCGGCCCGGCGCGGATCTCATCCCGGATCTGCTGGTACATCCGGTCTTGGGGGCGGAGTTTGACCAGTTGCTCAGCGTATTGCAGAGCCTGGCCGGCGGCGTTGCGTTCCTTGTAAAACAGGGCCAGGCCGAGCAGGAACTGCGGGTTGTTCGGCTCTAGCGAGTTGGCTTTCTGCAAGGCCTGTTCCGCTTCCTCGAACCGGCGATGCAGGTACAGCAGCATGCCGTAGCGATACTGCACAAAGGCGGCGTCCGGCGCCAAGCGGGCGTCGCGGGCGAACAACTCCAACTCCTCGCGGCGCAGGCGCGTCGCTTCCTGACGTAACCGATTCGCCTCGGCTGCCGCCCTGTCGGCGGCCGCCGAATCACCCAGCGAGGACGCCTGCCCGGCGCGGCTGTCCTGGCCCTCGGCTAACCGGTCGTACAACGCGGCCAGATTGGTTCGCGGTCCGGTCGTGGCCGGCTCGACGTGCAAGGCATCCTGGTAGGCCCGGATCGCCCGCTCGTCCTGGCCTCGGCCTTCGGCCACGATCCCTAGCATGACGTGCGCCCCGGCCCGGTCGTTGTTGACCAACAGACCGCGTTCAAACTCGGCCAGCGCCGCCTGCAATTGCTCGCGCTGCGGTCCGCGCAGCAGACTCTCCGGCACGCTGCACAGCGCGCGGGCCGCCTCGGTGCGCACCAACCGGACGGGATCGCCCAACAAGGGCGCCAGCGCTCGCGCGAATTGCTCGTCGGGCAGCCGCCCCTGCAGGTTGCCGAGCGCCGTCGCGCGGATCTGCGGCTGCGGATCCTGCAGCAATTCCAAGGCTGCGCTGGTGCTGGCCAGGCTGTCGAACTGCCCCAATTCCAGCAACGCGGTGGCGCGGACGATTGCCGGTAAGCGCGCATCGCCAGCCACTCGCGCCAGTCCTTTCTCCGCGTCCGCTTCGCCACGCCGCCCGGCATCCAGGAGCGGCGCAAAGTACTTGTCGAACTTTCGTTCCTGCTGGCGCTGCTTGCCGTACCAGTCCTGGTACGCCTTGTTCATTGCCTGGTCCAACTGAGCCAGCACCGCCTTGACCTTCTCGTCGCCGTTCCTCGCGGCCAGGATCCAATCCAGGTATTGCCGCAAGTCCCGACGATCCTGGACACCGGCTTTGGCTTTGTCCACGTCCTTGTCCAAATGGCAGCGCGTGCAGGCGTTGGGGGTGCCCAGTTGGATGCTCAAGTCGGGCCGGGGATTGCGGAGGCTGTGGTCCCGCCGCGGGTGAACTTCCATGTACGTCGTCTGCGGCATGTGGCACTCGACGCACGCGGCGCCGGTCGAATCCGGCTGGTGGAAGTGGTGCGCCGGCGTGTCATACTTGCCCGCCGGGTGCTGATGGCACGACGTGCAGAGCGCATTGCCCGTGTATTTCGGCTTGGCCTTGTGCGGATCGTGACAATCCGTGCAGCGGATGCCCTTGTGGTACATCTTGCTCTGGATAAAGGACGCGTACTCGTACACTTCGTCCAGGATCTGGCCGTCGGCGTGGTAGGTCGTCCGCTGCAACAGTTCGTTGTTGTAGTAGTCGTAAAAGTTGCCGCCCGGAGGGAAGTCCGGAAAAACGTGCGAGCGGCGGGAGTGGCAGGGAGCGCACGTCTGAATCAGCGTTTCGGCGTTGTCCTTCAGCCTCGCAAGTCCATACCCCCGCTTGCGGTCCCAGAACAGCGAGTTGGCGGTGGCCAGGTCGACGTGGACGCTGCCCGGCCCGTGACACGCTTCGCAGCTGACGTCGATCTCCGAGAACGTCGTATGGTACGTGTTCGTGGCGACGTCAAAGTTCTTCTGCAGGTTCGTCGAGTGACAATCGGCGCACATGTTGTTCCACCGCTGGGCGACACCCGTCCAGTGCAGATCATCGTCGGGCGCCAGCCGCTCGCGGACATCCGGCGGATGCAGGTAGAACCACTCCTTGCGGCGCGTATCCCAACAGATCCGCAGGACTTGGACACGGGCTAACTCGTGCGCCGGCAAGTCCGCCGGACGATCGAACTCGACCATGTACTGCTGCAGCGGATCGACGCCGAAGACCCATTTCACCTCAAAATCGGTCAGCTTGCCGTCCGGGCCTTCCGTGTGGACCCAGAACTTGCCGTCGCGGCGGAACATCCGCGAGCGGACGCCGAACTGTTCGAATTCCGCGTCGCTGAAATCGCCCAACACGGTATCCGGCGTGGCGACATCCATCGCCAGATCGTGATGCGACCCCACCCACGCGTCGTAAGCCTCGCGATGGCAATCGATGCACGCCTGGCGGCCGACAAAGGTGGCCTGGACATTGTCCGGCACGCACACCCACCAGTCGGCCAGGACCAGCCCGCCGACCACCAGCAGCAGCGTTGCGGCGCAGAGGAGCCCCCGGACCCAGCGGGCCAGGGGGCGACGTGGCTCAGGGATGGCAGCAACGGGGGCGGGCCGTTGGGGATGGCGTTTCTTGGACATGGCAAGGAAGATTATTAGCTGGCCGGCGGCTGGGAGCAACCCGAAAACGCCTCTGGAGCTTACGCAATCAACCAGGGGCGAGGATCCTGTCGGTGAGAATTGCGAAAACGTGGGGCTGCTTCGTGGCTGAGTCTTTCGATAGGCGGGCGGAGCCACCGATGCCATTCGCTGTTGAAAGGCAGGTCGACGGACTCGCCCGGCCCGCGTACAATGGATGCGGGAACGAATGATCCAGCCGAATCGAGGCAGGAACTCCAATGTTGCTGGGAATCAAACCCACTGTCGATTTTGTGTTCAAGAAGGTGTTTGGCAGTCCGGAGAATATCCCCGTTCTGATCGGGTTGCTGAACGCCATCCTGAAGCTCGTCCATCCGATTGTCCACGTGGAGATCCTCAATCCATTCAGTTACCAGGAATTTGCGGACGAAAAGCTTGTCGTCCTGGACATCCGGGCCCGTGATTCGTCGGGCCGGTGGCTGAACATCGAGATGCAGGTCACAGTTTTTGCCGGGCTGTTGCAGCGGCTGGTCTACTACGCGTGCACGATGTACGTCGCGCAACTGGAAACTGGCCGGAGCTACGCGGATCTGCGGTCGGCAATTTCGATTTGCCTGCTCAACAGGAAACTGATTTACGGCGACACGATCCCTCACCACCGTTTTCGGTTGGCGGACCCGGAGCACGACCTGGAGGTTTCGGATGCCATCGAAGTGCACACACTGGAGTTGACGAAGTATAACTTGCTGGAGGCGACGATTTCGTCCGCTCCGCCGATTGAGCAATGGGCGTTTTTCTTCTTGTTTGCGGATCGTTACGAGTCGGAACGTTTGCGGGCATTGCTGCCGGGCGTCGAGTTTCAGCGAGCGATTTCGGGGGTCGAAGCCATCGCAGCCAAGACGGAGGATCGAATAATGTACGACCAGCGTTTGAAAGCCCAACGCGACTATCAGTGGGGCTTGGACAGCGCGCGGCAAGAAGGTTGGGAAGGCGGTGAATTGGCAGGGAGGATCCGAGTGCTCCAGGAACTTCTCGGCGAACCGGCAGCTTCCGGAGCAAGTCTGCGCGACTTGACCATCAGCGAACTGTCCGGGATTCTGGCGGATTTGCAGCAGCGTCTGCGGTCGCGCGAATCCTGAGCAGGCGGGAAAGAAGCCCGGCCAGGGCTTTGTCGATCAGATCGGGCCGCGCCAATCCGTTGAGCCACTCCGTAGGAATGCCGGACTCGCCCCAGAAGGCACCGGCCAGTTGTCCGCAGACGGCCCCGGTCGTGTCGGCGTCATCGCCGAGATTCACCGCACGCAACACCGCCTCGCCGAAGTCCCGGGCATCGTGAAAAGCCCACAGGGCGGCCTCCAGGCTCTGGACAACGTATCCTGAGCCGACGATATCGGGCGGGGACTTCGAACGGAAGCTACCGGCAGCCACCTCAGCCACGGCCGGATGCAGCGCAGAGGATCTCTTGAGGAATTCCACCGGCGCCCAGTCCGCGGCCAGTACTTCCGCACGATCTAATCCATGAAGCAGGCCGCAAAGTACAAGCCCGAGGTAAGCGCACGACGACAGACACTGCGGGCTGGCATGCGTAGGCAGGCTGGATTCGGTCAGCTTTTCGACCAGTTCATCCAGTCGCGCCGGAAACAGATGGCTGTAGCGGATCGGCACGGGAGCTAGCCGCATGATCGAGCCGTTCCCGCTGGCATGTTCCGAGCGATCGCCCGAGGTGCGTGCGTCCCCCGTCCGTTCGAAACGGGCCAATGCGCTGCGGGTGGTGATCCCGATGTCAAAGCAGCGGCCATTCACGGAATAGTGCCCGGATCGCCACCAGGCCACGTACATGGCTGCCTGATCGTTGAGGTCCCAACCGACATGGGCGATGCTATCGGCCAGGGCTAACGCCGTGCTGGTGTCGTCCGTCCACTCGCCGGGTGCCAGTCCGTGCGGCCCGCCGTCGCGAAAACCGGTCACGGGTTCGAAGCTGCCCGCCACCCTGAATTCGATGGCCGCGCCCAAGGCGTCCCCGACGGCCAGGCCGAGCAGGACGCCGCGAAGACGATCATCGCGTTTCTCGTCGGTGTCCGGCGGTGGCGCAGGCTCCTGTTCGCGCTGCACGCGGGGAGCAGCCTTCCAGCGAGCCAGATCGAACGTCAACTCCTTGGCCAATCCCTCGGGCAACGGTACTCGGGCCGCGAGCGTCTCGCTGGCGCCTTCATCGAACTCGAATTTCTGGCCCATGACGACCTGGAACCAGCGTTCCCGGTCGCGCACGACGCGGAACATCTTCTCGTCGGCACTACCGGCCACGAACGGCTGGTACACGCGAATCGGCAAACCGCAGGCTTCCGCCTTGCAGCGGATGCGATCGATACGGCCCGTCTGCTGCTCCAAAGTGCTCGGATTCCAGTATCCATCGTGGTGGATGACGTGCCGGCAAAACCGATGCAGGTCGATCCCTTCGCCCATCACGCTGCTGCTGACGAGGATCTCCGGGAACAACGGGCTATTGAAGGCCAGCGCCAAGCGTTCCCGCGTTTCCAAGTCCGTGTCGCCGTGAACGACGCGAGCCAAAGGCACTACCCGGTAGCTGCGGTCGTCCCCGTCAACAATGCTCTCGTCGTCGATGTCGATTTGGCTCGGCTCGCGGAGTTTCGAGCAGACGGACACCGCCTTCAAGCACCAAGCCAAGGGATCGGCCC
>CAIYOB010000494.1 GCA_903927685.1 uncultured Planctomycetaceae bacterium
CCAACGCTACGTACGATCCGCTGCGGGCCAACAGCGGCACCGCGTCCTGGACCACCACGAGCTATACGATCCGCGTGGAGGTAGGACGGCTGGCAAGTTTTTTAGGACGTGATTTCGATCAACTTCGGATGGATGGTGATTTGGCGGTCAACGGGTCGGCGATCCGGCGGACGGTGACGCTGGAAGCGGGGGCGACGGTCGGCTTTGCGTGGAACTTCCTCACGGACGAGAGCACCATTGAGGACTTCGCGTTTGTCTACGTCCGCGAGACGGGAGATTTCCTAAGGCTGGCGGATACGACGAGCAACTTGGTGCCTTCGGTTACGGAACTCACTCGCGAGAGCGGCTTCAAGAGGTTTGCGTTCGTCGCACCGGCGGCGGGTACTTACACGTTCGCGATCGGCGTGGCGAACGTAACGGACGACCAGGGCGACTCCGGATTGCTACTCGATGACTTTCGGGTTGTCGCCCCGGTCATTGCCGCACCTGTCTTGGAAGTCACTGGCAATAAGCCCGGGGTGCTGGCCACGTTGCTCGACAGCACGGGACGCGTTGTGGCCCCCGATGCCCCAGCGATCGACGCGCGCGGGCTCGCCGCTGGAACCTACTATCTCGGCGTTCACAGCCCGTCGCCGATCGGGCCGTCCCCATTGCCCTTCCAAGTCGCGTTTGACTTGGCTCTGCCCGGGACGGCTCACGGCGCGTACGACCGGGACCTCGTCAATGGCGGCGATGGAGATGACGTCGTGATCGGCAGTGACGATGGCGACCGGCTGTTTGGTGACAGCGGCCAGGACGGGTTTGTCGGCAGCCGCGCCGAGGTGCGCGATGCCAACGGGACGGAACTCGTCGTCGCCGATGCGGCCAATACCAGCCCGCCGCCTGCCGTGCCGGATCGCGAACTCACCGCCACCGATATCCCCGATCCGCAACTGCGCCGCGTGATCGCCCAGGCGATCGGGATTCCGGTGCTGGACGGAGCGGGCGGCCTGCCGCTGGTGACTCGCCCGATCTACGCCAGCGCGGCCGCGCAAATCGTCCGCTTAGACGCCGGCTGGAATGGGAAGACGAAGATCGCGAACTTGAAAGGCCTCGAGTACCTCACCCAGCTGCAAGTCCTGAACCTCGCCAACAACGCCATCACGGACCTCAGTCCGTTGGCGCCCGCCATGGACAACTGGCGGGCCCCCATCGGCTTGCGGAACATGGCGTACCTGACCCTGGACGGGAATCCGCTGACCAGCTTGTCCGTGCTGGCCCAACTGAGCCACTTGCGTTGGCTGAGTGCGGCCCATCTGAGCCTGGGCGATGCCGGTGGTCTGGTTGCGCTCGCCGGGCTGTCGGAACTTCAGTACGTCGATCTGCACAACAACGGCGTCACAGAGCTGCAGTCTTTGGCCGGTTTGCGCGTGGGCGATGATGGCGACGCGCCGTATCGGGAGGACACACCGACCGGGTCCACCGCCTGGCGGGGCGACAAGCACACGGGAGCGTTCGACGGCGACTATCGCCTGCACGCTCCGCTGGGCACCGGGGAAACGGTGGCCAAGAGCGTGTGGACCTTCTCGAACCTCGAACCCGGCGCGTACTATCGCGTTCTGGTAACCTGGCCGGAACACGAAACGCGCAGCCCGGCGGCGGCGTACACGGTGTTCGATGCGGCCCAGGGCGGGACGTCGCTGCGATCGACCGCCATCAATCAGCGGCTGGCGCCGTCCGGGACCAGCTTCGGCGGCCGGCCTTGGCAGACGCTGGGCGATGCCCCGTTCGCGACCCCGGCGTCAGGCACGTTGCGGCTGGAACTCGCAGCGGACGCCTTGGGGACAGTCGCCGCTGATGGCGTGCGGTTGGTCCGGGTGGATGCGGCCGGTTTGCAGGAAATCGTGGGCTTGCCGGCACTGACCGCCCTGAACCTCACCGGGAATCCCTTGAACAATCTGGCGCACGAGGCGTTTCTGTCGCGCGACACCAACCTGGTAGGTCGCGTGGTCGGGCATCCTTTGACCGCAGTCAGCTTCGACACCAGTTCCGGCCGGCCAGCATTCACCGGTACGATCGCTCCGCAGACGGCCACGGCGGGGCAAACGCTTAACATTTCGCTGGCCGGTATCGCCCCCGCGAACACCACCCTCACGGCCTCGGTTCGTGCCGATGGCCCCGCGGGCGCGGGCACCCCAATCGCGACCATCGCCGGGACGCAATTGACGGTCACCGTCCCGGCATCGCCGTTTACGGGGACGTTGCGCGTAACGGTCGCCGCTTTCAACGGTCTCGTAGTCGCTGGTCTGCCCACCGGCCGCAGCCTGACAACGTCGTTCGACGTGTTCGTGAACCCGCAAGGTGCAACGCTGTACGGAACTCGCTGGAACGATGCGGATCGCGACGCCGTGATCGACGCGAACGAATTGGGCGTGGAAGGCAGCACGGTGTTCCTGGACCTGGACAGCGACGGGGTGTTCGACGCGGGCGAGCCGACGGCCGTCTCGGACGTGCGCGGCGATTTTCGCCTGCAGGCCACGGGTGTCACGTCCACTCGGTCCGCCAAGGTGGTTCCGGTGGCCTTGCCGAACTTCCGCACTGCGACGACCGGAGTCTCGGTCACGATCGGGCCGGGGCAGGTGCTCACCGGCAAGAATCTGGCCGACTTCCGAGTTCTCGATGTCGGCCCTGATCGCCTCGGTGTGGAAGGCACGGGACTGACCTTTACGGCGACGATCACGGATCCAGACCCGGCCAACGGCAATCGTTTCAGCACGCCGGCCTGGCAGGTCCGCGATCGCGCCCAGCAACTGTTGGCCTCGGGCAACGGGACGACCTTCGCGTTCACGCCGCCCGACAACGGCGATTACACCGTAACCGCGTCCTCCAACGACTTGGACGACGCCAACCGGCTGTACACGGACACGCTCAACGTGTACGCCCAAAACGCCGCGCCGACGCTCATCGCCCGGACGCAGACCGGGACGGAGGGCGCGGAGGTGGTCCTGCGTACCGCCGATTTCTTCCGCGATGCGGGCAACGCCGATACCCAGGCGTTCCGTTGGCAGGCCGTGGCCGATAACGGCCAGGCGATTCCCGACGGGACGGCCTCGGAGTTCCGCTTCACGCCGGCGGACCAGGGGTTGTACACCGTCGAATTCACCGTGACGGACGACGACGGGGCGAGCGTCAGGGGACAGGTGCTGACGCTGTACGTGAGCAACGTGGCCCCGGCAGCCTCCGTGGTCTTGCTCACCGCCCAGCCCACCGAGGGCCAGCCGGTTCAATTGCAGGCGGCTTTGAGCGACGCCAGTGCGGATCAACAAGCCGGCTTCCGGGACCTTCTCTGGAGCGTAACTAAGGCAGGCGTGCCGGATGTGTACGCCTCGGGCGCCACACAGGCCTTTGCCTTCACGCCGGATGATGGCGGCACGTACACCATCACGTTCACGGCCCGCGACAAGGACGGAGCGATTACGGCGCCGGGCGGGGTCCGGACGATTGCGGTCGCGAATGCCCCGCCGGCCGTTAGCATCCGCAATGCGCCGGCCAGCGTCACGGAAGGGACGACGATCGCCCTGGCCGCCGGTGTCAGTGACAGTGCCCTCGATCAGCAGGCCGGCTTCAGCTACGCCTGGGACGTAACCAAGGTCCACGGCGCGACCACGACGGCGCACTTCGCCACGGGCACAGGCCCGGCGTTCAATTTCACGCCCAACGACGACGGCACGTACCGCGTTACGTTGGTGGTGACGGACAAGGACGGCCTGGCCGGCGTCTCGTCCACGGTGACAATCCAGGCGGCCGATATTCCGCTGAGCGTGTCCCTGAGCGACGTGCCGGCGCAAGGCGTCGCGGAGGGTACCACGCTTACGCTCGGTGCGCAGCTGGATGAACCGGGCGCGGCGGACCGATCGGGCTTGCGCTATGCCTGGGACGTAACCAAAGTGCACGGCACGACGACCACCGCGCACTTCGCCAGCGGGACCGGAGACACCTTGAGCTTCACCCCGGACGACGATGGTCTTTACACGGTGACGCTGGCCCTGACCGACAAAGACAACGTGGCCGCCGAGGTGGTCTCGCAGGTGATCGCGGTGAGCGGCGCGGCTCCGACGGCCGTCCCATCCCTGTCGCCAGCCGCCGTGGACGAAGGCCAGGCGTTCACCTTCGGCCTGACGAATGCTACGGATCCTGCGGCGGCGGATCGGGCCGCTCTGCAATACGCCTTTGACCTGGACGGCGACGGGACCTTCGAGATTTCCAACACGGCTGCGAGCACCCAGAGTGTGACCTTGCGGCGCAGCGGCACGTACCGGCTGCAGGCCCGGGTGCGGGACAAGGATGGAATATCGACGGACTACGTCCTGCCGCTGGTCGTGCGGAATCGGGTGCCGACCGTCGCCGTCGGGGCGACCAGCGTCACGGTGACGGAAGACACGCCGGGGGCGATGAGCGGCTCGTTCGCCGATCCGGGGGACGATGCGTGGCGTGGCTGGGCACTCATCTCGCTCGTCGGGAGCGCCGAGTCGCAATTGTTCCCGCTGACGCTGCAGGAGGACAAAACGTTTGCCTTCAGCCCTGTGTTTGGCCGAGGCGGCACCTATCGGGTTCAGTTCCAAGTCACCGATGACGAAGGAGGCGGAGTTCCTCCAGCAATGCCGGACACGACGACCGTCACGGTATTGTCCGTGCCCGATACGCCCGAGGTGACCGACGCGACGACGCGAGAGGACACCTTGAGTCCTACCACACGGCAACTGCCGGATGGAACCAACGTGACGCAACTGACGATCCGCCGCAATCCGCTGGACGGTGCGGAGGTGACGCACTTCCAGATCACCAGCATCGTCGGCGGAACACTATATCAGCAGGATGGCGTGACGGCGATCGCGGCGGACTCCTTTATCACGGTCGCTCAAGGCGGGGCGGGACTGCGTTTCCGTCCCGCGCCGGATCGGGTGGTGCCGGGGAGCTTTCGGGTCCAGGCGTCCAGCGAAGCGGCCGATCGCGGTTTGGGCGGAACGTCCGCGAACGTGACGATTTCCATTCAGTCCATCAACGATCCGCCTTCCTTCACGGCGGGGCTCGACGTGCTGGTTCAAAACGGCCTTGGCCCTCAGGTGGCGCAGCGCTGGGCGACGAATCTACAGTCGGGTCCCGCAGATGAGGCCGGGCAGCGGTTATGGTTCGAGGTCACGAGCTATGATACGAACCTGCTCCGCGCCGAGCCTTTTGTCGATGCCCGAAGCGGCAACTTGATTGTCGATCCCAAGCCGGATGCCGAGGGCACCGCCCTGGTGACCGTGGTCATGCACGACATGGGTGGCGTCGAATGGGGCGGCAGCGATATTTCGGCCCCCCTTGCTTTCCGCGTCCACGTCCAGCCCTCGCCGCTGAAGGTGGTGCAGTTTGCTCCCCAGGCCGACGGTTTTGCCGCCGACTTCAGCTACCAGCTGGATCTTACCGCGCTGAACCTGTACGACGCCGAGCAAGCAAACTTGGGTGCGCCCGATGTCGTGGTCTCACGAGACGGAGATGTCGTCCCCGGCTCGCTGGTGGTCGACGCGAGTTCCAAGCAAGTCCGGTTCTTGAAGACAGGCGGTCCCTTGGAGCCTGGAACCTACACGGTCGTCGTGCGGAGCGGCGGAACGTCTTTTCACGATCGCAACGGGCGACAATTGCAGGGCGCAGGAGGCGGGGCACAAGCCGGCGACTACACGGCCCTGTTTGTCGTGCCGGAATCGCCGGTCGGCACGGTCACGGTCAGTCTGCCCGATTTCGTACGCGGTCCCGGCCAGCCGGTCAACGTGCCGGCGACCGCCAGCGGATTGCCGGTGAGGATCGACGAGGGTGCCAATGTCCGCACCGTGACCTTCAACCTGCGATATGATCCCAGTCTGCTCAGTATCACCGGCGCACAGTTGGGGGCGGGATTGCCCACCGGCGCGAGCGTTACTTGGAGTCCTTTGGAGCCGGGCTTGGGGCGTCTGGTATTCTACAGTCCTACGACGCTCGGCGCGGGCCCCGTCACGGTGGCCACGTTGCAGGCGTCCGTCCCAACCGCAGCCGGTGATAGCATCTACCTCGTGAAGCAGGTGTTGGACATTCAGGACTTATCGGTCACGTCGGGGACAGACAGGGAACTGCCGGCGATCGGCGACGACGGCCTGCAGTTGGTCGCCTACTTTGGCGATGTGACCGGCAACGGCGGCCTGGCCGCCCAGGATGCCGCCCAGGTGGCACGCTTGGCGGCGGTGCTCGATGCGGGCTTTGCGGCAACTCCTTCGGCCGACCCGCTCATCGTTGGTGACATTTCGGGTAACGGGCGGATCAACGCCGCGGATGCGGCCCTGCTCGCACAAGCGGTGAGTCGAATGGCCGTGGGAGAGATCCCCCCGGTCCCCGGCGGCATCGTCCGAGACGGAAGCCACGCCCCGGATCCTCGCCTCCGCGTCGGCGGGACGCTTCAGGGCGGGCCCGGTGATGTGGTCACCGTGCCGATCTATCTGGACAGCGTGGAGGATTTGCAGGCTCCCCATCGGCTGATCGGGGCCACGCTGATCTTGGGGTACGACCCTCAGATCTTGACGTATGTCTCCAATTCGGCCGCTCCCGGACACTTCATGACCACGCATCCCGACTGGCAGATCATCGCCGTGAACGATCGCGTGCCGGGTCAGTTGATCATCGTTGTCATCAGCTGGGATCAGCCTGCAGGTGGACTGTTCTCCGATGAATTTGTCCATGCCAGCTTCCAAGTCAATCCGGGTATCGCCAGCGGCGTCAGCACGTCCTTGAATCTCAAGGAGCAAGCCGGCGCGGTCCGCACGGAGCTGAATGACGAAAGCGATCTGATCCTGCCGCTGTCTCCGACTCCCACGGATGCGGGCACGGACACCGTCGACGGCACCATGACGGTGAATAGTCGATTCTGGCAAAATGCAAGAAATCCATTGGACGTTAGCGATGACACGCAGGTGACCCCGTTGGACGTGCTCCTGGTGATCAACTACATCAACGGACATGGCGCCGGTGCGCTTCCGTCCCGTCGCCTCGCCGGAGAGCCGCTCGTGGACGTCAACGGCGACGACACCGCCTCGGCATCGGACGTACTACAAATCATCAACCATCTCAACAGCAGGGTAGCCGCTGGTTCTGCAGAAGGAGAACCGCTGCCATCCGTCGAAGGAGCCGCATCAACGGTTCCGTTGATTATACGGGAGCCGAGTTCTGCCGAAGCCGGGCTGCGCATCGAGGCAAGGGGCAATTCACTGTTCCCCCTGCCGCTGGAACGTGACTTGCATGCATCATCAGCTCGTCATGGTCCCCTGTCACTTCGCGTTACTGCGGCGGAGATCTCCGCAGAGCGGATCCAGACTGCCATGACTGCGATCTTCAGGGAGTGCCACCAAAGCAGAATCCTCCCCATCGAAGCGGAAGGCGTGTCAGAGATGGAGGACATTTTCGACCTCTTAGCCCACGATGTTCTGGAGGCGGTGTTCACCGAGTGATTTCTCATCCGCCATCGCTGTCTGGTTTTTCGCGAGTGGGATTTCGTCGGATTTGCACCACCGCGGGCCAGCGACCGACATTGGGGTGCTCGCCGCGATGTGACTTGGAAAACTAGGCGATCAACCGCACCCGAGGGCCCGACCACGGCGTCACGGTCGATCCTTCGTGGGCCGCGAGGCCATCTTCAAGGGCAAGGCTTGCAGTGAGTCCAACCGAATCGATACATCAGTCTGTCCGGCTTTGGCCCTCACGCCGCTGGATCTCGTCCCTGAATTCTGCGGCTCGCACATGGTCCTCGCGATTGATGGCCTCCGTCAGTTCGCGGCGGAGCAGTGCGATGCCGTCTGTGTCATCGCTTTCCGGGTTCTTCGGTGCCGAGGTCTGAGTGTCATCGCCGGTGCCGTGTGCCTCCGAACGATTCCACCAATCTTCAACATAGCCACTGCAGGTGCTGTAGTCGGCGGGGTCGCCGGAGAAATGGCACCAGGCAGGCTTATCTGCCTCTTCAGCGTGAGGCGGTTCCTGGACACCATCCGGCTGATCCGAGCCGGCCCGCAGGTCCTCGTCCTTTGCTCTGGCGACCTCTTCCTCGATGTTCAGTTCCACGGGTGGTTGACGATGCAATTGACGCTTGGGCATTTCCGCACGCTCGAATGCGTTGATCTGATCGGCCTGCTTAAGCTCTTTTTTCAGGTTGAAGTACGTTGCCCGGCAGGCACCGGTGAGTTCGGTGAACTTCTTTACTCTATCCTCGACAGTCAAGCACGACGCGTCCACCTCCAGGGCTTGGACGACTCGCATCGTACTGTCGTGGCAGAACGTCTCTTCGATCAACCTTCGCCAGTCACCGCCAGCCTTTTTGCGTTCCCAAGCCTTGACATACAGGCGAGCTGAGGTCTTGGTTAGTAGGTGGAGGCGATCACCGATGTAGTCGTAAATCTCCTGGCAGAAGAACCAGTCGGCCACCTTGGTGTGGACTTCCATTGGCCATGGATCAAAGTGAATCACGTGTGCTCGGTCCAGAATGGCCTCTTGCTCCTCCGAGTCGCCGAAAAGGAACCGGTTCGCAACGATCGCGACTCTCGAACTCGTCAGGAAGCTCTGGGGTACTTGGGCCTTTTCCAGTTCTCGCGTGGTACTGAGCCACTGCAGCCGTTTCTTCGGCTTGAACTCGCATAGCGAGCGAAGCAGCACTCGACCTCCTGGACGTTTCCACAAGACTTCGGCGTCATCGAAGATCAGTAATTTGTTACGGTGCCAGTAGGCCTCGATGTAGGCCTGCAATGGCGCCGTCCAGCCACGGATCAGGTGGCTGGTGTCGCCAAGCCGAGTTTCGAAGCTGTGGCTCTTGGCCAAGCCTGGGGCACCGACGACGATCAGCAGGTGGTAGACTCCCTGAAAAAAGGCTGCGACGTGCTTTTCATAATCGGCGTAGGTACGCACGACCTCCGCCCCACTTGGAATTCGGGGTGTACGCATGGGCGTCCTCCATTGACTTTAGACTTTAGACTTCATCTTCGGCCGCCAATTGCGACGGAGCCCGACGCTGGCCCCGCTTATGATCTGGGGCGGTCGTCCATATCGTTGCGGCCACTCAAGGTAGTTCCAGTCCAATTCGCCGAACACAATTAGCTAACGCCGGACTTGCTCTTGAGCTTTCCATCCGTGATCAGCAAAACACACTCGCCGCTGGCAGAAAAGAGAAAGTGGTCGGCAGCACTTTGGGTGAAGTGCGTTCTTGAATGTAGGCATCAGTCTCAGACGAGCCGTCCGCGGACGCGTCGACAGTCGTCTTGTTGGCGCCTGCGGCGTCAACGCCAGGACAAACGTGGATTGCCTTCACCGACAATGCGACTAAGGTATCGTGCGCGCTCTCGGAAGCGGGCGCGCACAATACCTTGGTTGCGCTGTCTGAGCAAAAGCCTTTGCTGCGTAGAGGGTTGCGGCTCCGGCCGCCCCTGATGCGTCGTGGCGAGGTCCACGGCGGACCCATTCTGAGAGGGGGCAACCGCAAATGGCAAGGCTAAATCAACCGGCCGGACTCGCTTCCCGACCATCCTCTGTCGCGCTCGGCGAACTGGCAATCGCCGCGGGGTTGGTGGGGCAGCCGTTGGCCCTGAACTTCCGAGATTTCCCGGCGATGATCTCGTGCGAACTATGGCGGTACTTTACCGAAGGCGTTGGTCTCGGACAGGTGCTCCGCGTTTGCACTCGCAAGGACCTCAAGGACCTGAACGAGATGCTGGCGGTCCTGCGGATCGTCATCGTTCAGACGGACAGTCTGTGTCGTGAGGTCTCGTGGGCGATCCAGTTGGCCGATGCCTCGCAGCCGCGGCCAGCCGTCCTCCTTAGCTCGGCGGCGTACGCAGCCGAAGACGATCCCGGCGCAGTTCTCTCGGTCGTCTGCACCGAGCGCGAGACCGCGTCGGTTATCGACTGGCTCGCTGGCGGGACTTCGGTCGACGCCTGCGGCTGCGAACTGAATACGCCGACCAGCGTGCAATACGATCCTCGGATCGAGGCGTTGTTCGCAAGGATGTCCGGACAACCAACTGATCGCCTTGCCAAACTTCGCCAGTTGCGGATTCTGCGATCCCTACTGGCCGGAGCCTGCGTCCTACGTTCGTCCCACCCGGAACACGAAGTTCCACCAACCGATGTCGTCGGCCTGCAGGACTACGAGTTGGTTCGGGCTCTTCTGTGTTCGCTCGTCGCCGAGACGTCGTCCGCAGCACAGGACCTTCTGGCGGACGACATGATAAACCGAGCCAATGTGTATCTGTCTATAAGCTACGCTCACAGCAACAGCTTGACCGAGGCCGAGCTGGAGAGACTCGCCTACCTGGACAAGTACGGCGGGAATCCGTCACGACGGGAGCTCATTACCCGCCGAGAGCTGACTGATCTCGGCAACGTCCGGTCGGCAACCGTCATCCGCTTGGTCGAGCAACTCCAGCGATCCGATCGAGGCCGCAGCGAGTTTCTGCGGATGGGGATAGCCGGTCCACCGGTGTCCGATCGCGTCTGGCGGCAGTCCTCCGCACGGGAATTGGCGCGCCGACTCCGCCCCTGGTCGCAAAAACAAGTGCGACTGCACTTCGATCGCCTGCGGCGGGATGGCTTGATCACGGCAGAACGCGACAGCTCCAACGGTCCGTGGCGTTTCGAGGTGCCGGAAGGGCTTGGCGATGCCTCTTCGCCATTCGCCGATCTCCCAACTGCCGAACAACTCGCCGCGGACAACGCGGCGGCTTAGCGTGGCCCCGACGAGGAGCGACCGGCCCGTCTGCCCTTGGCCTGCCCAGGTCGAGGGCAGACGGAAGTGTCCCACTGGCAGAGGATTACGTGCGGTTTGCCCGCTTTCCCACCCGCAGACACTGATGCCAATGCTAAATTTCGGCTTTTTTTCGGGCATATTATGTGACAGGGATCAGTTACATGTCCTGAGACACCGCTCGGCGCCACCTGAGGACGTAAGTCATCTCGCGACTCGCCCGCTTCTAACACATTAACCACGCCTTAGTGGTACATCGGCGCTCGGTGACTATCACCACCTCTTGAGAGCGATGACTCTCGGTTAGCTACGAGGGGCACGCGTGCCGCTGTTTCGACCGTCATTGCCAAACTGGATCGACCTCCGGGCGACCATCGCCGCCTCCCTCGTCTCTACGACGACTGCCGCGACGAGGCTGCCATCGCGTCTGCCGTCAGAACCGGCAGCGTCGCCCCTCACTGACGGCTACCCCCGGACAAACAACCACGAGTGCCTTCAATGATCCCCCGGTGCAACGAGATGCGACCATCTGCTTTCGTGATCAGTCGTCCCCGTACTGTTGACGCGCAGCGGATAAGCTAAAGATCCGCGAAAAACGCGTCATAATCTATAGAGGGGAATGTTATTACCTGTAGTAGGGTATATGCAGAGACGTTCCCCGCCTTGCCCGTGGATTTGTCTTTCGACATACCGTTCCGCGCCGTAACGGAGACGCTGACGCAGGCATCGCCGTGCTTTCTTTTCATCTCGGCCTAGTGGTGTCACGCGCAAAAATCGCGCGCATGCTTTGCCAGGCACGGGACAAGGTAAATTCCCGCGAGAAATGCGTCATAATCTTATGAAGGAGATGATTACCACCTGTATTTGTTAGTTGACGCAGGTTATTGGCGTGCCCTGATCGGGTCCATCGGGATTTCCCTTCTCGGACGCATAGTGACAACCATCGGGCCAGTGTATCAAACGCCACCTGCGCCGCCGAGCAGAAGCCGGTTCGCAACGGTGACTGTAACAGAGGGGCGTCCAGCACGTCGAAAGTGCCCCCAGCAGCAACGCCACGTGTCTTTGGCTTCCTACGCCGTCCAACCCCCGGGCGGGATGGGCCACGGGAAGGGCCGAGGCTTTGTTATCTTCGTACCGTCGATCCGCCGCCACGCATGCCCGGGTCCCCATTCGTGCTCACAGCATTCCCGCTCACGCATTCCCGCTCACGCCGATTTCGCCCCTTTGCAGGACGTGGTACACTCTAGCTCCGATTTTCCCTCTTAACCTTCCACACACGCCGATCTTGGAGCGAATTGCGTGTGCCAACGACCTGTTCTTCCGGGCCTCATTTCCACAGCGATTCCCGATCAGTACCGGGGACACCCGCTGTTGCAGGGGATGCCGTTTTTCACCTTGCCCAACGCGTTGCTGGATGCGGTCGTGCAAAACGTGGGGCGTCAGCGATTCGATACCGACTTGCTCGACATGGAACGAGCCTTCTCCAACGCGCTCGGTGAATCCACCAGCAACGTGGGCTATTGGAGAGATGCCCCCGTCGAGAGCAGCCTCCTTCGCCCAATGGCCATGCAGTTCAGTGATCGTCAAATCGCCGATTTCGCTGCAGCGAACGGACTGACCGTCGCCGCAGTTCAGTGTTCACTCGCTGTCGGTGACGACCGCCTACAATGGACGGTTATCGCCCGACGTGGCTATTGCGGATGGCTGATGACCAACCGACAGTTTCTCGACGAACATGCGGCGATTTTCGGAAACTGGGCCGACGAAGTCCGGCGGCGTGGCATCCCTGCGATGGGGCCTGTGGTGCGTGACGTCAGCTCTTTCCCCGGCAATGTTATGCGCGCAACCGCCTCGACCCGCGACTTCATCCAGGAGTTCGAGCAGTTCTTCATCCGTTGGCGACTCGAAGCGTTAACGGCGCCGTGGCTGCCGGCGCCACTCGCGCTCAAGCTGCCCGTGGTCGACCTGAGCCCTCTCGTGGGGCACATGCGTCATGGGGGAACGACTTTCTACCTGCCTGACATTCTTCCCATTCCGAGCCGTGACGAGTTCCGCAACATTCTGGAAGAATCGTTGCGGCGTCGAAGGTCTGCTGATCATCTCGCCGAGTGGACAAGAATCGTGAGATCGGGCAATCCGGCACGAAACCAGATCCACCGCTATTCTCGGATCTTCGAGATTCAGCACTACATGCGAGCGATCTACGGCCGACATTCCCAAGCGATGTACCGCAAGCAATCGTCGCTCGTCATGGCGCTGGCTTCATTCCTGGACGTCAATGAAGCCACCATCAAGAACGACCTCCAGCACATTGGCCGTAGGCTTGGCAGCGACTGGTATCTGCATTGACCGACGTCGGACCTCCTTCTGCTAAAGTGCTTCCAACTGCTTTTTCTTTTTCTGCTGCGCCGAATCTGATCTCCTTGTTGCAGGCTGAGGAATCACGGCCGAGTCTGATTTTGGCCGTCCCCGCTCAGCCGAGCAAGCAAGGACGGCCTCGAAGTGTCGGACGGAACAACGCGGCAAACACTCACGATCAAAGAACTCGAAAGGCTGAGCGGCCTTTCCGTGAGCACGCTGCGCCGTCGCATCGCTGACGGCTCGCTCCCAGTCATTCAACCGGGTGGTCAGCGGACTCGGATGGCCTTTCTTCCGAATGTGCTGGAACTTCTCTCGCAGCCTTGCCGGCGGATTCCCGCGCCGGCATCTGCGGCGACTCCAGAACAGCCGGCACCCGCCCAAGACAAGGCCGAGAAACCGAACCCCGAGCCTGACAAACCGATCCCCGGGCGCCGTCCGAAGTGGCGCGAGCGGGAACTGCGCACCGCCGCCAACCCCGGAAAACCGAAATAAGAGATAACACTCATGCCAAGACCCCGAAAAAACGAGAAAATCCACTGTGCCAACTTCGTCTGGACGCTACTCCTTCGGAGCGGTGTCTGGACTGCAGACGGACGGTCAAACACGCCCAACGCCGGGCGCCATTCCTTAGGTACCCGGAGCAAGGAGGAAGCCCTACAGCTACTTCCTGAATTGGATCGGCAGCGTGCCGAGGAGTTGGGCCTGATCCCGCGTTCGGCACGAGTCGACTCGGCAGCCACTCCGTTGCCGCTCGCGGAAGGCCGAAAGCTGTACGAGCAGCACGCAGCTCGCCCCCGAGTCACGGGAGGTGTCCGTAAGTCGACACAGAAAAAGTACAGGTCCGTGTTCGACAAATTCCTGCCGTTTGCGATCAGTAGTGGCGTGACAACTTGGAACGGCGTGACCGCAGAATTGCTTAACGCCTACGTGGCGCACTTGGAGGAAAAGGGCTACGCCCATAAGACACTATCCAACGAATTGGTCACGCTCAAGCAGACGGTTAAGTGGCTCATCAAGCAAGGACACCTCCGGGAGATGAAGCCGATTGAACTGAGCATTCGCAAGGCCGAAGGTGTTCGGGCCTACTGCTACCGCGGCGCGGAAGTGCGGGCGATGATTGAGCATTGCCGAGCGAACGAGGGCCTGCACTGGCTGGCCAACGTGATCATTGCGTTGGCCTGCACGGGCCTGCGTATCGCCGAACTGGTATCGTTGCGTTGGTCGGACCTGGACTTCGAAAACGCCCGCCTGACGTTGACCGACGAGACGGGGCGTCCTGCTACCGAAGGGCGTAAACGGCGGGAGCTGAAGAGCGGTCGGAGCCGGTCCTTTCCCATTCATCCGGACCTGCTCAAAGTCCTGCAGGGGATGCCGCACGTCGACGCTTACGTATTCCACGGGCCGCGCGGCGGTCGGCTGAAGCCCGACACCGTGCGGCGGATTCTGATTCGCGAAGTCATCGAGCCACTCGCAGAACGGTTCCCCACGCCGAGTGGGGAGAAAGGATTCCGGGACGGCCGTCTGCACAGCTTTCGTCACTGTTTCTGCAGCACGTGCGCGAACCGCGGTGTGCCTGAACGCATGGTGATGGAATGGCTGGGGCACGCGGACAGCGAGATGGTGCGCCACTATTATCACTTACACGACGAGGAGGCCCGTCGGCGAATGGCCGGACTGGATTTTCTCGGCGGCGCCGGCGGATGTTCCGCCGACGATGTTCCTCAGTAGGTTGTTTTCCAGAAAGGGAGGTTGTCGAGCCAGCACTTGCTGGCGTTCGTGACGCTTGGCGGCACGGGGATTGACACAATGTTGTCACAACGGGATGTGTCAATCAAAAACGCCGCCGCAAGCTCTTGTCAAACAAGCACTTGCGACGGCGCTGTCGAGTGAGGCGGAGGGCACGGGAGTCGAACCCGCAACCCCTTACGGGGCACCTGTACTCCAAACAGGCCGCTAGCCAATTCGCTTACCCTCCGGACCGGCAGGAGAGCTTGGCTCCCCTGCCGCCCTAGTTTACGCAACGCTTGCCGTTCGGTCAATTGAGGGTCTGGGCAGCGTTACTGGGCCAATTCATCCTTAATTCACCGCTGCCGTCGGTTGTGAGGCACTGGCGTGTGACCTATACTTGGGCGTAACACCGTATGCGAGACACACCGCTATGCGAGCCAACCCCTCCCTCCGCGCAGCGTTCGATCATGTCCACTCACCCCGGATGCGTTCCCGGCCTCCACGGACTGGTCTAGTTCCGCTTCGCAGAATGATTAACCGGGCTCTCCGCTGGTGCTGCGTAGTGATCGCTTGGGCGGCAACGGCCGCGGCTCAGCCACCCGGGCCGGGGCCCTCGAGCCCCGCCAGTATCCCGCCGCGAGTCCCCGGCTTTGGGCCGCTGCAGGGCCAGCGGGCCGTGCCCGGCTTTGGCGTCGACACCCTGCCCCAAGTCACGATCACGCCGGAGGACTTGGCCCGGGCGGACGAACGCATGCAACGGTACGACACGAACCACGATGGCTACGTCGACCGCAATGAAGCGAACAACGGCCGCTGGTATGACGAGCCTTTTCAGTTCGACACCGACCGTGACGGCCGCCTGAGCCGCCTGGAACTGGGACGCCGTTACGCCCTGCGGCGGTTCGGCGATCCGGGAGGAATGCGCGGACCGCCGTTTGGCCAAGGCGGACCGCCGGGGCCCAACCCGTCCCAGGACGAACAGCAGCGGCGGGAACGGGAACGGCGGGCGATGGAAGAGGCCGCGCGGACGCGGGGAGGCCCGGGAGGGACGCGGGAAAGCTGGCACTTGGCCGAGACTCTGATGGTCCGCCATGACGCCGACCGCGACGGATTCCTGGACGCCCTCGAACGCCGCAGTTCGGGGGTTGCGGCCGCGGCAGACACCGACCGCGATCAGCGCATCAACCGGCCGGAACTGGCCGTCTGGCTGGCGGAACAGGAAGCGAGCCAGGGCCGCGCGGGGGCTCCGGAACTGCCCGTCTGGTTTGTCGAAAAGGACCGGAACAGCGACGGCCAAGTGCAGATGTCCGAGTTCGCCGACGAGTGGTCCGACGAGCGGCTGGACGAATTCGTCGCGTTGGACGCGAACAACGACGGGATTATCGTTCCGGAGGAGTGCCTGCGGGCGCTCAGTCGCTTGCAGCAAGAGCATTCGAATCAGCGGTTTCAATTGATTCCGACCCGTGGCGTCGTCCGTTCGGAGATCGATGTGGCGGACAAGTCCCTGATCGCCGACGTGGACGTCCAGTTGCAGATTACGCACACGCACGACGACCACGTGAACGTGTTCTTGCTTGGGCCGCTGGGACAGCGCGTCGAACTGTTCACGAATATCGGCGGCCAGGATGACCACTTCGACAACACGATCCTGGACGAGGAGTCGCCCAAGTCCATCATGCGCGCGGCGCCGCCGTTCTCCGGGAGGTACCAGACGGAGGAGGCGAGTCGCGGCGGAAAAGGCCTGCGGCAACTGTACGGCCAGAGTATGGCAGGGACCTGGACGCTGCTCGTCGAGGCCAACAGCGACCGGATCGGCGTGCTGCATGGGTGGTCCTTGATCTTCCGCCGCGTCGAAGAGAATCCCGAGCCGGGGCAAGGGCCGGAAAAGGAATTCGACTGAGCGATCCAGCGGCATCCTCCGGCCTCGGAGAGGCGGGGCTACGTGGGGGCGGTTGGTGGTGGTTCCGTCCGCCACGCGTCGCGGATCCGTTGCCAGGTCGCCCGGGCGGCCGCGGTGTTCCGCTCCATCGTCAGCGGCGTTGGATCGGCCCCTCCGCAGGGATAGACCGGCGCGCGGTAGGCGGGATAGGCTTCCGTCCGCAGGTTGGCCAGCATCTGATGGCCCCCGCGGCGATCGCGTTCGGCCCGCAGCGCGGCCAGATCGATCGGGCCGACGACGATCTTCTCCCCGGGCCCCGGGTCGGCCTGAGCCAGCAGGCGGCCGTCAAAGTCGATGAGCATGCTGCCGCCCGGCCAGCTGAAGGGCGGATAGTGCTGCAAGCTGGCCCCCTGGTTCGCGGCCACGACGTACGCCATATTCTCGATCGCGCGCATGCGGTTGGTCAGCGTCCACCAGTCCAACGGCGGCGTGGCGCCCCAGGGGTCCATGTAGGCCGAGACGCGCACCAACACCTCGGCGCCGGCCAGCGCCAACTGGCGAATCGCCTCGGGAAACAGCCAGTCGTAGCAGATCGCGGCGCCGATCCGCCCGATCTCCGTGTCGGCCACGGGGAACAGCGGTTGGTCGTAGCCGCGCAAGTCATGCGGGCTGGTATGCAGTTCCCAGGGTGTCCAGGTATGGACTTTGCGGTACTTCGACACAATGCCTTCCGGACCGATCAGGCAGGTGGTGTTGAAGACGTGGCCCGGCCAGCGCGGATCGGACTCCAGAAAGGTGCCCGTCTGAATATAGACGCCCAGGTGCCTGGCCTTGGCGATGTATCGGTCCGTGTGCTCGTTGGGGATCGGCACCGCCAGCCGGTCCAGCAGGTGCTCGACGGTCTGGTAGATCGGCGCGGCGTGCGCGAACTCGGGGAAGACCACCAGCCGTACGTCGAACAGCGGCTTGTAGCCAGCGACCGCGTACTCGACCAGGTCCAGCATGTGCTTGACCCGCGGGCCGATCTCCTCCCGGTGCTTGGGGTTGGGCAGATCCAGCTGGCAGGCGGCGGCGTAGTAACGCGGCGGGGATGTCATGGCAGTGCCTTCACGCAGCCGGCTCACGCGACGCGCTGGCCGAACTCGGGCGGATAGGCGAACCCGGAGGCGGGGTCGTTCCAGCGGCTGAGCGCGATCGCGACCAGATGGCCGCCGAAGGCGACCGACAGTTTGAGCGCGTGCTGGAACCGCGTGCGGCGGCCGACCAATGGCAAGCCGTCGAAAGTCAGTTCCGGATCGGGATTGGTCAGGTTGAGCGTGGGTGGAGCGAACCCGTCGCGCATGGCCAACACGGTCAGCGCCAATTCGACGCCTCCGGCGGCGTTGATCATGTGCCCCAGCATGGCCTTTAGCGAGCTGACACAGATGCGGTCGGCCGCGCGCCCCAAGGCCCGGCGGATCCCCCGCATTTCGACCAGGTCATTCTGCTCGGTCCCCGTGCCGTGGGCGTTGATATAGCCGATGTCCTCGGGTTGCAGGCCCGCCTTGCGCAACGCTTCGCGGATCAGCACGGTCAGCGCTTCGCTGTCCGCTTCCAGCGAGGTGACATGATGGGCTTCGGCCAGCGCCACGCAAGACTTGATCTCGGCGTAGATCTTGGCGCCGCGCTGTTGCGCGTGACTGAGCCGCTCCAACACCAGCATGGCCGCACCTTCGCCCAGCACAAACCCGTGACGGTCCTGGTCAAAGGGCCGGCATGCCCGCTGCGGGTCCTCGTCGTCGGCCAGCACTCGCATCTGACGGAACCCGGCGGCGAACAGCGGATCGATCGCATCGGCGCCGCCCGCGAGTGCCAAGTCGCACTGCCCGTCGCGGATCGAACGGACAGCCGACAACACGCTGACGAGACTGCTGGCGCAAGCGGTGGAGTAAGCCAGACGCGGGCCGTACAGCCCATACCGATTCGCCAACTCTTCACAAGCCGAGTTGGGTAGGAACTGGTCGCACCACGGGACCGTCGTCGGGTCGTCCGCCGGAATCAAGCCGACTTGCTGGTCCACCCAGCGCGTGTCGCCCATGTGGGCATTCATGAAGCAGCCGATACGGCCGCCGTCCATCGCCTCCGGCTGGAGCCGGGCATCTTCCAGTGCTTCCCCGCCTGCCAATTGACTGAGCGGAAACACCTTCATCCTGCCGGCAGGCAGGAAATCCAAGTCGACTTCGGCACCGAGCACCAGTCCCGCGGGAATCCCGCGAAACTCGCCCATCCGGCGCACTCCGCTCTTTCCCTGGCGAACCGCGCGCCAGACCGATTCGCGATCTCGCCCGACGGAGGCGATGATCCCGATCCCAGTGATTACGACCCGGTCTGCTGTGCAAGCTGATAGTGTGGGCACGATCGGTCTACCTTCTAAATCCAGTTACCAATGCATGAGACCGTGTTGGCATTGTTTCGCATTTCCCCTATTTGCCACAGATTAACATCGTTTGGCGCATTCGCGAGGCTCCATTACGCAAACTCGGCAGAACTTTCCGTGCAGACTAGGCAAGTTTTCCGTTTTTCTCCGGTTCTTGCAAGCCGAACTTTCGGGCGGATTCCCGCCGAACTTTCGCACCGCACATCTTGCAATCCGCGGCAAAGTGGGTAAATTGATTGAAATTGCGGGTAATAAGCCCAATTGCATGGAACTTGGCGATTGAATTGTGGGGATTTAACCCATTGAGCAGCCAGGACGAGTCGCAGAGGCGGACGCGTCGAGGGCTGTCGGCCGAAAGCGCACCGCGGCGATGTCTCGTAACTTGATTTTGGGCGAGTATCGACGGGCGTTGGACGAGCGGTATCGGATTTCGATCCCTACCGAGATGGCAGAATTGCTCACGTCGGGCGGCGAGGACTGCGTGTTGGCCAAAGAGCGAGCGGGGGCGCTCAGTCTATGGGGAGCCGCAGAGTGGCAGAACAAGTTTGACAGCGGCGTCCATCTGGTTCGGGAAAAGATGCTCGCCGGACGGCTGGATGGGCGGATCGAGGACATGCAGGTGCTGGGGCGGCTGCTGTCGACGCGGCAGACGAACGTCAAGTTGGCGGGCCGCAGCCGACTGATCGTGCCGGAGGGTTTTCGCGAATTCCTGGGCGTCGATCCGGGAGGGGAAGTGCTGGTGGTCGGGGCTGCGTTGTGTGTCGAGTTGTGGCGTCCCGACCGCTGGTTTGCCTACGTCGAGGAGCAGATGCCGGGATTCCGGCAGCTCTTTGACAATCTATCAAGTTGAGCCAATCGGGGCGTGAGTGCCTGGGACGGCGAGACCGCGTGCATCGAATGCCTGGACCCGTCGAAAGGGAAGCAGCAACCAGGGGGTAGTCGCACGAGGTCCTGCCAACCGACACTCACGCCCCGTTGTTTTTCGGCCGCCACACACCCCGAAGGGATAGCGATGGCGGCGAACCGCGAGGGCGATCCCTCGTGGTTTGCCAAAGGCTAAGAACTGGGGTTGGGTGCCTGGGGGTCGAGCCGCGAGGTACGAGTGGCGAGCCCCCAGTGTTTCGCTCTGGGGGCTCGCCGCACTCGACCCCAGGCACCCCAACATTCTGCCTTGCCAGCCCGCTAATCCGCCTTCTGCTCGGGCTCTCTTCGGGTGGTTACGAAGGTCATGCGGAGCTGATGCAGCAGGCCGTCCAGCATCTCGGCTTCATCCTTGGCGAGATTGCCTTTGGTCTTCTGCTCGAGCATGCCGAGCAAGTCGATGTAGTGCTGGGCCAAGTCAGGCCGTACGACCGCGTGGCCTTGGACCGGATCCGGCAGTTTGCCCATCGCGGTCAGGGCTTGGGCAGCCAGCGTGCTGAGCAGCAATTCGAACGAGGCGGGGGGCAGCCGGCCGCCCGCGGTTGATTCCGGTTCTTCCGTGTTCGCGGTGGCCGCCTTGGCGCCTGATCTAGCCGCCTCCCGCTCAGCCCGGACGCGGCTCTTCCAGTCCTCGTCGACGACAATTTTGGGTTCTTCTTGTTCAGCGCTCATCCTGTAACCTCCAGCGCGCGTTCTGTCCGGCTGCTGTGCCGCTCGATGGCCGCCCCGACGAATCCGGCGAACAGCGGGTGCGCAGCCGTAGGTTTCGATTTGAACTCGGGGTGAAACTGGACCGCGACGAACCAGGGATGGTTCGGCAATTCGACGATCTCGACCAGGCGGTCCTGGTCGCTGGTTCCGGCAATCCGCAACCCCTGGGCGACGAATTGCTGGCGATAGGTGGCATTGAACTCGTAGCGATGCCGATGCCGCTCCGAGATCGTCTGGCGTTCGTAGCATTGGGCTGCGCGGCTGCCCGGCGTCAAATCGGCGACCTGGGCGCCCAGTCGCATCGTACCGCCCTTGTCCGTGACGTTGCGCTGGGCATCCAGCAGGCAAATCACGGGGTGCGGCGAGTTCTTGTCGAACTCGGACGAATGGGCGCCGCTCAGTCCGGCGACGTTGCGGGCGAACTCGATCACGGCGCACTGCATGCCCAGGCAGATGCCGAAAAACGGGATCTTGCGTTCGCGGGCGTAGCGAATCGCATCGATCTTGCCCTCAATGCCGCGCTCGCCGAAGCCTCCGGGAACCAGGATTCCGTCATAGCCGCTGAGCAGCCGATCGGGTCCCTCACGTTCGATTTCCTCGCTGCGGATCTTGCCGATCCGCAACTGGGTGTCGTGGTGAATACCCGCGTGGTCCAGCGATTCGTAGATCGACTTGTAAGCGTCGAAATGCTCGGCGTACTTGCCGACCACCGCGATGCTCGCCTCGTGCTGGGGATTCCTCATCCGGTGCAGCATGTCCCGCCAGTCGTCCAGGTGCGGCGTGTTGGCACGCAGGCCCAATCGCCGGACCACGAACTCGTCCAAGCCGTGCTCGACCAGACTCAAGGGAACCTCGTACACCGAGAAATCCTTGTCGCGTTCCTCGACGACCGCCTCGAGCGGGACGTTGCAGAACAGGGCGATTTTCTTGCGGTCGTCCAACGAGACCTCCCGCTCGGTGCGGCAGATCAGCAGATCGGGCTGGATCCCGATTTGCCGCAATTGGCCGACCGAATGCTGGGTGGGCTTCGTCTTCAATTCACCCGCCGCCTTCAGATAGGGAATCAAGGTCAGGTGGATGTACAGGCAGTTCTCTTTGCCGATGTCCAGCGAGAACTGGCGGATCGCCTCGAGGAACGGCTGGCTCTCGATATCCCCCACCGTGCCGCCGATTTCGGTGATCACCACGTCCGTTTCGGCGTCCGCGAGCTTCTGGATCACGCTCTTGATTTCGTTGGTGATGTGCGGGATCACCTGGACCGTTTTGCCCAGGAACTCGCCGCGGCGTTCCTTTTCGATCACCGACAGGTAGATCTGGCCCGTGGTGTAGTTGGAATGCCGCGTCAGCGGACTGTGCGTGAAGCGTTCGTAGTGGCCCAAGTCCAGATCGGTTTCGCTGCCGTCGTCCAGCACGTACACCTCGCCGTGCTGGTAGGGGCTCATTGTCCCGGGATCCACATTGATGTACGGATCCAGTTTCTGCATTTTGACGCGCAGCCCGCGCCGCTCCAGCAGCATGCCCACCGAGGCGCTCGTGAGCCCCTTGCCCAACGAACTGACAACACCTCCCGTCACAAAAATATGCTTCGTCATACGAGTGGTAACCCTCCTGGCAGAAAACCGTGCACGACCCCGGCGGCGCCTCGAGCGGAACAACGGGAGAGGCAAGACCGCCGTCAGGCAGCCTCGGATCAGCATCTTAGCAACTCAAAGTCCGTCTGACAAATGCCCGATAGTCTTTCTCGGTATCGATGCCGATGGTGGGCTGTTCGACAACCCCGACGAGGATGGTAAAGCCTGCGGACAGAACCCGCAATTGCTCGAGGCTTTCCAGTTTTTCCGGGTCGGAGCGGGGGATTTCGGCCAGCCGCAACAGAAAGTCGCGGCGGTAGGCGTACAGGCCCAGATGCTGGTAGAAATGCGGCGGATGATCCGACAGCAGGGAATCGTCCCACTGCCGAGCGTAGGGGATCGGGCTGCGGCTGAAGTACAGCGCTCGCTGCCGGTTGTCAAACACCACCTTGACGCAGGACGGTTCCTCCAACTGCTCGCGGGAGCGGATGGGAGTGGCCAGCGTGGACATGACCGCGGCCGGGTTGTCCTCCAGCAACTGAACCGCCAGATCGATGGCCGCGGCGGCGATTTCGGGTTCGTCGCCCTGGACGTTGACCACGACATCGATGTCCGGCAGCTGGCGGGCCACTTCGGCGACGCGATCGGTGCCGCTGGCGGCCGCCGGATCGGTCATGACGACTTGGCCGCCAAACCGGCGGGCTTCCGCGGCGATCTCCTCGTGGTCCGCCGCGATGCACACGCCCAGCGGCTTGGTCGCCCGAGACGCCGACTCGTAGGTGTGCTGCAAGACCGACTTGCCGGTCTCGCACAGCAGCAGTTTCCGCGGCAACCGTGTTGAGGCTAGCCGCGCGGGAATCACGATCTGGCTGCGGCAACCGCCGCGTGGCACGGAGCTTTCATGGGTCGTCATCAAGGTCGATCCTTCCACCGCTCATTTTACGGCGACCCGGGCGGTCGTGGAAGCGGCCCCAACGGACAGCCGGTGAGTCGCAACGCAACAACCGGCGAGGCAAGAACTGACGCCTCGTCGATCGCCGTAGGTTGCTCCAGATGCGTGAAATTCGCGTGTCCGTATACGAGTTCGTGTGCGGCACTCTTCTCGTACACGTACCCGTACACTTCAATCTCCGCAGGGTCTACCTTTCCGCCTCGCGAAACGCGGTGCCTTTCTGATAAAGTCCCAGCCGTTGCTGCAGCGCGGCGGCCAGCGCGGTGTTACCCGCGACCGCGGCCTGCCCCAGCGCGGATTGGGCCACTTGCACGGCCTCGGGGAAGCGGCCGGCTTCGGCGTAGGCGGCAGCCAAGGTGTCCAGGACCGCGGGATCCAGACTCCGCGTCTGACGGACGGCCTCTTCCGCCAACGCAATGGCCTCGGCCCCGTTTCGGAGCGAGGCATCCGGCGCGGTGGCCAGGATCCACGCGCAGCGGTTCAGCACCGAGACCTGCTCGGGCTGACGGCGAAGCACTTCCTGCCATTGCTCCAGCGCCTCGCGGGTCCGGCCCTGCTGGTCCAGGGCGACCCCCAGGTTCTGCCGCGCGCCCCAATGGTCCGGTTCGATTTCCAGCGCGCGGCGGAAATGCCGCTCCGCTTCGTCGGGGCGCTGGCGACCCAGCAGGGCAATGCCCAGGTTGATCTGGGCCTTGGTATAGTCCGTGTGGATCTCCAGGGCGCGGCGGAAGTGCTCGATCGCCTCGTCGACCCGCCCTTGCTGAGCCAGCGTGTTGCCCAGGTGAAAGTGGCATTCGGCGTAGTTGGGATTCAGCTTCAGGGCCGTCTGGGCGTGCGCAATCGCGTCCTCCACTTGGCCCTGTTTCAGCAGGGCCACGCTCAGGTTGTTGTGGGCCTCGGCATGGTCCGGCTTGATCGCCAACGCCTGCCGAAAATGCTCGCTGGCCTCAGCGACTTGCCCCCGTTCGGCCAGCGCGATGCCCAGGTTGTTGTGGGCCATCCAGCAGGTGGGATTGCGAGCGATCGTCGTCCGGAACAGCGTCTCGAAGCCGGCGTACAGGCGGCTCTGCTGCCGCGTCAGCCCGGCCAAGACGGCCAAGACCACAAGACAGATGGCGAAACCGGCGGGGTGCTGCCATTTTCGGCGACGTTCCAACCCGATCGCGGTTCCCGCGGCGGCCAGCGCGATGACTCCCCAACTGGCCAGGTACTGGAAATGGTCGGCGACGAACGAATAACGGAACGGGTACACGTTCACAAAGCCCAGCGCCGGAAACAACGTGCCGACGAAGAACAGCATTCCGGCCAACGGCCCACGAGTCCGCCCACGGAGCCACCACAGGCCGCCCAGCAGGCCCAGAGCGGCCGCGGAAAACAGGTACTGCCACCAGACCGCCGCATCGATGGTCCAGCGCGGGTACATGAACATCAAGTCGGCGGGCCAAGCCAACTTGCCCAAGTAAAACCAGATCGCCCGGCCGGCAATCAGGCCGCGGTCGATCACGGACAGGTCGAACGTCTCGCCTTCGGCCCCGATCAGCTTGCGTTCGACCGCCGCGGTCACGACGCCCGCCACGGCGCCGACGAGGAACCAGGGAACCAACGGCAGCACGTCCCGCCGCCAGGCCAGCCCGCCCCGCTGCCACCAGAAAACGACCAGCAACGCCGCCGGCAGGGTCGCGGTCACGGTCTTGCTGAGCAGGCCCAGCAGGAACAGGGCGAATGCCGCACCATACCAGCGCCGGCGGCGGGTGGCGTCGAAGCGGAGGTAGCACAACGCGGCGGAAAGATAGAACACAGCCGACAGCGTGTTCTTCAATTCGGACAACCAGGCTACGGATTCGACGTGGACGGGGTGCAGGGCGAAAATGGCCGCGGCAAAGTACGCCCCGGGAACGTTCAACCGGCGCAGGACCGACGCCCCCAGGACGGCCGTGGCGACGTGCAACAGGACGTTGACGACGTGGTAGCCCAGTGTCGCATCGCCCCACAGCTGCCACTGGAGCCAGAAGGCCGAGTGCAGCAAGGGGTAGTACTGCTGCGTCGCCCGGGGATCAATCCAAATCCGGCCCAGGCCCTGCCACGACCGCAGTTCGGGGCGGGTGACGTGCGCGTCATCGTCCCACAGCAACTCGCCGCGCAGCGCTGGACCGTAAGCAGCCAGCGTCACGGCCAACAAGGCGGCGGCCAACAGCCATTCGCGGTACGGCATCCCGGCCAGGCCCGGCGCTTCGACCCTCGCCGCGCGGGCTCGCTGGCCGACATCGGCGGGACTTCGGTCCGGCCGAGCCGACTTGCCGTCGGGCATCGTGGTGCGTCGATTCCGTCGCTTCATACGCGGGGTCAGTCGCTAAGGCACGGGGCGCTTCCAATAATCCGGCAAGTCCGGCTTCGTATCCACCAGGATCTCGTAGATCGCTCGGCGGTCCTCCGGTGTCAGGTGGGCGAACGCCGGGTCGTCGTCTTGGTTGGTCACGATCTCCCAGAGCCGCCGCAGGAGATGGCTCAGCACCGGCTCCGGCAGCCCGTTCAGGGCCGCGGAGTAGATCAGGAAACTGCACGGATACTTGAACAGCCGCCGCTGCAGGTCGAAGTCGCGCAGCGAACGTCCGTGCCGGTCTCGCGGTCCCAGGCCGGCAAAGGCCTCGGCAAATCCGGACGTGCCCTGGATCTGGTCCGTCAGCGGCGCCTCGCCGACCAGTAGCAGGCCCTTCAACACATCGTCGCCCGCGCGCTGCAGACGCCGCTGGATCCCGGGACTCAGTTCCGCCGAGGTGCTGTTCAACATCTTGTTTAACACCTCCTGTTCGCGGAGCGCGAGCCGGGCCCGGTAGTTGGCCGAGGTGATCTGGTTGTGCAACGGAACCTGGTGCTCCAGCACCATCAAGGCCACGATGTCGCTGTGCGGCGTCCGGTAGACGGCCGGCTCCACGCGGCTGCGCAAGTCCGTCCAATTGGCGCCGGACTCGTAATCGATCTTCTCCAAGTCGACGGGTTCGCGGAACAAGGCATTTCCCAGATGCCGCTGGCGGCCGTGCGTGCCGGTGACGTACCAGCCGCCCCAGCGTTCCCGCAGTGGGCTCCGCTCCGTCGTGCGAAACGAGCCGGCGCTGAGGATCAACTGGCCTTGGGCGTCCGGATAGACGGACCGCACCAGGTGCCCCGGCACGCCTTCAGTCAGCGGCGAGACGTGGCACTGGGTGCACGAGTCCAACTGGCCGACCGGCGCCGGGCGGTCGGAACGCTGTTGAGCCAGCGTATAGAAAACCGCCCCTAACTGCGGATCGACGGCCGAGATTTCGAGCACGTCGCCGCCGTCCACGGCGCCGACGTAGACCTCGTCGGAAAAGTACAACGCCCGCGGCCGCTGCGGGCTGATGCGTTCGCGTTGGAAGCTGGTCTTGGAAAAGACGAGCACTTGCGAGGTCTCCGAGATATTCAGCTCGCGGAGCAGGGCCGGCAAGTAGCCGAAACGCTCGTCAAAAGCCAGTGTGGCCTGGCCGCTTTGCAGCCGGGCCTGCAGCTTGGCAATCGCGTCCGCGCGCGGCGCGGTGCTGTAACTGATCGGCTCACGGTCGTAATCCACCTGGGCCAGGACGGGTGGCGGCCCGGCACAGGCGACGAGCGACAGCACCACAAGCAGGGACGTGCGGATCCGGACACGGACCGGCCACGGGGGACCTGGCCGCGTGGACGGAGGCTGACGGCGGTCGTAGTTCAACGGCATGATTTTCTCCAGGCGTCTGTTTCGCCGTGACCGGCTGATGCATAAAATAGCACCTTCCTTGATTTCGGAAAACGACGGGCGCCGAATTGGCGGACAGAACATGAATCCAGCCCCGATTTGTGAACATGCAGCACCGGCCGTTCCCAAGCGGATCGCGCGGGAGCAGAAGACGGTGGCGGCGATGATCCGCATTTTCTGCCGCTCGCGCCACGGGACCCGGGGCGGGCTGTGTGCGGAATGTGAGGAACTGCACGGCTACGCCATGACCCGCTTGGAGCGTTGCCCGTTCGGCGAGGACAAGCCCACGTGCGCCCAGTGCCCCATCCACTGTTACAAGCCGCAATTGCGTGAACGGATTCGCGAGGTCATGAAGTTTGCCGGCCCGCGGATGCTGTGGCGGCACCCCGTCCTGGCGATCCGTCACGTCCTGGACGGCCGGGCCGCGACGTTGGCCGAGCCGCCGCGGAGAACGGGGGCCTGAGGGCGGCGTCGATGCAGGATGTGGGTGTGCCCCGGGGGGCGAGCGAGTTGGGGTGCCTGGGGTCGAGCGCAGCGAGCCCCCAGCGGCCGGGACTGGGGGCTCGCCACTCGTACCTCGCGGCTCGACCCCAGGCACCCGCGCGCCAGAGGCTGGGGGCTCGCCACTCGTACCTCGCGTCTCGACCCCAGGCACCCAATGATCCGACTCCCAACCGGGCCTGTCATCGGGACGCGGTTTCTGCGTACAATGCGGCCAGTTCTGCGGCCCGGGCGTGGCTGCGGTGTCGACCCGACGAGGCGTCCATGAATCACGACTGGCAGTCGCTGTACCCGTTTTCCTCCCACGCAGTGTCGCTCGCCGGCGGGCGGTATCACTATCTGGACGAAGGGGCCGGCGAGCCGCTGGTGATGGTGCACGGAAACCCGACCTGGTCGTTTTACTTTCGCGAGTTGGTTCTTGCCTTCCGCAACCGGTATCGCGTCGTCGTGCCCGACCACCTGGGCTGCGGGCTGAGCGACAAGCCGCAGGACTATCCGTATTGCTTGAGTTCGCATATCGCGAACCTGGTGCGATTGTTTGAGCACCTGGACCTGCGCCGGGTGACGCTGCTGGTGCACGATTGGGGCGGCGCGATCGGCCTGGGCGCGGCGCTCCAAGTCCCCGACCGGGTAGCGCGGCTGGTGCTGTTCAACACGGGGGCCTTTCCGCCGCCGTTTATTCCCTGGCGGATTCGCGCTTGCCGCATTCCGTGGCTGGGGCCCTGGGCCGTCCGGCGGCTGAACTTGTTCGCCCTGGCGGCGCTGCGGATGGCGGTGAACAAGCCGGAACGGATGACGCCAGCCGTCCGCGCGGGGCTGTTGGCGCCGTATGACACCTGGGAACACCGCGTAGCCATCGACCGGTTCGTGGCGGACATTCCCGCCCATCCGCGGCATCCCACGTGGCAGGTGCTCGCGGACATCGAACAGGGCCTGCCGTCCCTGGCGGAGCGGCCGGTCCAAATGATCTGGGGGATGCGGGATTGGTGCTTCCGCCCCTCGTGCCTGGAACGTTTTCAGCAGCTGGTCCCCGCGGCGGAAACGCATCGCCTGGCGGACGCCAGCCACTACGTCATCGAGGATGCTTACGAGCAGATCATTCCGCTGGTCGAGCGGTTCCTGCAGACGCATCCGCTGCCATAACAAGGGACGGGCTCATGCCAACGCCGGGATCACCTGACGGTGCAGCCACTTTGACCGTCGGCCAGTGCGCAACACTGGCATGCCTGCTGGAGGCCTCTGCGCCGAAACCGGGCAATGTCCATCGCGGAGCGGATTTTGCGGACATGACGTTCACTGATTTCGCGGTCAGCGCGGCCGCGATCGCCCCGGCGATGGACGCGGCGGTCGAACGCGGCGTCGGCGCGACCGTCCTCGCCGCCATCCAGGCCACCCGACGCCTGGTTCCGGTGAATACCAATCTCGGCACCGTGCTGCTGCTGGCCCCTCTGGCGGCTGTGCCTCGCTCGCAGTGCATCCAGGCGGGCATTGGCGATGTTCTGCGGCAACTGACCGCCCGGGATGCTGCGGATGTGTACGCAGCAATCCGGCTGGCCGAACCGGGCGGACTGGGGACCGCCGAACAGATGGACGTGGCCCAAGCCGCGCCGGACAGCCTGGTGGAGGCGATGGCCGCGGCGGCCGAGCGAGACCTGGTGGCTCGGCAGTACGCCCAGAATTTTGCTCCCTTGCTCGCACAGATCGTCCCGTGGCTCGTCGCGGGACATACGGCCGGCTGGCCGCACACGGACGCCGTGATCTACACCCAGCTGCGCGTGCTGGAAGCCTGGCCGGACAGCTTGATCGCCCGCAAATGCGGTCTGCCGACGGCCGAACGCGCTTCGGGACTGGCTCATCGCGTGCTGCAGGCGGGCCGCCCGGGCGACGAAGCTTACTACAACGAACTGGCCGAGTTGGACTTCTGGATGCGCAGCGACGGCAACCGGCGGAACCCCGGCACGACGGCCGATCTGATCGCGGCCGCCCTGTTCGTGGCACTCCGCGAGTCGCTGATCCAGCCGCCGTTCCGGTAAGCGGTCAGTTGTCGGGCAATTCCACCTTGTGATGCTCGGCCAACGCTCGCAGCTTGTCCAACGCCCGCTGCTGCAGTTGCCGCACCCGCTCCTTGGAGATCCCCAGGCCCTCGCCGAGTTCTTTCAACGTCGGCGACTGATTCAGATCGAACCCGAAGCGGGCCTCGATGATCGCCCGCTCGCGCGTGTTCAAGCCCAGCAGCAACTTGCCCACCGCATGCCGGAGCTCCTGCACGGATTGCTCTTCGCAGGCCGTAACCCGGTGGTCCGGCACCGTGTCCTCGACCCCCTCAGCCGGTTGCCAGAACGACTGCCGATTCGTCGGGCT
The DNA here is from genome assembly GCA_903927685.1 of uncultured Planctomycetaceae bacterium. Next base: position 29,915 of record CAIYOB010000494.1, read on the forward strand.
TTGCTTTTTCAGCAACGCATTGCAGCCGTTGACCACCGCCCAGGTGGCGTACGTGGAGAACTTGACGCCGCGCGAGAAATCGAACTTCTCGACCGCCCGCATCAGCGTGATGTGCCCCTCGCCCATGAACTCGTCAAAGGCCGCAGTCCCCACGTTGGCGTAACGCTTGGCCAGCGAGAAGACCAACCGCAAATTGGCTTCGATGATCTGGTTGCGAACGACCTGGGCTTCCGCTTGAAGACACTCGATCGCCTCCAATTGAGCGATCGTGGCCGTGCGCGGATTCAGCTTGCGTCGCAACCGGTCCGCCCGAAACTTGAGATAGTTCATTTTCCGGAACAGGTGCGTCTCCTGCTCCTGGCTCAGCAACGGCACTTCGTACAGACGCGCCAAGTAAGCATCCGCCCCTGTGGGCGCCCGCCGCGTCCGCGAACTCTCGCTCCCCTCCGCCGGTTCGCGGAGGATCTTCTTGTCGGCGTTGACATGGTCAAAACTGCGGTGGTACAGGTAACCGATCTCCGTCCTCAACAATCGCTCCGCCCGCAGACGAGTCGCCTGCCGGCGCCGTGCCCGGTCGACTGCCGCCGCGTCCTTTCCACCGGCGTGCTTGCCGCCGACTTCCGTGACGCTGACGACCTTAACCGCCACGCCCTTGACGCCCTTCGTTCTGGCGCCGGAAACCGGTGACTTCATCCGAAACTCCGTCCGCTCGGTCACCGGACGTGGACTCTCAATCGGAAGCGCCGTCTTGCATGCCCGTACCATTAAACCACTCTCCCCAGCCGAAGCTGGCAGCTGCGAGAATTGTCAGATCAGCCCCACATTCAATCAGGCACCCGCAATGGCCCGAAGCGCCGCTCTGTTAGAAATGCACGAACAGGCAGATGCGGGAGAACAGCCGATACGAAAGCAACGCCCGTACCACTCAGCGACCACCAACTCAAGCAAGTTCAGTTCGGAATCTGTAAGCACTACCCAAATAAGCACTTAGCTCTTTGTGTTGAATTTGATTCCGAGCGGGAGAATCTTCCGCGAATTCCGTCGCATTCACGGAACATCCAAATTTGGTTGCCGTAGAAACGGGAAACCGCAGAATTGCGATCGGGTTACTTGAATGCCGCAGCCGGGAAACTCGAACTTGGGGAGCGCTCCGTATTGCCAATTTCTGGTAGCTGCTAGAATAGCGATCAGAATCTTCATTTGGTCGTGTGACCAAATTTCGATGGCCTGCAAAGGATGTGTTTGCTATGCACGAGCCGTCTGGCTGCCAGACTATCGTCGAACAGTTGCTTGAGGGGCTGAATCAAGGCCGCAGCTCTGAGGATTTACTAACTTCCATCTATGACAATCTGGCCGGGGTCATTCCGTTCAATCGGGTCGGTGTCGCGATTCTGGACGAATCGAGGACGATCCTGCGGGCGATTTCATGCCGCAGCGATGGCGAGACCAAACTGAATGTCGGTTATGCGGCGTCCGTTTCCGGTTCGACGCTGCAGCACCTGTTGCATACGGGCCAACCGCGAATCATCAATGACTTGGAGGCGTATCTTGCGACCAAACCGGAATCCACCTCAACCAGCCTGATCGTCCAGGAGGGCATGCGGTCCAGCCTGACGCTTCCACTGCTGGCGGAAGGCCAGCCGATTGGCGTCATGTTCTTCTCCTGCCGCGGGAAGAACGCCTATTCGGTTGATCACATCGCCGCGTTGAAACCGCTGGCCGGGCCGATTGCCATCAGCCTGGAAAAGGCGCGTCTGATCGAAGAGTTGCGGCGACGGAACGAGGCCCTGGCCGCTGCTAATCGAGAGAAGGACGGCTTTCTGGACAGGTTGCGAGAGGAGGTCCAGCGTCAGACCGAGCAGTTGCGGACATCGGAGACGCGGTATCGGACTCTGGTGCGACTGGGCCGAATGGTCAATTCCAGCCTCGATCTGCGGCAGGTGTTCCGCTCGGCCGCGGGAGAGATCCACGCGCTGTTGGCCTGCGACGCGGTCAGCCTGTTGCTGCTGCGAGACCGGGACGAGGCGCGGGCGGGGTACGCGATCGAGTTCCACGAGGGCGAACACTGGGTTGAGATCCCTCCGGCGCAGGTGACGGGGACGGCGGCGGGCTGGGTCGTCCAGCATCAGCAGCCCCGGCTAGTCAGCCGCCTCGAGCGGGACCGCATCTACCCGGAGGACGAGCGGTTGTTCCAGCAAGGCTACCACGCCTACGTCTACCTGCCGCTCGTCTGCCGCCAAGCCAGCGTCGGCGTGCTGGGCATCGCCACACGCACCAGGGAGCATGCGGAAGCCTGGAACTTGGAGGTGTTGGGCGAGTGGTGCGACCACTTGGCGACCGCCCTGGACAACGCCGCCGCCTATGGGGAGATCGCGCGGCTGAAGGGCCAGTTGGAGGAGCAAAACGTCTACCTGCGCGACGAGATCAAGACCACGCACGACTTCCGCAACATCGTCGGTGACAGCACGGCCATGCAGCGGGTGCGGGCGGCCATCGAACAGGTGGCGGCCACCGACAGCACAGTGCTAATCCTGGGCGAGACCGGGACGGGCAAGGAATTGGTGGCCCGCGCGATTCACGAACTGAGTCCGCGGCACGAGCATCTGCTGGTCAAGGTGAACTGCGCCGCACTGGCTCCGACGCTGATTACCAGCGAATTATTCGGGCACGAAGCCGGCGCTTTTACCGGCGCGACGAAACAGCATCAAGGCCGTTTCGAGCTGGCGCAGGGCGGCAGCATCTTCCTGGACGAGATCGCCGAAATCCCGCCGGAAACGCAAGTCATGATGCTCCGCGTGCTCCAGGAGCATGCGATCGAACGGGTCGGGGGCACCCAGTCGATTCCGGTTGATGTGCGCGTGATCACGGCCACCAATCGCGACTTGAAGCGTTTCGTCGAGGACGGACATTTTCGCGCCGACCTGTTTTACCGGCTGAACGTCTTTCCGATTCAGGTTCCGGCGCTCCGCGAGCGGCGGGAGGACATCCCTTCGCTGATCAATCACTTCATCAGCCGCTTTGCCCGCCGCATGAACAAGGAAATCACCCGGGTCAATCGGCGGACCATGGAATTGCTGATGAACTACGTCTGGCCCGGGAACGTCCGCGAACTGGAGAACATCATCGAACGGGCGATGATCGTCAGCTTTGGCGACACGCTGGAAATCGACGCCAAGTGGCTGTCCGATGATGCCGATGGCGGGCCGGCGTCCGCGGCGCCGGCCATGGCGTTTGCGGACGTCGAGCGGCAGACGATCCTGGACGCCCTGCAACGCTGCGGCGGCCGCATCTACGGCCCCTACGGCGCCGCGGCGATGCTCAAGCTGAAGCCCACAACGCTGTACGGCAAGATGCGCAAACACGGCATCGCCCGGCGGCGTGGTGAGTTTGAGCGCCGATAGGCTCTTCGGGGCTTGACTCGCCCCCGGCTTTGCTTTCTGATTCGAGGCATGGACTTTGACCAACGACTGAAAAAAGCGATCGAGCGGGGCCAACGGCGCGGCGACGCCCAGGCGGAGGCCGAGGCCGCCCGGGTGGTCAGCGAAGAGGAGTTGCGCCGGTTGCACTCGCAGTACCGGCTCGAGTTGTCCGAGCACATCGAACGCTGCATTCGCGCGCTGCCCCAGCAGCTGCCGGGCTTCCAGGTCGAGACCATCTATGGCGAGCGGGGCTGGGGCGCGGCTTGCCGCCGCGACGACGTGCGGTTGCTGGGCCGCGGCCAGCGCGAAAACTACTACAGCCGCCTGGAAATGACGGTGCGGCCCTACAGTTCGCTGCGCGTCCTGGAACTGTCCGCCAAGGGCACCGTCCTGAACAAGGAACTGTTGAATCGCCAGCACTACGAGCCGATTGCCGACGCCGATCCGGCCAAGTTCCTGGAACTGATCGACGGCTGGGCGCTGGAATTCGCCGAGTTGTACGCGGCCCGTTGCTGACCGGCCTGCCGGCGATCACCGCGAGTATTTCGCAGCGAACGCATTCAAGTAAGTCTGGAACCTCCGCTGCACCGCTACGGCGTCCAGGGATCCCTGGCTGGCGAGCACCGCTCCGCGGTCATTGTCGATGAACAGGCAACCTCCGGCGGACGTGATCTCGCCGTAGATCCAACGTTCCGTGGAACCGACGGTCAGCAGCGACGGGCGGGCCTGCGGCAATGGCCGGCCCGCCAGGTAGTGCCCGAGGATCGCCGGCAGATCGCAGTGCGAGAGGTGCAGGGAATTCCGCCCCGACGGGACATTGCGGCCGGAAATCAAGAGCGGCACGCGGTAGTTCTGCGCGCGGGCCGAGTCCGCCCGATCGCCGTGATCCGCCACGACGACCAGCAGGCAGTCGTCGGCCAGTCCCGCGCGCTCCAGGCCGCTGGTCAGTTCGAGCAGATAGCGATCGTAGTAGGCGAGCTGCTCTTGCCCTGTCTTGGCGATCCACCTGGGTGAGTGGCCGAAAACCAGCTCGTGCATGACCAGCGTCCGGGAATGGCTCTTCACGAACTCGAGGATCGCCGGGAGGGCCGCGCGGTCCTCGACCGCGGCCTCGACCTTGCTTTCTCCCACCGTCACCCAGCCGGGCTGCAGGTCCATGTCGCGCGCGCCCAGCACGCGACTCCACGCACTTCGCACCGGCACAAACGGCTGGTTCTCGGCGGTGCACAGGAACAGGCCTTGGTAGCCGCAACGGTGCAAGGCTGCGACGACATTGGGCGCCGCGTTGACGGATTCGTACGAACCGGGATTGGCATACGCCCGGTAGGGAACCTGGACTGCCGTCAGCATGGCGATCAGGCTCGTATAGGAATCGAGGTTCGTCGCGTGGTAGCAGCTGAAGTAGGCGGAGCGTTCGCGAAGCCTGGCGTAGTAACCCTGGGGACGCGTCAGGAAGCCACGCTCGAAGTCGTCGGCAGCCACGGTCTCAAAGACGATCATCAAGACGTGGTTGTAAGCGACGGTTTCCAAGTGCTCCAAGGGAAACAACGCGTCGGCCAAGGACGGGGCTTTGGCAAGCGACGCTGTCGGCCGAGTCAGGGAAGTGACGGAGCGGCGTCCACCTGCCAGGCGACTCCGCAGCGCGTCCTGCACCGCGTAGACAAACGGATGGGGGGCCGGATGCAGCAGCGGAAAGACCGACAGCAGAACGACCGCCACGGACGCCAACGCCAACTTGTTCACGGACGGAAGGGGCCACCGCCAGCGCGTGGCCAGGAGCATTGCCGCAGCGGAAGCCGCCACCGGCCACAAACCGCGCCAGCCCAGATACTCCGTGACGAAGAAACTGGCCGTGGCGAGGTCCGCGTGGAAGACACTGACGGGAAAAGCGAGGAATTCGGTCAGTTGGCCGGGATAGCTCGCCAGCCCCAGACCCAGAATGAAGATCAGCCCCGAGCAAGCCCGCTTCCACCATTCGGCGGGCACCCGGCAACTTTGCAGCACGCTGCCGAGGCCGCACAAGGCCCCCAGCCCCACGAGCAGCACAAGGAGGTCCAGCAGCCAAGCCATGGCGTGCGGCCCGAACATGCGCGGGTCGCCCGACCCGACCGCAAACCAGGCGTGCAGCCCCAACTGGGAACCGGCGCAAGCCAACGCCAAGCGAAGACAATTGCTTTGTGAACCGAACACGGCAACTTTCTCCGAGGACTGAGAACGCAGGGTCTTGAACCCGGAGGGGCACATTGGCCAACCTATGCGACCGCTACAGCTTAACAGGTTCACAACTGCCTCGGGACGCTGCACGGCTTTTCTGACGCGATCCAAGGTAGATCTGTAACGAATGTGCCGATGATTCCGAATATCTGGGATACTCCTGAGAAAGGGAGCGGCGTATGCGGGTCCGCAGGCGGGGACGATGGCTGTGGTGGGTGCTGGCTGCGCTTTGTTGCCATGCCGTGACTGGTCCTGCCGCCAGCACGTGGGCGGCCGCTGTCGAGCCGGAGGCCGAGTCGGCGGTTCGCGACGAGTCGCCGGAAGAGGAGCCCGCCGATCCGGAGTCGGACGGCGACGAGATCACCTTCCAACTGGCCGATTACCTGCAGGAACCACCGCCTCCCGTTCGGCCCTTGCTGGGCGAACAGGCGGCTCCGCTGCCGACCCAGGCCCTGCCCTTGACGCAGGACATCTTCGTGACCGAAGAACTCCGCCGCCGCTGGGTGGGACAGGAGCGGCGAATCCGTTATCCGTGGGGAACCAGCGAATTCGTGCTCGGCTCGGAAAGTGCCTTCCGCGTCAGCAGCGACCTGGGCAACCTGCTGGACAAATCGCTGTCGACCCCGGCCGCTCGCACCCAGCCCCGGTCGCCCAACAGTCATGATCCGCGGGTCCGGGGCGCACGCTCCGGCCGGCTCGTCGTGTCGGGCTCCTATTGGGCTCCGGCCCGCGAGGACCTGGACACACCGCTGGACAAGATCGATTCCCGCCTGCTGCAAGACATGGTGGTGATCAAGGGCCCCTACACCGCGCGGTTGGGCCCGGCGCTGCGGTTCGTCGATTTCGAACTGATCGAATCGCCGCGGTACGAGGAGGGATTCCGGACGTTCGCGGGGACGGCGTTGGAGTACAAGACCAACGGCGAGCAACTGTATGGGCGTCAGAACATCTGGGGTGGCGGCCAGGACTGGGGATTTCGGGTCGGCTACGGACATCGCACGGGCAACGATTATGAAACCGGCGCCTCGTGGTTCGATGCGGACGGCCTGATTCCGGCCAGCTACAACTCGCGAAACCTGTACGCCGCCGGCGGCTATGATCCGTCGGACACCAGCCGGCTGGAGTTCTACTATCTGCGGCTGGACGAGACGAACGTCGAGTACTCGTCGTTGGTCTACGATGTCAACGCCCTGCAGACCGACGGTTATCAGCTGCGCTACACGGATTGGGGCGGCACGGCCTATGATCTGCTCGAAGTCGAGGGCTGGTACAACCGCACGGCCTTTACCGGGGACACGAGCCGCCTGTCCAAGAGCCGCCAGATCCCGTCGCTGCAGACCTGGTTTGGCCTGGCGCCCGGCCAGTACCTGGTTACCGACGTCGACGGCATGTCCGCCGGCTATCGAGCCGCGGTCACCTGGGGCGAAGCGGACTGTGCCCAGTGGACTGTCGGCACGGACTTGATCCGCCTGGGACAGCAACTGAACGATGTCGTTCCGGACACCGAACAGGTGATTCCATATCCTCCGTTCATCGCCTATACCATTCCGGGTATGAACTACCCCATCCCGCGTTCGGAATCGCTGGACATCGGCCTGTTCACGGAACAGACCCTGCCGTTCGACAGCGGCTTGACCGTGCGGACCGGAGCCCGGGTGGATGCGATCGAGACCGATGCCCGCGAGTCGGTGCCGGGCATGGGAGTGTACAGCGGGTTCCCGCCGGAGAACATCCCGACCACCCTGAGCGACCTCAAGGACGCGCCGCTGGAACAGCATTTCGTCCCGTGGTCGCTGTACGCGACGGCCGAATATCCGGTGACGGCATCCTGGACGCTGATGGGGGGCGCCGGGTATGGGATGCGGCCGCCGACGTTGACCGAGCTGTATGCGGCGGGCTCCTTCCTGGGCAGCCTGCAGCCGGGGCTGACCTTCGTCGAGGGTGATCCCGAACTGGACCCCGAGCGGATGTTGCAGGTGGATGTCGGCGTGCGGGGCGACCTCGGCGACACGCGACTCAGTCTGACCGGATTTCACGCCTGGGTCTTCGACTATATTACCTACGACGACGTGGGCGTGATCTACCAGTTCCCGCATCCCGGTTTCGTGCCGGGGCAGGATCTGCAGCAAGCCGCTTTTGTCAATACGGACTTGGCCACGCTGACCGGATTCGAACTGCTGGCCGACCGGGACTTCTCCAGTTGGCTCAGCGGCTTTGCCTGGCTGAGTTACGTCCAAGGCGAGGACCACAGCCGGAGCAATCCTGCGCGGATCGCGGCCCTGCTGCGGGAACAAGCGGGCTATCCCGCGGATACGCCGCGGAGCTTCGTCGACGGTGTCGACAACGAAGCCCTGCCCGGCATTCCGCCGCTGGAAGCTCGCGTCGGGCTGCGCATCCACCAACCCCGGCCCAATCCGGCTTGGGGCACGGAATTCGAACTGCGGATGGTCGATCGGCAAGACCGCGTCGCGACCACGCTGTACGAGCAGGTGACTCCGGGCTTCACGATTCTGAACGCCCGCGCCTTCTGGCGGCCGTGGGAGAGATTCGGGCTGTTCGGTGGCGTGGAGAACATCACCGACAAGTTCTATCGGGAACACCTGGACTACCGCAGCGGCCGCGGCACTTACCGGTCCGGAGTGAACTTCTACTTGCTCACGGAGATCGTGTACTAACTCACACGCGTGGCAATTCCATTCGTAGATTTCTCCACGGGTCAAGTAACCGTCATCCTCGGCGAGGTTTCGGTTCCTTGAATTGGTCGTGACGGACCCCGGCGGGCGGAATCCCGTGGCCCACGGCCGCGAGTTCTCTTGGGCGTCCTGGAGCCCGGACGGACAGTAAGTGGCGTGCTTGACGATGAACGGGATCCAGGAAGGCCGGCACATGTTCGGCGCGCGCCCGTCGCCGGACGGCCGACATCGGCTCTTGCCCCGGAGCGTCGTAGACCTGGGCCAAGTGGATCTGGTGGGAACGACGATGGCGATCATCCGCCGCGGCGACACTCCCCTGCGCGGCGATGCGGGCGAAACGGTGCGGAAACGCAGTCCCCATGCGCCGCTGGGGCCGCGACTCGATCTCGGCCCCGGCTGGAAGCCGCCTTGGACCAGCCACGAATCCCCGTCGGCTTTTTCACCTTAGTCTTTCGGCCTTGTCTGTAGAGACTAGGTGAAAGGTGCTGGAGCGGCAGGCCCTCCGGCGTACAGCGAAGAATGGAGCCACAGCGGATGAAGCCCGGCCCGGTCACGCCTCGGCGTCTTGCCGCCCACAACCTGGGCGCGATACAATATTCGCGACTTGGACGTTCTGGGCGTTGACACCGCCTCGGACGCCGCAATGCCGCGCAGCAATTGCCACGTCTGACTCTGTCTTTTCGGTCCACGGTTTGCCGATTCGAGTCGCATCCCAGAGCCCGGACGCGAAACATCCTGACCATGTTTTCAGTGATTAACCCGAGGACAGAATCGTGAGCGACCGAGGGTCTTGGACCATATTCAGTCGCCTTGCTCTACCTATCGAACGGGCACTGGCGCGGCCCGACTGGACGGCGGAAACGGCCAGGCTGAGCGTGGCTCCCGGCACGGCGAAGACGTGGTTTCCGGGATACTACGTCCTGGTTCCGCCCGATACCTTTGCGACGAATAACAAATCCTGGCGAGTTCTCCAAGGTGCCGACGGCCGCTTGTTCGCCGGCCTGCACGTGTCTGTCACCTGGGGGCAGATCGAGACGACCCGAGGTGAATTCCGCTGGGACAAGATCGACTCGCGTCTGAATGCGCTGCCGCCTGGCAAGAAGCTGTCCCTCAGTCTCTCCTGGCAGGGTTGGGGCGGGATGCAGACCTGTCCCAATGGCATGCTGGAGAACCCCGCCGATGACAGCGGACCGCGGGTGCGAGGAGCGAAGCAGGCCCGTGGCCGGCAACGGCGCAGCGACGGGCACTTCGCCACCGGCAAGATGGCCGGCGACCACAACAACTCGCATTTCTGCCCGCACGTCCTGGCCAACGCCGGCAAGTGGCCCTGCTGGATGGGCGTGGAATGGCAGGACCTCGGCTCAACTGCTACGGCACAGCGTCTGGCCTCTTACAGATGAGGACGGGAGATCGATGAAGATTGGCTGCTTGCTGACCTTGACCACCTTGACGACCTTGACTCTGGCCGCGGCCGACGGCATGTGCGGCGGCCCGGTGCTCGGGATCCCGCCTGCCGGCGATGTCCAGCCGCGCGGCTGGATCTGGAAGCAAATGGACTTGGATCTGCGCCAAGGCCTGGCTGGCGGCTATCCGCAGGTCTCCAACATCGTCAACGTCGAGTTATTCGCCCATCGCAACGGCACGCTCGCTCAGCCCTACGAGTATCCCCAGGGCAGGGTGGCCAGGTCGTGGTGGGTCGGCGAAGTCGAGGGCAACTGGTTGGACTCCGTGGTGCGACTGGCCTTTCTGACCGACAACGCGCAATACAAGGACCGGGTCAAACAGGCTTACGACCGGATTATCGAGGCGCAGCAGGAGGAGCCAGACGGGTATATCGGCATCTATGTGCCCGGCGACCGGTTCGCATTACGCACCGAGACGACCTACAACAACGGTGAATTGTGGACCCAGAGCCGCTTGTTCCAGGGAATGCTGGCGTACTATGAATTCACCAAAGACGAGCGGGTTCTCGCCGCGGTGAAAAGGGCCGTCGATTGCACACTCAAGAACTACCAGGGCCGGGAGGTATTCTTCCAGGCCAGCGGGGTGTCGCACGGCATCGCCTTTACCGACACCTTGGAATGGCTGCATCGCATCACCGGCGAGCAGAAGTACGTGGAGGCCATGCAGTGGATGTACGACGATTTTTCGTCCCGGGAGGGCGAGACGCCGCCCAAGGCCGGCGCTGACCTGAGTTATGACGAACTGAAATACCTCGACCGCCTGTGGTTTTCCCATACGCCGCACACCATGGAGGGAATCCACACGCCGATCATCGCCTGGTGCATGACGGGCGAGGAGAAGTACCAGGCCGCGGCCGCCAACATTCTGCCCAAGTACGATCGCCATGACACGCCGGGCGGCGGTTGCGTGGGGGATGAGGCCATCGGCCGGCGATTGGGGACCTCGATGTTGCCCCGCGAGTATTGCACCATGGTCTCGGCGGTCATGGCCCTGAACCGCATTACCGCCTGGACCGGCAACCTCGACGCCGCCCGTCGCGCCGAGATGATCGCCCTGAACGCAGCCCAGGGGGCGAGATTCCATCCGGCCTTGACGGCCGTCCGCTATCTGAGCCACGACAATCAAAAGGACGCCAGCACGGGCGCCCATTCGCAGCGTTATCTGTATTCGGCCTGGCACGGCGCGGCTCCCTGCTGTTCGACGACCGCTGCCCGCCTGATGCCGTACTACATCGAGGGCATGTGGTTGACCGATCACCAGCGCAACTGCCTGGTCGCCAGTCACTACGGGCCCAACCGCATCGACACCGTCGTGGCGGGCAACCGCGTGGCCGTGGTGGAGGACACGCTGTTCCCGTTTTCCGACCAGGTGAAATTCACGTTCGAATGCGACGCCGACACCGCCCTCGTCTTGCGCAAGCCGGACCTTTGCGGCCAGGTGACCGTTGATATTCCCCCGGCGCGCGTCGCGGTCACCGCGACGACGCTGACGATCGCCGGACCATGGCAGCACGGCGATTCGGTCGCGGTGGATTTCGATTTCCAGCCGCAGCTGGTCTCCGAGCCCCATTTGGAGAATGCCTGTCACTACCGCTGGGGTTCCCTGCTGTTCTCCCTGCCGTTGGGCGAATTGAGAACATCGGTCAAGGAGTTCGAGGCCCTGGATGGCACGCCGAGCGGATTCTCCATGTGGGAGGTCAAGCCCAAACACCCCGAACGTTGGGACTATCGTTTTGACCGGAGCGAGCGATTCGTCCACGTCGACTTGCCCGCGGGCGACGCCGACACGCCCTACGCCCAGCCTCCCGTCGGTCTTCGCGGCCGGATGCTGGACAAGGATGGCAACAAGGTGGAAGTGACGCTCACGCCGCTGGGCTGTTCGGTGTTACGCCGGACGAGTTTCCCCGATAGCGCCCAGCCGACCGTCGGGCCGCGAGAGGAGTGGACGGTCAAGGGGCGAGTCATTAACCCTGACGGGACCATGGTGGAAACGAACGCCAAGAAGAAGCCCGCCGGGCGGCCCAAGAAGCCGCCGATCCGTTAGCCGTCTGGAAAGCCAATCATGAAACCGTGTAACCTGTGCCTGCTCACTGTGGCCACCTTGTTGGCGTGGGGAATGATCGACAGCGGCGTTCTCCAGGCGGCCGGCCAACCGGAGGGGCCGGTCCAAGTTGACTCCCAGAATCCGCATTACTTCCGGTACCGCGGCCAGCCGCTGATCTTGGTCACTTCCGACCACACGTGGTTCGCTGCGACGGCGGCGGATTTCGACTACGTGCGGTTTTTCGACGCACTCGCGGCCAACCACAACAACTTGACCCGCATCTATCCCGGTGCGCACCCGGTCAATTACGAGAACCAGCCGCTCGTCTTTCCGTGGATGCGGCGGGCGGACGGGCGTTACGACCTGGACCAGTGGAACGCGGCCTACTTCGAGCGTCTGCATGCGCTGATGGAGTATGCACAAGCCAAGGATGTGATCGTGGACATCTGCCTGTTCAACGGCTGGGGCACGGACGAGAAACAAACCTATCAGTGGCGTTGGGAATCGTGCCCGTTGAACGATGCGAACAACGTGCAGAACGGCGTCGGCGTCAAACGCGACCAGCAGTGCACGCTGGAGGAGCCGGCGCTGGTCGCGTATCAGCAGGCTTACGTGCGTCGAATCGTCAGCGAGTTGAACCGGTACGACAACCTGATCTATGACGTCGCGGATGAACCCGATTTCTTTAACGCGATTGACGACCAGAAAGTGAATCCGTGGATCGACGTGATGCTGGACGAGATCATCCGCACCGAGGCGAGCCTCCCGAAGCAGCATCTGATTGCACAGACCTATCATCGCTCGTTGGAGGAGCACGGCAAGAAGTGGGGCGCGGACCCACGCACGGCGTGGATTTCGGTCGAGTACACCGCCGGGCTCGAAGCGTTCGCCGCCCAATATGCCCACGGGAAGCCCTATGTGCTGATCGAAACCACCACACCGATTCTCAATCCACTGGGGTTTTGGGGTGCGGAATACGGCGTTGACTCGTCGCGCATCCACGCGTGGCCCTTCCTGGTGGCAGGCGGAGCTGGGGTGCTTGAGTTCAACGATGATTTCGACAGCCAGGCGCCGGCCGGACGAGAACGGACGGAGGAGATTCTGCGGCAGCGCGGCGTTCTGCGGAAGTTCATCGAGAGTTTCGAGTTCACCCGCATGCGACCGTTCCAGGATTTCGGCGGGATCCAACCGGCTCCCCTGCGCGAACGATCCGCCGCGACCGGTGCCAAACAGGCCCCCGTCCGCGTCGAGGACCTCCATCGGGCTTGGGGCACCGCCCTGGCCGAACCGGGCCGGCAATACGCGCTTTATGTCAGCCATTCGTACGTCGGCTCCGCACCAGCCCGAATCGGCGGCGCGGGCGGCGGGCCGGGCTGTTATCGCGCGGTTCCCGGAACGTATCGCGAAACCATCACCCTGAGCGATGTGCCGCGCGGCATCTATGATGTCGAGTGGATCGATCCCGCCTCGGGCCGGATTGTCGCGGCTCAGAAAGCGGACCACCCCGGCGGCCGTTTCACCAGCGAAACGCCGATCTATTCGGTCGACGTCGCCCTCCGGATGAAATCGTCTTCAGCCCACGAATGAACGCCCCACCCTTTGCGCGCCACTTGTCGCCGAATCTGGCAACGACACGACGCTGATGTTCTGTGACTTCGCATCCCGACCATCGGCAAGTCGGGAAGGCTCAGAAACAGAAAGTGAAGGTGAAGGGGCAATGGCTGTCTATTGGCCGGTCACAGCGGCGTACTTCTTACGCTCCCTCGTCTCTCCCCGCTGGCGTGCCGTCCGGTGTTCGTTCCCTGGTCAGGAGGTAGGCAATGATACCGCCTCCAATGGCGCCGAACAGATGACCGTCCCACGAAACCTGCGATCCGAAGCGAGGAATGACGCCCGTTAGCAATGTGCCGCCATACAAGAAGCCCACGATCATGGACACAATCAGCGGCACGATTCTCTTTTCCCGAAAGCCCGAAACGATCAAAAAGGCAATCAGCCCGAAGATCAGTCCGCTGGCCCCAACGTGAGTTGCATTGCGTCCGAAGATCCACAACAATATACCCCCCAGCAAAACGACCTCAATCACGATCTCCCACGAGCGCGCGTTGGAGCCAGCCAGCAGCGTGAGCAGGATGAATAGCGGCCCGGTGTTGCTCAGAAGGTGCTGGAAATTGGCATGGAGAAACGGCGTGGCGGGAATGCCCACGAGTCCGGCCAGCGTCCGGGGTGTCAACCCCAACGTGTTGATGTCGAACGGCACGAGGCAGTCCAGGATGAAGACGCCCCAGATCACCGCCACAAAAGCGATGACGCCCTGCAATTCCTGCTGGATCGTGTGCTTCACGGCGTTAGGTCTCCTGTGTCGGATCGGCAAGTGGATCTAGCTCCCCAGCCGTTCTTTCAGGACCGGCCCCAGATCGAGCAGGGCCTTCTCGCCGTCGCCGACAAAAGCCGAGCCGTGCCGGTCTCACACGGCCTCGGCAGAGGGTGCCGCTTCAAGCCAGTTGTTGAGGGCACCGCATTCATCGGCCTCGAAATGGCTAAAGCCTAGCCACCGAATTGTGGACGGGTCGAGGATCTGGGTTACGGTTTCGAGTAACAGGGGGAACATCGCCCTCGTGCCCGTGTGATACAGCAACGGTTGATCGTCTTTGACGAGAAACTGATTGAACTGCAAGTCGATTTCGGGTACATAGGTCGATATGCGATAAACGTCCGGTGCGATTTCCGTAATTGTCGGCATGTTGACGCCCCCTTATCTCCGATAAAACGTGACTGTCACCGCTTCAAGTGCTGAGCGAAGAGATCCCCGGCGGCGGCGGCCGCTTTCTTCCCGGATTCCCTGCCGAAGCCGTGCCTCTGTCCCGCGAACACCCCCAACGTGTGATTGGCCCCAGCCGCCTTCACCTTCTGTCCAGCTGCCTCACCGTACCTCCAGCACCAGGAGCCAGTCGTTCGTCCTCGTGCCGTTGTCGCCCGGAGTGCCAAACGGGTACGAGCCTCGATTGGGAAGCGCGCCATCGTAGCCGCTCGTCCATCGTCCGTCCGCCGGATTGTACCAGCGAGCGGTGATCGGCCCGCAGAACTGAGTAAGGTCTACGGTGAGCTTGCGGGATTCGACTTCGGCCGAGGGAATGTAGGTGACGGACAGCCGCTTGTCTGCCGTTCGGGCCGTCACGGCAGTGGCGATTCCCTCGCCGCAGCCATCGGTGACAACCTCGTGGTTGTGTTCGGGTTCGAGGCGGTACCAGGGCAGAACGGCAAACAAATCTCTCAGCCGAGTCATGTCACGTGAGCCGGTTCCATCGAGGGCTTCCTTCCAGGTGGTCTCCACGGGATACAGCCCCGGACCATCAAAGTGCCACATTGGGTTGTTGCCGAAGAACTGACCGCAGGCCCCGCCAAGCATCGCCCAGTAGGCCTGGCGGCGAATCTGATCCGGCGTCGAATTGTGTTCGCCCTCGTAGGTGGATTCGATGAGGACGAAGGGCCGGACAGGACGACGCATGTACTCGGCTTGAACAGGCCGGAACAGCGTTTTCTCGTAGCTGTAGACGGTATTGACCGTGAGCCACGGTTGCTCCCCGAAAGCGACGACCGCGGAATCCTTCGGCGAGCCGTGACCTGTCATGAGGTGCGTGGCGTCCACTTCCTGGATGCCCTCAGCCAGTTCGGCAACCGCCCACTGATCGTCCTGCTTCGGCGTAAAGTCACCGCCCATGACCCACACGAGGTTGGGCAAGTCCCTGAACCTCTTGGCCACGAATCGTCCGTAGCCTCGCAGGTCTTCCCGGCCGCTGGCCAGCATCTCACGAAAGAAACCTTGGTCCCCACCGCCGTAGCCGAGGTAGGCGGGAAACAGCCAGACGACGATGCCCCGCTGGTTCGCCTTCTCCACCACTTTGCGGGCGAAATCAAAGTAGGCCGGGTTCGGCGTCGAAAAATCACCGGCCGTGACGAACGGGACCAACCCCGCCAGTGTCTTCGGTGGATTCGTGGAAAACCGGTGTTCGATCAAGTTCACAATGATCGAGTTGAAGCCTCGCCTCTGGCGGTCTTCCAGGTAGCGGTCGATGTCGGCTTCGTCGAGTTGCACAAGCAGGGACCATGCAGTGTCCCCAAGGACGAGGAATGGTTCCCCCTTCTGGTCAACCAGGAATCGGCCATTGTCTGCCGTCTTCAACGGGAACTCAGTGGCCGACGCAGGCGACAGGCCGAGAATGGATGCCCCCAGGAGAAAGACCGTGCAAAGCGTGGACGCGGAACTGTTGTGTGGCTTCATGGATCACTCCCAAACAGTGCTACCGTACAACCCCACCTTCTGCCGCATGGCCTGGTCAAAATCTCCGCTGAAGATCCACCAGTTGCTCAGCTGACGATCTTGGTAGACGAGACCGTGGTCCGCACCGGGAATGTTCTGCATCCAGTACACGAACCACTTGAGGCTGTCGCTGCCCCACCGGTCGCAGTTCAGGCGTTGTTTCTTGCCGCTGCCATCGGGTTTCCAATCTTCGATGTCGGTTTCCACATACCGCTGGTTGGCCCAATCGTAGTCCTGCTCGGCGTTCGGCGGATAATGTGCCCACCCGCAGCCAGGACGAACAATCTTGTGCGACCGGTCGCTGCCCACAAACCGACCCCAGAACAACAGCTTGTCCCATTGGTCGGGTGGCGTGCGGTCCCGACCGTCCACGAAGTTCAGGACCGCTTCGATCTGGTGCATGTGGTCCTCGACGGCCTCCGATGTGCCTCGCTGGTAGTTGTAGTGGTAAACGGTGTAGGTCTTGTCGAGCAAGGGCAAGTCCTTGGGATCACGATTGCTGTTGCTGATGTCGCCGAAGGGACCGGACATGTTTGATTCCCACAGGTCCAGCACGCCGCCGTGATAGCCCCACAGCCACACCTCCTTGACGCCCTTCCCCTCTACCCATTCCCGAATCCCGATTCGCTCCATGATTTTGTGGTAGTCGGTCAGCGGGACTCGCTCCCCGGTGCGGGCGACCGTCGGCAGCGACTCCAGGAACTCCAGCGTCCCGACGATCCTATATCGCAGGCTTGGCTTGGCGTCTTGGTCCTTGAAGCCGTGATACCGGGAGCCCTCCTGCAGAGCGGCAATCACTTCCTTCGTCTGACCCTCGGTCTTCTGCCTGGTCTCGGCCAGTGTCGCTCCCCAGTCGCCGGTGACCGACGCGTCGATGCGGTCACCTTTGACCGGAAAATACTTGACGACCAGGACCGGTATGTCCATCGGCACCTGGGGAACGTAGACCTGGGCCGTCGAATCAAGGCCACCGACGCAGGCGAGGATGAATGCCAGGCTCCCAAGCAGTCGTGCCATAGAACACCTCCAGAGTATTCGCTCACTTAAGTTCCACAATCGTCTCCAGTTCGTCGCTCCGCCCCACGTGACTGGATTTGACCTTTCTTCGAGCCGTTTCCAGGTCGAAGGATGACTTCCCGATTTCGGCTCAGTTCGTTGAACGCCGAGCCGGCAGGCGACGGCGGATCGGCGAGTTGCGACCACCCACATCTGTCGGCGATACAGCCGCCGCTTGCAGATCCGCAGGGCCAGGTTGGAAACGTTGAACGGCGAGTCCGTCGCATCCCGGTTGCCGCCGTACCGCCTCGATTCTACCAGCCGGAGTCGGCGGCTGGTAGAATGTCCCAGGATTGTTCCCCACACCAACGGAGACTGCGATGATGAAGCTTGGGCTGCCCATCCTGCTGCTCGGTCTGCTGGCGGTTTCCGCGAAGGCCGCGGCCCCCGACGATCAACTTCCGCCGCCAGCCCACTGCCCGACCGGGAAACTGGTTGGGCACGACCAGTCGGAACAGGGCGTCGCGTTCACGACGGCCACCGTCCACGCCCCCGAGCGTCAACCCGTCAGCCTGATCTTCGACACCGACATGATGGGCGACGTGGATGATGTCGGCACGACTGCGGTCCTCCACGCCTTGGCCGATCAGGGCGAAGTGAGGATCCTGGCGATGGGGGTCTGTGTCAAGAATCCCTGGTCTCCGCTCTGCCTGGACGCACTCAACACGTACTTCCGCCGCCCGGAGATTCCGTTGGGCGTCGTCAAAGGCCCGGCACATAACCGGGCATCCAAGTACGCTCAAGGGATCGCTGAGGAATTCCCTCACGCTTTGAAGTCGGCTGAAGAGGCTCCCGACGCCGCTTTGGTTTACCGGCGGGTCCTTGCCGGGCAGCCCGATGGCAGTGTGGTCATGGTCAGCGTGGGGCAATTGACGAACTTCCGCAACCTTCTGAAGACCGGCCCGGACGAACACAGCAACCTGGGCGGCACCGAACTGGTCAAGCGCAAAGTCCGGGTCTGGGTCTGCATGGGCGGCAAGTTTCCCGCAGGACGCGAGGCAAATCTGATCAACGATGGTCCCGCCGCCGCCGAGGCCATCGAGTCCTGGCCGACACCGATTGTGTTCAGCGGTTGGGAAATCGGCCAGGAGATCATGACCGGAGCCGGGCTGCGAAAGGCACCGGAAGGTACGCCTGTGCGGCGGGCCTACGAGTTATACAACGGCCTGAACGATCGCCAAAGCTGGGACCAGACAGCGGTCCTGTACGCGGTGCGGGGCTGGAACGGTGGGCTGGCAGACTACTGGGACGTGGTGACGGAGGGCTACCTCCACGTCAACGACGATGGCTCCGACGCCTGGCGGACGACCCCCGACAAGGACCACCTCTACCTCGTTCGGAAAATGGACCCGAAAAAGATCGCTGCGGTCATCGAGGAATTCATGTTGCGGCGGCCCTGACTGGCACAGAGGAAAAACCATGCCCAAAACGAGAAGCAAGGCCGAAGAAGAAGCAGACCAGCGTGCAGATCAAAGCCGAATCCGACCCCTGGCACCCCGGCAGCCTGCCTTGACCCGGTGCCTTTGGCCACGGACGTGGTGCCAGGTTGCTGAATGGCCACCAAGGGAAGACTTTGCGGCACAGGAGAATGACAAAGATGCCTGAAGCTGCCACGGTTCGCGTTGACGCGGTCGAGACGGAGCGGCAGCGGGCCGAGGCATCACTGCGCTGGGCCGAAGATCGCTACCGTCTGGCCACCGAGGCCGGGAAGGTGGCGGTGTGGCGGATGGATCTCGCGTCCGGTCGGTTCGAGACGGATGGCTCGCTGGAGCGAATCATCGGCTACGCACCGGGCGAAATCGGCGTGGAACCGGCCGCGTGGCAAAAGGTGACACATCCGGATGACTTGGAGCGCACGACCCGACTCTGGCAGCAGGCCAGCGAGGGCGTGGCGGATCGGTATGACTGCGAGTATCGCCTGCTGCACAAGGACGGCTCAGTCCGCTGGGTGAACGTTCGCGGGGCGGGGCAGAAAGACCGCACGGGGCGCGTGGTCAGCCTAATCGGGACGACATGGGACATCACCGAGCGGAGGCGGGCGGAAGCGGCGCTGCGGGAGAACGAAGTCGTGCGGCAGCAGGCGTTGGAGAGTTCTCCGGATGCGGTGTTTGCGATCGACCGCGAGTACCGCCTGCTGTTCAATAACCAGCGCCATCAACGGGTGCTCGCGGCCAGCGGGGGGCAACCGCTCCAGGTCGGGGAAGATGTCCTGTCGCCCGCTTACCCACCCGAGGTGCGGGACGCGTGGCGTGCGGCCTACGACCGGGCCTTGCAAGGCGAGGAATTCCGCTGGGAAACGGACTGGACGGACAGCGACGGACGCCAGCGATTCTTTGAAAACACCTTTTGCCCCCTGCGCGATACAAGCGGCGAGACCATCGGAGTCTTGGTCGTGACCCATGACATCACCGAGCGCAAGCGGGCCGAGAGGACGCTGCAGGCCAGCGAGGAGCGGTACCGCGCGGTCGTGGAGGATCAAACCGAAGTCATCGGCCGATTCACGAGCGACGGGACGATCATCTTCGTGAACGATGTCTATTGCCGCTTCTTCGGCAAGCCGGCGGCTGAATTGTTGGGAAAGCAGTGGCAGCCCGTCGCCGTGGCCGACGACCTGCCACACATCGAGAAGATGCTGCGCATGCTCTCCCCGTCTCATCCCGTCGTCACGATCGAAAACCGCGTGTACGCCGCCAATGGCGAGGTGCGGTGGATGCAGTTCGTCAACCGGGCGTTCTTTGACCGGCAGGGACGCCTGGGCGAGATCCAGTGCGTCGGACGGGACATCACCGAGCGCAAACGACTGGAGGCAGACTTGCGCGGCAAGGACGCGGAACTGCGTGCGGTCAGCGAAATGACTCCGATCATGTTGACCCGCTGCAGCCGCGACCTGCGTTACCGTTACGCGAACCTCGCTTACGCGAAAATGCTCGGGACGAGCCCTGAACACATCGTTGGCAGACCGATTCTCGAGGTGATGGGAGAAAAGGGCTTTGCGACCATCCGCCCGCGGGTGGAGCGGGTGCTCCGGGGTGAACTGGTGGAGTACGAGGACCAAGTACATCTCGCCATCACGGGCTCGTCGCACTGGGTGCGCGTCGCCTACATGCCCGACCGAGATCCGCAAGGCAACGTCGTCGGCTGGGTCGCTTCCATCACCGACATCACCGAACGTAAGCGATTGGAGGCGGAACGGGCCGAGGCCGTGGCGCGACTGGTGCTGGTCGAGGAACAAGAACGCCAGCGGCTCTCGCGCGAGTTGCACGACCAGACCGCGCAGCGGCTCGTCGCACTGGCGGTGGAGTTGAAGACGCTCGAGACGAACCTGGCCGCCGGTCGCCCACAAGCGGAACGGGTGCGAACGCTGCGCAGGGCGGTGGATGACCTCCAGGAGCAGGTCCGGCAACTCGCCTGGGACTTGCGCGCCGGGGAACTGGTCGAGGGCGGTTTGGAGAATGCCTTGCGGGAGTATGTCGAGGACTGGTCCGAGCGTTCGGCCGTATCCGTGGACTGCGAATGCCGCGGACTGGACGGCCCACCGCTACCAGCGCCGGTCGAGGCCACACTGTATCGCGTCACCCAGGAGGCGCTCGCGAACGTCGAAAAGCACGCCCAAGCCCGCCGCGTCAGCGTGCTGCTCGAGCGCGACGAAACGCTGGTGCGGCTGACCGTCGAGGATGACGGCCGCGGTTTTGCCGTGGACGCCGTCCAGGATGCACCTGACGCCAGGCCCCGCCTGGGCTTGTTGGGCATGCAGGAGCGCGCGGCGCTGGTCGGCGGTTCGCTCCTGATCGAGTCTTCCCCGGGATCGGGCACGACGATCCTCGTGCGCATCCCCCTGCCCACGGAGGCCAAGCCATCATGAACAAACAGCGTGTCTTGCTCGCGGAAGACCAGACCATCCTCCGGGAGAGCTTGAAGGTGCTGATTACGAGCGAGCCGGACCTGGAAGTCGTCGGCGAGGCCGGCGATGGCGAGCAGGCGGTGCGACTGGCCCAGTCGCTCCAGCCGGACATCGTGGTGATGGACCTCTCCATGCCGCGTCTGGACGGCGTCCAGGCGACCCTGGCGATCCGGCGGGCCTGCCCGGAGGTGAAAGTGCTGGTCCTGACGGTGCACGAGACCAAGAGCCACATCCGCCGCGTGCTGCAGGCGGGCGCCTCGGGTTACGTCGTCAAGCGTTCCGCCGCGGAGGAACTCATTCAGGCCCTGCACGCCTTGGCCGCGGAAGGCGTCTATCTCGACCCGATTGTGGCGGAGAAGCTGATCTCCGGCCCCAAACCGCCGATCGCTGCCAAGCCCAACGGCGAGACGTTGAGCGACCGCGAGGCGGAGGTGCTGCGGTTGATCGCGCTGGGGTACGCCAACAAGGAGATCGCCTCCCAGTTGAACCTGAGCGTCAAGACGGTCGAGACCTTCAAGACGCGTTCGCTGGAAAAGCTCGGCCTGCGCAGCCGCGTGGACATCGTGCGGTATGCGATGGACCGCGGCTGGCTGACGCCGACGACGGAGAACTAGTCGGCCGGCCTCTTCTTGCTCTGGTCGACAGGAACAATCACGCGTTCCGACCCGCGGGGGAGGGGATCGGAGACGATCCCGCCAGCGAGACGGGGTCCGTTGCCTGGCTGCGGATTTTCCTGACAGGCACATCTTCCCGACAGCCAAAACGGCGCCGGCTGGCCTATGATCATGGCCGCGGTTGCGGGGGGACGCCCACCTCCGACATGGCGACGCTCGTCCTGGCCGCCAGGTTCGGAATCGCCCGCTGCGGAAGAGCGTTTCACAGGAAGAGCACGAGCATCATGACGTTGTCTTCATCCCCGGCCAGCAGATTTCCGCCCCAGCTATTGCTGGTGGCACTGGCGGTCGTCGTCACCGGCGGTGCGATTTGGGCGTTCGCCAAACGCCAAGAGGCGGCATCCCGCAACGCGTCCGAAGTCATGCTGACCCAGTTGGCCGATTGGAAGGCCAGCGAGCTTGCGCACTGGATCAAGGAGCGGCGGGGGGATGCCACCGTGGGCTGTCAGAGCTTGCGAGTTCAACGGCTCCTGGCAGCCCCACACGACTCGGCTGCCCGGGCGGCAACCTTGCAGTATTTCCGCGATCTCCTGCAGGCTTACGATTACGAAAACGTCGCGCTGTTCGACGGGCGGGGTGATTTGCTGCTGGCGGCGTCCACCGACCGGTTGCAGGAACACCGTTGTGTTCCCGCCCATGTCGACGCGGGCCTGCGATCGCCCGAGGTCATCGTCAACGACCTGCATCGTGGGCAGCCCGATGGACCGATCGATCTCAGCCTCGCCTGTCCCATCCGCCTCACTGCGCGGGGCAACGGACCGGCGGATGGAGTGTTGCTGCTGTTGGTGAATCCGCAGCAGTTCCTGTTCTCGTTCGTGCAGCGTTGGCCCGTCCCGAGCCCGTCCGGCGAAATCCTGTTGGTCCGCCGCGATGGGGAAGAGATGGTCTGCCTGAATGAAACGCGGCACCACCGGGACGCCGCGTTGACGTTGCGGTCTCCGATGACGCAGACGCAAATCGTGACGGTGCAGGCGGGGCTGGGAGCAAGAGGATTGATGCAGGGCCGGGATTACCGGGACGTTCCGGTCTTTGGCGTGGCGCGGGAGGCTGCTGGAACGCCCTGGCTGGTTGTGGCTAAGGTGGATCAGGCGGAGATCAGCGCGCCCGTTCTGCGGGAAGCCTGGACGACGGGCACAGCGTTCGGGCTCGGATGGCTGGCGGTGTTGTTGGGTATGGGCGTGGTGGCGCGTCAGCGGCGGGTGCGTTTCATGCAGCAGGAATTGTCTGGGCGTCAACGGGCCGAAGCCGCCTTGCGCGAGAGCCAGGAGCGTTTCCGCACGGTGATCGAGAACTCGCAGGACGGCATCAACCTGCTCGACCTCCAGACGGGACGATACATCCTGATGAGCCCCTCCCAAGTCGCGATGACCGGCTTTACCCGCGAGGAAATCAACAATATTTCTGCGCCGGAGGCGTTCGAACGCGTCCATCCCGATGACCGCCAGATCCCGGTCGAACAGCAGAAACAGGTGGCGGAAGGCAGTGCGGCGGGCGTGACAGTCGAGTATCGCTGGAAAGTGAAGAGCGGCGAGTATCGCTGGTTCAGCGACAGCCGTGGCCTGGTTCGGGATGCACAGGGCAAAGCCGTCGCCCTGGTCGGTGTCAGCCGCGACATCACCGAGCGCAAACGGGCCGAGGAGGCACTGCGTCACCGTCTGGAACTGCAAGACCAGCTGGCGAAAGTGGCCGCCACGGTGCCGGGCGTAATCTGTTCGTTCAAGCTCTCGCCTGCGGGCCAAGCTTCCATGCCCTTCGCCACTTCGGCGTTCAGAGACCTCTACGGGTTGCAGCCGGACGAGGTGCGCGAAGATTTCTCGCCGGCCTTGGCGCGGGTGCACCCCGAGGATCGGGGCCGTTTGCAGCAGGGTATCGCCGAGTCCGCCCGCACCATGACGCCATGGGCGGACACGTTCCGCGTGCATCATCCGCAGAAAGGCGAGCGCTGGTTGCAGGGCCATTCGGTGCCGCGACGCGAACCGGACGGCAGCGTCCTGTGGCACGGTTTCGTGCAGGATGTCACCGAACGCCAGCAGGCCGTCGAAACGCTGCAACAGAGCGAGGCCCGTTTCAAGGCGTTGTTCGAGCAGGCGGCCGTCGGCGTGGCCGAGGTCGAGTCCGCCACCGGGCAGTTCCTCCGCGTGAACCAACGGTATTGCGACATCACCGGCTACACCCGCGAGGAGATGTTGCAGCTGGATTTCCAGACCCTGACGCATCCGGATGATCTCGCGGCGGACTTGGCGCAGATGGGGCAGTTGCTGGCAGGCACGATCGACGAGTTCTCCATGGAGAAACGCTACTATCGCAAGGACGGTTCGCTCGTGTGGGTGATGCTGACGGTCTCGCCCCTGTGGTCGCCGGGCGCCCCGCGCACAAAACACGTCGCCGTGGTGCAGGACATCACCGAGCGCAAGCAGGCCGAAGTGGCGCTCGCCCGGACACGCAACACGCTGGTCGAGGCGCAGGGAATCGCGCATCTGGGCAGTTTTGAATATGTCGCCGCGACCCGCACGACCGTTTGGTCCGACGAGGAGTACCGCATCTACGGCTTGGATTCGGACCGCCCCTCGCCGACGTATGACGAGATGCTCGCCCGGTGCATCCACCCCGACGACGCGGCCTTGTTGCACGAGACCTTCACGAACGCGATGCAAAGTTCCTCGGTCTACGAGTTCGAGCACCGGATCGTCCGGCCCGACGGCAGCGTGCGCTGGGTCCACGACCGAGCCCAGCCCTACTTCGACCCGCACGGAAACCTCGTCCGCTACGTCGGCACGACGCTGGACATCACCGAGCGCAAACAAGCCGACCAGGCCGTGCGCGAAAGCGAAGCACGCCGCGCCCTGGCGCTCGACGCCGCGCAAGCCGGCACCTGGGAATGGGATTTGGCGACCGGCCGGAACCTCTGGTCGGACGAGTTGTGGAAGCTGTACGCATTAGAACCGCACAGCTGCGAGCCGTCCTACGAAGCCTGGCGCCAGTCGGTGCATCCGGAAGGCCGCGAACGCGTCGAACAGGAATTGCAGTCGCTCGTGCAGCAGGAGGCCGAACTGAACCTGGAGTGGCGCGTCAACAGCCCGGACAACAGCACCCGCTGGCTGATGTCCCGTGGGCGGCCCTTGCGCGATGCGTCGGGCCGCGTCATTCGCTACTTGGGCGTCGTCATGGACATCACCGCGCGGAAGCGGGCCGAGGAGGCGGCACGCCAGAGTGCACGCCGGCTGAATTTCGCCCTCACCGCCAGCCACACGGGCGCCTGGTCCCTCAATCTGCAGGACCACACCGCGACCCGCACCCTGATTCACGCGCAGATTTTCGGCTATCCAAACGCGGAAGCGGCTTGGAGCGCGGACAAGTTCCTGTCCCATGTCGTGCCCGAAGATCGTGAGCGCGTCCGGCAGTGCATCCAAGCGGGGATCGCCGCGAGGTCCCGCTGGAGTCTTGAATGCCGCATCCGCCGCGCCGATGACCAGATCCGCTGGGTGTTCATCGCCGGTGGTTTTGAACACAGCGGTCCGTCGGCAGGGATCTCTGGGATCATTCAAGACATCACCGAGCGCAAACGGCTCGAACAGGAGCGTGCCGCGCTGGAGGCCCAGTTGCGTCACCAGCAGAAGCTCGAGTCCATCGGCACGCTGGCCAGCGGCGTGGCGCATGAGATCAACAACCCCCTGACCGGCATCCTGAACTACGCCCAACTGATCCAGGACCGGCTGCCCGGCGACAGCCCGCTGGCGGAATTCACCGGCGAGATCATGCACGAGACGCAGCGCGTCGCCACTATCGTCCGCAATCTCCTCACCTTTGCCCGCAACGAGAAACAGAGTCACAGCCCGGCTCGCATCGCCGACATCGTCGAAGCGGTCCTCTCGCTGGTCCGGGCGGTCATCCGCCGCGACCAGATCACGCTGCTGGTGAATGTCCCCCAGGACCTGCCGCAGCTGAAATGCCGGAGTCAGCAAATCCAGCAGGTGATCATGAACCTGGTGACCAACGCCCGCGATGCGCTGAACGAACGCTATCCCGGGCATCACCCCGACAAGCAGCTGCGTCTCGAGGCGCAGCTGCTGGAACGAGCCGGGCGACGCTGGATTCGCCTGACCGTCCAGGATCGCGGTACCGGCATCCCGCCTGAAGTCCGGGAACGGATGTTCGATCCGTTCTTCACCACCAAGGGGCGCGACAAGGGCACGGGCCTGGGCTTGTCCATCAGCCACGGCATTGTCAAGGATCATCACGGCCAGTGGACCGTGGAAAGCGAACCCGGCCAGTTCACACGCATGCACGTGGATCTGCCGGTGGATAACGGCTGGAGAATCTGAGCGATGGCAAGAATCCTGATCGTCGATGACGAGAAGAGCATCCGCCGGACGCTGGGCGAGTTCCTCCGCGACGCCGGGTACGAGGTGGCGGAGGCGGAAGATGCGGACGAGGCGCTGGCGAACCTGCGCGCCGCGGCCTTCGACGTGGTCGTGACCGACATCATCCTGCCGCGCGTCAGCGGGGTGGAACTCCTGCGGCTGATTCAGGGCACCGCGCCGGACGTGCAGGTCGTGATGATGACCGGCGAGCCGACCGTGGAAACGGCCGCCGAGGCGTTGCGGCTGGGCGCGGCGGACTATCTGTTCAAGCCCATCGACAAGGCGGCCATCCTGCGGGCCGCGGGCAACGCGGCGCGGATCAAGGACCTGGAAGACACCCGGCGGCGACTGGAAGCGGAGAACGAGGCCCATCGCGAGCACCTGGAACGGCTGGTGGCCGAGCGAACGGCCCAGCTGCAGGCCAGCGAAGCCCGTTACCGGGGC
The DNA here is from genome assembly GCA_903927685.1 of uncultured Planctomycetaceae bacterium. The sequence goes on from CAIYOB010000494.1 coordinate 56,505, forward strand.
CTCGTCGAAACGGCATTTGACTGGGTGTGGGAGGTGGATGCCCAGGGGCGTTACACCTATGCCAGCCCCCGCATCCTCGACCTGCTGGGGTACCGGCCCGAAGAAGTCCTGGGCCGCACGCCGTTCGAGTTCATGCCCCCCGACGAAGCGCGCCGGGTGCAGACCCACTTCACGCATCTGGCCGCCCGACGCGAGCCGTTCGCCATGCTGGAAAACACCAATTGGCACCGCGATGGGCGGTTGGTCATCCTCGAAACCAGCGGCACGCCGATCCTCTCGCCGGCAGGCGAGTTTCTGGGCTACCGCGGCATGGATCGCGACATCACGCAACGCAAGCAGGCGGAAGTGGAGCTGCTCCGGCTGGCCACGGCCGTCGAACAGGCGGCGGAAGGAGTCTTCATTACCGACACCGATGGCGTCATCCTGTACGCCAACCCGGCCTTCGAGGACATCACCGGCTACACGCGCCAGGAAGCCCTCGGCCAGAACCCCCGCATCCTCAAGAGCGGCAAACACGACGATGCGTTCTACCAGCAGATGTGGGACACGCTGACCCGCGGCCAGGTCTGGCAGGGCCACTTCATCAACCGGAAGAAGGACGGCGCGCTGTACGAAGAGGACGCCACCATCTCCGCGGTCCGCGACGCCGCCGGAAAAATCGTCCACTACGTCGCCGTGACCCGCGACGTCACCGCCCAGGTCGCGCTGGAGGCCCAGTTGCGGCAGGCCCAGAAGATGGAAGCCATCGGCACGCTGGCCAGCGGCGTGGCTCACGAAATCAACAACCCGCTGTTCGGCATCCGGGGCTACGCGGAGCTGATTGCCGATACTCTGCCGCCGGAGAGCCCGATCGTCGAGTCAGCCGCTGCCATCATCCGGCAGACCGACCACGTCGCCGTGATCGTTCGCAACCTGCTGACCTTCGCCCGGCAGGACAAACAGGAATCCCGCTTGGTCGCCCCGAACGACATCATCCAGTCCGTCCTGTCGCTGCTGCGGACCGTGGTCCGGCACGATCACATCACGCTGCGGGTGGACGTCCCGGAGGGCTTGCCGCCGGTGGCGTGCCGCGGCCAGCAGCTCGAACAGGTGTTGATGAACCTGCTGACGAATGCCCGCGACGCCTTGAACGAGAGATTCGCGGGCCACTCGGACGGCAAGCTGATTTGCATCCGCGCGGGCGTGCTCGACAGGGACGGCGAACCCTGGCTGCGGATGACCGTCGAGGACCACGGCGCCGGCATCCCGGCGCACGTGCGCGAGCGGGTCTTCGATCCGTTCTATACCACCAAGCCGGCGGGCCAGGGAACCGGACTGGGCCTGTCCATCAGCCACGGCATCGTCAAGGACCACGGCGGCGAACTGCATTTCGAGACCGAACCGGGACGCGGCACCCGGTTCCACGTGGACCTGCCCGTGCCAGCCACCGCAGGGCACGCAGTCACGTGACTCACCGCTTCGCTCCGCTCTTCCACTTGGCCCGCTTCTCTTTCGGCGCCGTCTGCGGCAGGCCGAACGTCAGCGCGCCCTGGCGATCCATCCGCCGCAAGGATGATCTTGGTCACGGTCCCTCGCACCGTGGGTGGGGCGAGCGACGAGGCGGCAGCGGATTCGGCCGGCCGTGAGCGGTTTGCGGACCTCGCCAGGAACGCTGCCTCCCGGACTAGCTGTCCCAGCCCTGCCTGTCCCAGCCCTGCCGCTTGATCGGCGTTTGTAATCATGTTAACGTCTCGTCGTTACCTCCACGACCCTCGGTGTTGTGTCACGCTGGTTCGCGTTGGCCCAGGGAGCCCTATTCAAATTTGAAAGGACGGACAATGGCGAAGAATTTTCCAGTGATTTTTGGCGGGATCGTAGCCTACGTCTTGTTGCTTCTGTATGCGGGGACCGTAGTGTCCATGACCAAACGGGTCGTACAGCATGGAATGGCAGTAGCGCCTCAAGACGAAAACGGAAAGACTCTTCCCAAAGAGAAACTCGTGTTCACACCGGGTGTCGTCAACATTGTCACAATCATCGGTGGGCTTGTTTCGGCGCTGGTGGTCGCCAAGTTGGCGATCACAAAACCCGGGGAGAACCCGGCCCTCGTGCACTTGCCAGCCGACGCGGGTGAGGTCGCCCAGAACCTCTCGATGTGGTTGACATGTGCATATCTGGTGACGTGGTTGGTGATCGGGTTTATCGCTTTGATCGTTGGCGTGATGATCTTCCCGGAATCGAATGCAACGTTGGGTGAGATTGGCACAACCTGGCTCGGCTTGGCCGTGGCGAGCGGGTACGCCTACTTCGGGATCAGCCCAAAGTGAAACAACGGGAGCCCGCGCGGCGGCCCTTGCATCCAAGAGGGTTAAACGAGGACCCTAGTTCGTAAACGATGCTACGTGCCGGGCCCGACTGTACGTGCCTGGCCCGACGCAACCCGGGGTCCGGGTGGGACCGCTGTCGTGACGCTCCACCGCCCCGCTGGCCGCGGGATGGGCTTTCCCAGCGACGCTTGCCCATCGACGCAGCCGCAGGCAGGATGGTACAAAGGACGGTGGCTCGTTCCCTGGGTGGCTGAAGAATTGGCCGACAAGTCCTATGTCGACGACGCGATCCGAACCTGGCGCCCCCGATTCCGCAGGCTTTGCGGCCACGCGGTGGACCGTGGTGCTGGCGGCGGCGGACCAGCGGGATGCGCCCGCGGCGGCGGACGCACTGGCGGAACTGTGCCGTACCTACTGGTATCCGCTGTACGCCTTTATCCGCCGGCGCGGCTACGAATCGCATGCGGCGGAGGACTTGACGCAGGAGTTCTTTGCGCGGTTGCTGGACAAACGTCTTCTGGCCGGCGCGGACCGGGAGAAGGGCAAGTTCCGGGCGTTCCTGCTGGCGGCGGTCAAGAACTTCCTGGCCAACGAGTGGGACCGGTCCCGGGCTCAGAAACGGGGCGGCGGGCGGGCGGTGGTCGCTTGGGACGCTCTGAGCGCCGAAGCCCGCTACCAATTGGAACCGGCGCACGAGCTGACGCCGGAGAGGCTGTTCGAGCGGCGGTGGGCCTTGGGGTTGCTCGACCAGGTCCTTGCGCGGCTGCAGGACGAGTTTGACGAGGGCGGCAAGGCGCGGCTGTTTGATGCCCTGAAAGGGACGCTGGCCGGCGGCATGATCGAGACGTATGCGGCGATCGCCGACCGGTTGGGGATCAGCGAAGTGGCGGTCAAAGTGGCGGTGCATCGCTTGCGGCGGCGGTATCGCGAACTGTTGCGAGCGGAAATCGCCCACACGGTCGCCGATCCCGCGGAAATCGACGAAGAAATCCGGCATCTTCTAAATTGCCTGTAACCTTTCGCGGTGTTTGCTTCTGTCATTTGTGGGACGCGAAAACAGGAGCATCAACGATGACCCATCCGAACCAATGTGCTGCGTGCGGGGCTGTGCTGGCGGCGGATGCGCCGCAGGGCCTGTGCCCGGCGTGTCTGTTCCAGCAGGGGCTGCAAGTCGGCCTGGACGCCACGGCGGACGCGGGGCGGCAGGCCGCGGATTTCACGCCTCCGGCGCCGGCCGAACTGGCCGCCGAGTTTCCCGAGCTGGAAATCCTGGACTTGATTGGCCGCGGCGGCATGGGGATCGTCTACAAGGCCCGGCAGAAGCAGTTGGGCCGCACGGTGGCCCTGAAGATCCTCGCTCCCGCCGTCGCCGACGACCCGGCGTTTGCCGAACGGTTCTCCCGCGAGGCCCGCGCCTTGGCGCTGCTCAATCATCCGCACATCGTGGCCGTGTACGATTTCGGCCGGCGGAATCAGCGGTTCTATTTCCTGATGGAGTACGTCGACGGGGCCAACTTGCGGCAACTGCTGGACGGCAGCCGGCTGGCGCCGCGCCAGGCGCTGGCCATCGTGCCGCAAATCTGCGCGGCCCTGCAATACGCCCATGACCACGGCGTCGTCCACCGCGACATCAAGCCGGAGAACTTGCTGCTGGACAAATGCGGCCAGCTGAAGATCGCCGACTTCGGTCTGGCCAAGCTCGCGGACCGGAATCCGCTGGAGGTGACGCTGACCGGCACCGGCCAAGTGATGGGGACGCTGCACTACATGGCGCCGGAGCAGACCGAGCACCCCCAGCAGGTCGATCACCGGGCGGACATCTATTCGCTGGGCGTGGTCTTCTACCAGATGTTGACCGGCGAGCTGCCGCTGGGCCGATTCGCGCCGCCGTCGCGGAAGGTCGAACTCGACGTCCGGCTGGACGAAATCGTCTTGCGGGCGCTGGAAAAGGAGCCGGCCCAACGATACCAGCGGGCCAGCGAGATCAAGACGCAGGTCGAAGCCATCGCGACGGCGCCGTCGGCAGCTCCGTCGGCAGCTCCGTCGGCCGCTCCGTCGGCCGCTCCGTCGGCAGCTCCGTCGGCAGCTCCGTCGCCGCCCGAGCGGCCCGCGGCCGCCGCGCCGGTGGACCTGGACCGGGCC